>JAIPCE010000025.1 GCA_021738345.1 Rhodoferax sp. | reverse complement strand
GATACGACAACTGACTCATGGCGGACTCCTCGCTCCAGTGTTCAAAAAATGTCACCCAGGCTTGCAGACTTTGGGAGACAGCACTGTCTAGCCGGTCGGCTTTGCCCAACTCGATGATGTGCAATTCTAATTCTGAGCCAAGTCGGGTGGCGGGTTGCCAGCGGTCAGGCATTTCAAAACACTTTCAATGCCATCACGATTCCGAGCGGACCAGGGTGTGGTGTTCAGTAGAGTGATGTGATGCGCCGTGCCTGCCAGGGTGCGTTAACAGAGGGATAACGACCACCTAACGGACCCCTAACGCCGGTCTTAAAGAATGGCCCTGTCTTTCGAACGCTTAAAAGGAAACACTATGAAACATAACAATAGGGCAAACGCCTGGCATGGTGAGGGTCGCGATACGTCGCGGGCAATGCTGCGCCGCAGAAACCTGCTGGTGCTGTTCGGGCTTGGGCTGTTGCCCTGGCTCTCACCTGCCGCTGTGGCGGCGGATGGACCGATCGTGCTGCTGGTTCCTTTTCCCGCAGGGGGCACCACAGACCTTGCCGCGCGCACCATTGCGGCAGCGATGGCCACCGAATTGGGGTCCCCGGTTACCGTGGAGAACCTCGCCGGTAATGATGGGCTCGATGCCGGTGCGCGTGTCGCCAATGCGCCGGCGGATGGCAAAACCTTGTTTTTTGCGACGGCCACGGCTCTGAGTTATGCGCCTGCGGCCCGCGCGCAAATGCCTTTCGATCCGGTGCGGAGTTTTACGCCGATCGGGCAGGCCATCGAGTTCAGCTTTTTCCTGTACGTGCCGGCCGATCTGCCGGTCAAAAATCTGCAAGAGTTCATGGCCTATGCAAAAGAGCAGCCGAATCCGCTTCGGCACGCCTATGCGACTGGAACCGCCCGTCTGGCCGCGAACGCACTGGGCCAGGTGATTGGCACCCAGTGGGAACAGGTCGCTTACCGTGGAGATGCCGACGTCGGGCCGGACCTGGTGTCTCAAAAAGTACAACTGGCCTTTGCCTCCGGGTCGCACGTGGCGCTGGTGCGGCAGGGCAAACTGCGTGCTTTGGTCACCCTGTCAAAAGAGCGCAGCCCGCTTTTGCCCGACGTTCCGACCCTGACCGAATCGGGGCTGCAGACCATGGCTGCCCGTCCCTGGGGTGGCTTGTTTGGTCCGGCAGGCCTGCCGCAGCCGGTGACCGATCGCCTGTCGCAAGCTTTGCAGCGGGCCTTGGGCCAGGCACCGGTTCGCCAGCGTCTGGGGGACTCAGCCATGATGGCACAAGCGTCCTCCCCGGCAGATTTGCAAGCGCTGGTCGCAGAGCAGCTCGGTTTGTGGGCCAAGGCCGCCCGGGACGCCGGTATTGTGGCGAAGTGAGCCGCCCCCGTTGTCCTGCCCGCGTGCGGATGCGATTGCGACTGCGGTGGACGTGCGGCGGTGGGCATTGGGCGGTGCCAGCGGGAGCTGCGTGCCTGATGGAACTGTATTTGCACCCGGGGTATCCCCTAAGCCTCCTGTGGATACGTCAGAATGATCGCATGCCAGGATAGGCTGGTGGCGGCACATCCACCTCTCGCTGGGAAAAACTCCGACCTGCCAAAAAAGCCGCGTTTACTACATCTTGCGCAGAATCAATAATTTTTAATGTCTCAAGCCGATTGAGAAAAGCGCGCGTTGAAATGGTGTAGACATTATCAGGCAACACAAATGCAGTTCCGGCAATCTTATGGTCCTCAAACAAAAGCAAGGCAATTTTCTGTCCGTTATTTTCATCATAGAAATCAAACAAAAAGTCTTGAATGGCCCGTTCACCTGCATGTGTTTTCTTAAAATTATTTCCCTCGTTGACTGCTTTTGTTCCAATGTCAGTTGTCTTGATTTCAATATTGTTGATTTTAATAAAATTTAAAATTAATGCACTCGTTTCAGTTTTATGTCGAGTCAACTCAATCATTACCATATCAATGATGGCGACCTTGATAGACATTGCCAGCAATAAGTCTAAATGATCCGCATACGCCAATGTAATGAGTGGCCCTGCATCTGGAACAATCAACTCGCAGTATTTTTCAGCCACCTGAAAGGCTCTCAAAGATTTGGCTTGTTTTTTCCAACTCTTCTTTTGATAGTGTTGGCATGGGAAGTCCAACGCTACACATCATTAAAAACAAATCTTCATCTGATTCAATATGAAGCTCCGACATCAGCTTTCTATAAGGAACGCGGCCGAGCGAAAAATCCAGCAATTTTCGGTAATTACCTGTATTCGCTTTAGGGGAACCCACAGATTTTACAAACCCGTCAAGGAGCGTTCTAACCACCGCATTCAGTGACGCATCCATCTGAAGTGCTGCCATTTTGGATTGACGCAACAAGTCCTCATCAATTGAAAAAGTAACGTTTGGCATGCTAAGCTCCGTGTGACACACATTTCAGTGTAACACTCATTTGCGTGTCGATCCTCTGCGCGGTGGCCTGATGGGCGACGGTCGCCGCAGCGTCTAGCCGAAGCTCCTCAGCATCTTTCTATTGGTTCAGGGATACAATATCAGCGCTGCACTGCGGCGGGCCAACCAGACCCGATCACCTGGTTCAGAGCCCCAAAATTGAAAGCTCTTGTCGCACCGATGGTGGCGCAATGGTGCCGGTCGGAGGGGCGCAATGGGCAATGGTGCCGGTCGGAGAGACGCAAGCGGTGCAATGGGGGGTCGGATCCCGATTCAGGAAGATAGCGTGAGCGGAGCGCGAAACCCCACAACGAAATCGGGCTCTGACCCCCATTGCGCCGCGTCGGTGGCGGCAAAGGAGTACGCGCTACACCATCTCTCCGGCTGGGACGAACACCAAATTCAGTGCACCCGTGAATATTTGTCATGATCGTTAACAGTGCCGTAGTAGCCGTAGCCCGGAAGGAGCGAAGCGTATTCCGGGGTGATGCGCAACCATAGCGCGATGCTCTGGGCGGGCGAACGTTGGTGATTGTGGTGGGGGTCGGCCGATGCCGGGATTTGGTGGGCGTGCGGGTAACAAAATCCCGGAATCCGCTTCGCTCCTTCCGGGCATCGGCGCGCTGGCGGCTGGGGTGGCCGCGGCCTTGTTGCGACCGTAGCCAGCCGCCCACCTGGCGGCCCAGGTCGTCGATCAGGCGGGCGGTGTGTTCGTAGCGTTTGAAATCCAGCAATTGCAGTTCGTGCGCCAAGCGAATCCAGACACGCAGCTTTTCCAGCTCCAGGTTGGCTTGTTGCAGTAGCGCGCTGCGATCACGCGTGTAGGCGGCCTCAATCAGGGTTTCAAGCACTTGCATGGCGGTGGTTTGCATGCGGTCGCCCAACTGGAACTTTTGGCGGCGTGGCAAGTTGTCAAGCACCGGGATCAGCCACAACACCAGTTGGTAACAGCCTTCGACGGCTGCCACATTGGTGCGGCCGGCGCGGGTGTCGAGGCGCGGTTCAGGTGGGTCTGTAGCTTGGGGCATGGAGTGGGCGCAAAAAAATCGGGCCGCTACGCGGCAATCGGGAATTCATTTGGGGCTTTGCCCCCAGACCCCAAAACCCCGAAAGCCATCACGTTGAATGAAATATTCATGCAAAGGGTAAGAGGGTAAAAGAGCTAAAGCGTTAAAGAGTCCGGGCAATACGGAAACCGCCGCTGCTGTTGCGGTCGCCTGGCGAGCTCCTGCCGCGGTAGGCGGAGCGGAGGTCGCCGGGGTTGTCGTCCCAACCGCCGCCGCGCAGCACGCGCAGCGAAGGATCACCGCCAGTTGTCCAGACAGATCCATCTGTTGGGGCACCACGATAGTCATCGTGAAACCCATCCTGCACCCACTCCGTAGCGTTGCCCAACATATCGTACAGGCCAAAGGCATTAGGCTGATAGTGTCCAACCGGCGCGACATAAAAGTACGCATCTTTACATTCGTGCCTTGTGCCCCACGCCTTTGCACTCCCATCCGGCCAAGCGGTTTGGTCGGCACCATTGGCGTATCTACATGCAGCATTGGGGTCGTCACCCCAGAATCGGCTTGTGCTGGTGCCAGCGCGTACCGCATATTCCCACTGTGCCTCGCTTGGCAAGCTGTAATTAAGCCCGGTGCGCTTGCGCATCCATTGCACATAGGCACTCGCATCATTCCAGCTTATGCAAATTACAGGTTCGTTATCTTCAACGGTCCATCCCGGGTTTTTCCAGGAGCGGCCTTCACGCCAGTCCCATTTACCGTCAACCACGTCCATGGCGTAACAACCTTTAACAGTGCCGGCATTGCGCTCGGCATCCGTGCGGTAGCTCGTAGCAGCGGTAAATGCGCGCCACTGCCCTACACTAACTTCGGTCTTGCCCAACAAAAAAGCGCCCACCTGCACCAAATGTTGCGGGCCTTCCCTGTCGGTCCAAGTCTTTTGGGCACCTTGCTGCTGGGCATGCTGCTGTTCTGATGCACTGCTGCCCATAGTGAAGCTGCCAGCAGGTATGACAACCAGTTCCGGACAATCTGCGCAGTCTTTGATAGTCTTGCTTGGATCCAAGCGTGCGGACTGCAATTGTTCGGCTCTGGCAAGGTCTGCCGCTTGCTTGCGCTGTGCTTCTTCCCGTGCAAGCCTGGCTTGTTCAGCTTCTCGCTCGCGTTGGGCCGCTTGCTGCCTTTCACGCTCGGCCGTTTCGCGCTGCACTTTGATCCGCGCCACCTGTGCCAGTGCGGCGTAGCGGCCTTGGGGGTAGTTTTGCAGGTAGGTGGCGTAGGCTTCCAGGCTGTCATGGGATTTGGCGGTGGCCCAGGCGTCTTGTTCGGCTTGCTGTTGCTGCAGCCGTGCGGATTGGGCGGCGGCCAGTTGCTCTTGACGGGCTTGTTCGGCGGCTTGTTTGCGCTGGACCTCTTCTTGCGCACGCTGGGCACGGTCGGCATCGTCGAGCTTTTTCAGCTCCAGCCGGGCCAGGGCGGTGTATTTACCTTTGGGGTATTGCTGCAAATAAACTTCCAAGTATTCGCGCGCACCGCTGGCTTTGACTTCCCGCCAGAGGTCTGCCTCGGGATCGTCGGACGACAGGTTTGAAGGTGGGGTGGAGCTGGCGGTACTGAGTTGGCTGGGTAAGGGCGTGGTAGTCGTGGGCCTTGTGGGTGCTGCGGCAGCAGATAACAGCTTGCCAGCTTGCTGCGCCGCTTTCAGGGCGATGGAGGCCGCCCCGGCGTAGCTGCCTTGGGGGTAGAGCTGCAGGTAGGTTTGGTAGGCATCAGCAGTGTTGGCTTGTTTGGCTGCGGTCCAGGCTTCGGTTTCAGGGTCGGCAGCAGCGTTTTGCACTTGAACTTTGGTCGGCCCAAAGAAGTAAAAGTTGCCCCGCATGTCGCTGACGATGCTCGGGCGCTGGTCATGCCCTGCGCTTTTGGCTTTGTCGTCGACCCGGTCTTTGACCGCCTCGAGCGCAGCACGAATTTCAATGCCAGGGGTTTGCAGCACTTGCGCCAGTTCCCAGGTGAACAGGCCATTGGCCTGGCTGATGCCGGGCACGCTGTCGAGCGCCTTCTGGTTGCGTCCGGCGCTCATCACAATGGCCTGACCGGTGCCGGGCTCAGGGGGTACCAGGCCACGGGTGCCACCGCCGATAGTGCGTTTCTTGGGGTCCCTGGGGTCAATGAAGGGGTTATCGCGGCAGGCATCAATCACCAGCAGAGCAAAACGGGCGTCTTTGAGGGCATCTTGCACGTCCACTAAAGAGATACCGTCACGCTGCACCTGGTCGTCGTTGCTGGCCTTGATGTCCACCGGTAGCAGGAGCTGGTTGCTTTTGATCTGCACGCCGTGGCCGGCAAAATAAAACACGACCTCATCGCCCTTGTGGATGCGGCCCTTGAAAGTGTCAATGGTCTGCCAGAGCGATTCTCGGCCCAGGTCATTGACTTGGGTGACCTCGAAGTTGGCCCTTTTGAGGGTGGCGGCCATTAGTCGGGCGTCATTGCGGGCGTTGTTGAGGGCGTCCACGTTTTTGTAGGCGTCGTTACCAATCACCAGCGCCAGCCGCTTGCCGCCACTACCCTGTGCGGGCAGCGCACCCGCCCAGATGGCCAGCAACAACAGGAGCAAGACGCGGCAGATACTGGTAAAGGACAAGTTCATCGGGATCAGGGATCAGTCAGCGCAACGTGGCGTGGCGTGGCGCGACTTTGAGCAGGTTCAGCGCTTGCTGCTCCGGTGCATACGACAACTGACTCATGGCGGACTCCTCGCTCCAGTTTTCAAAAAATTACCCATGGTTGCAGACTTTTGGCTGCAGCACTGTGCAGCAGGGCGGCTTTACCCAGGCAATTCTAATTCTGACCCCTGTAGGACGGCATTCCCACATCAACCCAAGCGGTCAAGAAATTTCGATTTGTTGTATTCGACTCGGGCAAATCCTGTCATGTCAAATGGAACCCCCTCCTGCATCGTTTGAATCGCAATGCGGTTAGTACGGGCTGGCGCGTACTCGGGGTCTATTGCAACGGCGAGATCAAGCTCGGCCAGGGCCTGCGCCTTAAAGCCCAGCGCTGCCAGACACAGGCCCATATTGCCGTGCAGCGACGGATTGCGGTGCAGTTTTTGGGCCGATGCACGAAAACCTTCCAGTGCACCTGACCAATCTTTAAGCTCCATGCGCGCATAGGCCTGGTCAAACAGATTTTGGGATACGACATAGGTGTCAAGGTCAACACCTTCGTTTTTTCGAATGGCGCTTGCCATGTCCTTGAGAAAGTCCCTGGCCTTTGCGGTCAAGTCATCTTTGGGGTTGCACAGTTCCACCAACTTTTGGTAGGTCTGCACGCTTGCGGCAATATTGAGCTGCTTTTGATAAACCACGGCTTTATTGAAGTAGGCTTCCGCAAAATACGGGTAAATTGCGATTGCCCGATCAAACCAGTCAATCGCTTGCCTGGGCTCCTTCTTCATGGCATGCAGCAAACCCTGGGCGAAACACACCAGGTGGTTACCTGGATGTTCCCGCAATAGCGGCTTCAATGCGACCTCTGCCTGGGCCAGCTTGCCGCGCTCACAGAGCTCCGACACCGCATTCACCGCTTTTTCGACCTCCGGATTTAGGGCAATGATGTAGTGGCCGTCTGGCAGTGTGGCGCGAACAACTGGCTGACTGCGCTCGACCTGGTACTGGCGCGACGCCGCATAGTACGAGCAGCCCTCGCAGGTCTCGTTGCGTATCTTGGCGCAACAGACACTGCAAATTGCTGCGTGGTTTTGGCGCAGGCAACGCCGCTGGGCTTTGCGCTCGTTACACAGTGGACAGGGATTTTTCATGGTGTTGACGGGGTGCTGTCTGCAAATGGGACGTGATCGAGTGGCGCCGGCACCAAGGGGCAATTGTCGCACCGGTGAATGGGGTCCGGGTCTGGCGGCGCACAGCCCACTCACGCGGTCCAGCGCGCACGTTCGTGCCAGGCTGCAACCCAGGTGGGCACCTGGGGCGCTGGCATGGGTCGGGCAATACCGTAGCCCTGGGCCAGCTCACACCCGATAGACAGCAACAAGTCACCGTGCGCCCTGGTCTCAACGCCCTCGGCGATGACCTTGCGCCCGAACGCCCGGGCCAGGCCAATCACGCCGTTGACGATGGCCAGGTCATTGCTATCCACCAGCATGTCGCGCACAAAGCTTTGATCGATCTTGAGGGTTTCTGCGGGCAAGTGCTTGAGGTAGGTCAGCGACGAGTAGCCGGTGCCAAAATCATCGAGTGCAAAACCCACCCCGATCGCCTGACAGGCCTCGATGGCCCGCCCCACCTGGCCCATGTCCTCTAGCGCGCTGGTCTCGAGCACCTCGAGTTGCAAATAGTGGGGCGGCACGGCCGGCCATCTGGTCATCATTTGGGCGAGTCGAGTGTCAAAACCCGCCATCTGCAACTGACCGGCCCCGATGTTGATGCTGACCGGCATTTCCAGCCCCTCAGCGTGCCAGACACTGATCTGCTCCAGCGCAGTGTCGATGACCCATTCGCCGATGTCGATGCTGATGGGATGGTCTTCTATCAAGGGCAAAAAGGCCACTGGTGACAGCAAACCCCGCTCCGGATGTTGCCAGCGGATCAAGGCCTCGACCCCTGTCACCCGTCCGGTGCGCAGGTTGACCTTGGGTTGGTAGAACAGCACAAACTCCTTGCTGTCGAGCGCCAAGCGGATCCGGTCGACGCTTTCGCGCTGTACCTTGATGGCCTCGTCCTGCGCCAGGTCGAAGCGGTGGTAGCGGTTGCGGCCCGATTGCTTTGCAATGTACATGGCCTGGTCGGCATGGCGCAGCAGCAGATCAGCGTCCGAGTCGTCCTGGGGAAAGAGTGTCAGGCCGGCGCTTGCGGACACCTGCACTTCAAAGGCCTGTCCTTTGTCGGTGACCGTGACCGGGTTGGCGGCGATTTGCAGCAAGCGGACAAGCAGGGGCTCGCTGTCCTGCGCGTGGACCAAATCGCCCAGCAAGACCACGAATTCGTCGCCGCCCATGCGGGCCAGGGTGTCACTCTCTCGCAGAGCGCCCTTTATGCGCTGCGCCAGCGCCACCAGCACTTCGTCGCCCACATCGTGCCCGTGGGTGTCGTTAATGGCCTTGAACCCATCCAGGTCCAGATAGACCACGGCCAAGGCCTGGTTGCGCCGCAGGCAGTGCGCCATGGCCAGTGACAGTCGGTCGGCCAGCAGCAGCCGGTTGGGCAGACCCGTCAGCGCATCGTAGTGCGCAATATGCTCCAACTGCCGCTGATGATCCTTGATCAGGGTGATGTCGGAAAACAGCGACACGTAGTGCAGCGTCCGGCCTTCTTGATCGCACACCGCACTGATGGTCTGCATCGCTGCGTAGACCTTGCCGTCTTTGCTGCGATTCCAGACCTCACCCGACCAGTTTCCCTGTTGCGTGAGGGTGTTCCACATCACTGAATAAAACTCGGAATTCTGTCGCTCAGACTGAAGAAAACGCGGATTGCGTCCCAATGACTCCCCCCGTGAATAGCCGGTAATGCGGCTAAAGGTGTCATTGACATCAACAATGAGGCCGTGCGCGTCGGTAATCATGATGCCTTCGCGCGCATGGGTAAACACATTGGCGGCCAGTTGCAGCTTTTCCTCGGCGAGTTTGCGCTCCGAAATGTCGGCAATCACACCCACCAGACCCAATTTCTGTCCGTCCACCCCGCGCAACAGCTTGCCGGTGAGGTGCCCCATAAACTCCTGACCATTCGCGCGCACGAACTTTCGGTCCAAATCAACCATTGGAATCTCGCTGTTCATCAGCGCCAGCATCTTTTGCCGCCGCATTTCCAGCTCATCTGGGTCCACCAGGGCCACATACTCCATGGTCAACAAGGTCGAGATGGGGTAGCCAAACATGTCCACCATGCTCTGGTTGGCCTGGGTAATGCGTCCGGTCATGTCGACAAGAAATATCCCTATCGGTGCGGTATCCAGAATTTGCCGCAAAATGAGTTCGCGCGCAACCAGCTCCTGGGTTCGTGCATCGACGCGCCGCTCAAGTTCGCGTTGCGCATCTTCCAGCGACTGGTTTTTTTCAAGCAATTGGCTTTGTGAATTCCCCAGCGACCCCGCCATGCGGTTGAACGAGCGCGACAGCGCCCCGATTTCATCGTCCGAGGTGTCGTCGGCCCGCGCCTGCAAGTCACCCTGCGCGATTTTCTGTGTGACGGCCATCAAGCCGACAATGGGCCGCAGGATTTCTCCTCGAAGATAGCGGTTCAGCACCAGTGCGGCCGCTGTCGAGACCAGAAAGATCAGCACCATGAGCCCAATCGCAGTCTGTGTGCGCGTTTGAATCGCCACCTGCACCTCCTGACTCACGTCCTCGCACCGCCGCTGGATCATTTCTGAAAGAAACACCAGCCGGCGCTCGATCTCCAGATTGGCAAGCTGGTAGTACTGGTAACTTTCAAATCCCGCAAGATAGTCGGTGGCATCGCGCAACAAGCGAAACATCAGCCGCCTATCCTCCTGCAGAGCCGCCCGGTCTTGCGCTGTAGCCTGACGCAGCCTGACCAGACCGGCCCTGATCTGGTCGAAGTCAATGGTCTGTATCAGTTGCCCGGGGGACTGCGACTCCTCGCCTTGCCATTGCATCGCCAGTATTTGCCCCATGGCGGTTTCAAGCGCATGGCTCATCCCGTGCGTGCCATGGCCGCTGCGTGCTACCTCCAATTGGGCTACCAGACGTTGCCTCTGATCAACCGCTCTGCTCTTGAGCGCTTCTTTTTGATCGCTACCCTCGAGGTACGCATGAAAATTGCGTTTGAAGTCGTCCAGCAAACTCAACAAGGCTCTGAAGCGCTGCTCATCCATGTGGGAGCCAAGCCCATCAATATGCAGGCCGGTGGTCTCGACCTGCAGGAATATCTGCTGCGCTGACTCCCGCGAGAGGGTGTTGACATACCGACTGACGTTGAAACGGATCTGATCGATTTCGCGCACGATCTGATCGATATTCTTGCGTTGCCCGACTTGGTACACGACCGAGTAGGCCGCCATGGCCACCACCAGCGCATTCAGCACCATCAGCCCAATCAAAATGCCGAAACTGAGACCGACTTTTTCTCGAAACTTGAGTCTGGCAAGGGTGCGCACGATGAATCAGATGCTCAATGGAAGGACTCGGGACCGCAGACTATGGCTTTGCAGCTTGAAAGCGAGCGGCTGCATCCGCCGACAATTTGGCCAAAATCTGGGGGTAGGCGGATGGAAATGCCAAGAACTCGGAAAATGCGTTAAGCCCAAGTTCGGCCACTGCCGGTGGCGTGGAGAGGTCGTAGTTGAAGGCAAAGTACGGACTCTTGCTGACGGCCTCGCGCACCCGCTGTTGAATCGGACTGTAAAAGTCGACCGGTACCAGCAGATTCGGTGCCAGGGCACCTGAACCCCGGCTGATCGCCTGCTGTGCTTCCATGTCAGACAAGTAGGCCATTACGGCTTTGGCCCCCGCCGGGTTGGCCGCGCGCTTTGGCAGAACCACGCCGTCAATCGGTCCCAAAGACACCACAGGCAAACCGCCGTCCATGGTAGGGAACGCAAAAAAATCAAAGTCCTTGCCACCCACCCAGCGGTGCGCATCGTTGGAAAAAAAGCCAATGTTCCAGCTGCCCATCAGGGTCATGGCGGCCGTGCCTTGGTACACCATCTCGTTGGCGCCGCTGTCCCAGGCCAGGTCATTGGGTGCAGGCGATGCGTTGAAATAACCCTTGCTCAGCAGCCCGGCCCACTCCGCAAAGACTGCTTTCACCCTGGGGTCGTCGTAGCGGGCATCACCGGCCATCAATTTTTCACGAAACTCGAGCGGCGCTGATCTCAGCAACAGCAGGTCAAACCAGAACTGTGCCGGCCACTTGTCTTTGGCACCCAGCGCGATCGGGACCACGCCCTTTTTCTTGAGGGTCGCACAGACTTCAAGGAAAGCACTCCAGGTCTGGGGTGGCTCGACCCCGTTGGCTTGAAAAATCTTCTTGTTGTAGAAAAAGGCAACGTAGTGCTGGGTCAGGGGAATCAGGTATTTCTTGCCTTGGTATTGGCTGGCAGAGCGTACCAGGGCAGGTGCAAAGCGCGTGTCGAGTTGGGCGCTCTGCCAGATGTCGTCGATGGGCTCGAGATCGTCGACCAGGGCGGCGGTCCTCGCGCCGGCCCAACTGGAATACAGGTCGGGAGGATTTCCGGCCTTGAGGGTGGCCTGCACACTGGTTTTGAACGCCTCGTGGTCGAGCGAAACAGACTTCAGTTCATAGGGGCTGTTCATCTGGTTGAAGGTGCGCGCCAATTCGCCCATGCCACCGCTTAACGAGTCACTGAAGTAATGCAAAAATGTGACCGCGGTTCGGGGTGCCGAGGCGGCAGTTTTATCGGGTGCACGGTCACACCCACTGACCCAAAGCGCGCCAAAAAGGCAGGCCAGCACGGTCAATCGACGAATCATTTTTTACTCCAAGGTCTCCATATCTGATTATCGCCCGGTACGCTGCCAGCCGTGCGAGACGCGCCCAAGTCCATGCGGTGCAAAGCAAGCTGCTGTGCCACCAGCTTGAAAAACACTGCAGGTCGGCCGCAAAGAGGCTCTGGGTGCAATATTGACATACCTCAACTTGATTTTGATCCGAAGCTTGCACAATTCGCGCTGTTTTGCGACAAATACAAGGATAAGCCGACCATGAACGCCCAAGAGAAAAGCCTCGACGCACTACTGGATCGACATGGACGCGCTGCGAACCGCCTGGTTCAAATTCTGCGCGAAGTTCAGACCGAGCAGCAATGGCTGTCACGCGACACCCTGAGTTTTGTCGCCCGAGCCTTGGGCTTGCCCTTGGCGCACGTCGAAGGCGTGGCCGGTTTTTACCGCTTCTTTTATAGCCGGCCGGTGGGTCAGTACCGCATTTTGTTCAGTGACAACATCACCGACCGCATGGCGGGCAGCGAGGAAATGCTGCGCCACCTGCGCCACCTGCTCAAGGTCGAGCAAAACACCATGCGTGCCGATGGGCGGGTCAGCCTGTCGACCACGTCCTGCACCGGCATGTGCGACCAAGGCCCGGCAGCGCTGGTCAACCACCACCACCTGGTCACGCGGCTGACGCCTCGGCGCATTGAACATATGGCAGCGCTCATCGAGCGCCAGGTTCCGCCCGGCCAATGGCCGGCCGAGTGGTCGCGTGTGGAGGACCAGATCCGCCTGGCCGACATCAAGCTCGGACCCCAGCCCCTGCCCGGCCAAGGCATTGCCGCGGCACTTGCACGCGGCGCTCAGGGCATGCTCGACGACCTGAAACGCTCCAAATTGCGCGGCCGGGGTGGCGCAGGCTATGCCACGGGGACCAAGTGGCAACTGTGCCGCAATGCCAAATCTGACACACACTACGTGGTGTGCAACGCCGACGAAGGTGAGCCCGGTACCTTCAAGGACCGCGTCTTGCTGAGTAGCTATGCCGACACGGTGTTTGAAGGAATGACCATCGCGGCACTGGTCGTCGGCGCACGCCAGGGCTTGGTCTACCTCCGTGGCGAATACCGTTTTTTGCTGGAGTCGCTAGAGGCAGCGTTGGCGCGCAGGCGGCAGCAGGGTCTCTTGGGGCTATCCATTCAGGGGCAAGAGGGTTTTGACTTTGACATCGAGATCCACGTGGGCGCGGGGGCGTACGTGTGCGGCGAGGAGTCCGCTCTGATCGAGTCCCTGGAAGGCAAACGCGGTACGCCCCGCATTCGTCCGCCGTTCCCGGTAGAACGGGGATACCTGGACCAACCGACCACCGTCAACAATGTCGAGACCTTTTGCGCCGTGACCCACATCGCGGTCCACACCGGTGCCTGGTGGGCCAGAATCGGAACCTCGCACTCGACCGGCACCAAGATTCACTCGGTCTCGGGCGACTGTGAGCGACCCGGCTTGTATGAGTACCCGTTTGGCACGCGCATTGGCCGCATCCTGGAAGACTGTGGCGCCCGCGATACGCAAGCCGTCCAAGTGGGTGGACCGTCGGGCGTTTGCCTCTCCGCCATGGAGTTTAGTCGGCGCATCGGCTTTGAAGACGTGCCTACGGCTGGCGCGTTCATGGTCTTTGACCGTTCGCGCGACATGTTTGAAGTGGCGCTCAACTTTGCCCAGTTTTTTGCCCACGAAAGCTGTGGCTTCTGCACCCCGTGCCGCGTCGGCACCGAACTTGTGGTGCGCCGCATGGGCAAGCTCAAGCAAGGCTACGGGTCGAGCGCCGACGTACAAGTGTTGTACGAGTTAGACAAATTGATGCACGGCTCCACCCACTGTGGACTGGGTGCTGCCGCCTGCAATCCGCTGCGCGACACCATCGCCAAGTTCCGCCCCGCCTACGAGCAACACATGAAATCCCTGCACTTCGCACCTGGCTTTGACATGGACGCAGAGCTGTCGCAAGCCCGCCTGGCGACCGGCCGAGACGACCACGGTGCCCACCTGGAGACAGTGGCATGACCAGCTACAACCGTATTGATGCACTAAGCCCAGGTACCTTTGCCCTGGATGGCGAAGAAGTCGAATTTGGCCCGGGCGAATCCATTTTGCAGGCGGCGACCCGGGCAGGGCACTACATTCCCCATTTGTGTTGGCATCCTGACTTTGGCGCCAAGGGGTCTTGCCGACTGTGCACGGTACGCATCAACGGCCGCATCGGAGCCGCATGCACGGTACAGGCAGCGTCCGGGCAAGATGTCGAAAGCGACACCGCCGATCTCAATGCCCAACGCAAAACCATACTCCAGATGATTTTCATCGAGGGCAACCACTTTTGCCCCTCGTGCGAAAAAAGCGGCAATTGCCGTTTGCAGGCCACGGCCTACGACATGGGCATGGAGGGTCCGCACTTCGAAGAGTTTTATCCCAATCGCAGGGTCGATGCCAGCCACCCCGAGCTGCTACTTGACCTGAACCGCTGCATTCTGTGCTCGCTGTGCGTACGGGCTAGCAAGGATGTCGACAAGAAAGAGGTGTTTGCAATTGGTGGACACGGCATTGACACCCACCTGCTCGTGAACAGTCCAAGTGGTCAGATGGGAGACAGCGCGCTTGCGGCGACCGACCGGGCGGCCCAGATTTGCCCCGTGGGTGCCATTTTGCGCAAAGGTGTCGGTTTCTCCATCCCGATCGGCCAGCGCCGATTTGACGTGGTTCCGGTATCGCAACAAATCGAAGAAAGCCACACATGAGTGCCATCATGGACCCGACGCAGGCACCCCATTCCCTGCCCTATGCCCCGCGAAAATTGAAATTGGCAACCGTTTCTTTGGCCGGATGTTTTGGCTGCCACATGTCATTTCTCGACATCGACGAGCGCTTGCTGCAATTGCTCGAACAGGTCGAGTTTGACCGATCGCCCCTGACTGACATCAAGGCGCTGAGTCGCTGCGACATCGGACTGATAGAGGGCGGCCTGTGCAATGCAGAAAATGTGCATGTGCTGCGAGAGTTCCGCGCCAACTGCAAAATTCTGGTAGCCATGGGCGCCTGCGCGGTCAACGGTGGCCTGCCGGCGCAGCGCAACCAGCGTGACGTGGGGCAAATGATGCACGACGTGTACTGCCGCCAAGTCGGAGGCGTACCGGGCAACCAGATTCCCAATGACCCCGAGCTTCCTTTGCCGCTGAACCGGGTTCATCCGATCCATGAAGTGGTGCATATCGATTACTTTCTACCCGGTTGTCCACCGTCAGGCGATGCAATCTGGGAATTTCTGACCGAACTTCTGGCCGGCCGAACTCCCGAACTCGGCCATGGACTGATCCACTATGACTGATGCCATGCAAAATCGACCGTCGCTGCGCGTGCCCGCTTTTTCGCCCACCATCTGAAGGGATTCACCATGAGTTTTGACCTGGAAACTGCAGCCAATCCACAGGACCTGCGCAGGGTGGCGATCGACCCGGTGTCACGCGTCGAGGGCCATGGCAAAGTGACGCTGTTGCTCGACGCGCAAAACCACATCCACCAAGCCCGATTGCACATCGTGGAGTTTCGGGGGTTTGAGAAATTCATCGAGGGCCGGCCCTACTGGGAGGTTCCGGTGATGGTGCAGCGGCTGTGCGGCATTTGTCCGGTGTCGCACCATCTGGCGGCCTCCAAGGCTCTCGATCATGTTTTGGGTGCCACACCCATTACCGCCAGTGCCGATGCGGTGCGTCGCCTCATGCACTACGGACAAATGCTGCAGTCGCATGCACTGCATTTTTTCCATTTGTCGTCGCCCGATTTGCTGTTCGGCTTTGACTCACCAGTGCCTGCGCGCAACATTGTTGGCGTGGCCGCAGCCTACCCTGAAGTGGCCAAGAAGGGCATCCTGCTGCGCAAATATGGCCAGGAAATCATCCGCATCACCTCGGGCAAACGCGTACATGGCACCGGTGCCGTGCCGGGTGGCATCAACAAATTGGTCACCGCCGCTGAACGCGATGCACTCAAGCAAGAACTACCCCAAATGCTGCAGTGGGCGCAAGACTCGGTCGATATTGCCAAGCAGTTGCATGCACAAAACGCAGCGCTGTACCAGCAGTTTGGCAACTTCCGCTCTAACCTGCTGTCCCTGGTGCGCGCAGATGGAGCAATGGATCTGTATGCCGGCGTGTTGCGCGCGAGAGATGCCAATGGAACGGTTTTATTTGACGGAGTCAGCGACCAGAACTACCTCGATCTGATTGAGGAAGAGGTCCGCTCCTGGAGCTACATGAAATTCCCCCACCTGCGCAGCCTGGGTCGTGAACTGGGTTGGTACCGCGTCGGACCGCTGGCCCGCGTGCAAAACTGCGACTTCATTCCGAGTCCACGCGCAGAAATCGAACGCCAGGCCTTCGTCGCCTGGGGCAAGGGTGACCTGATTCATGCCTCGCTTGCCTACCATTGGGCGAGGATGATAGAAATGCTGCATGCGGTGGAGGTCATCGCCGAGTTGCTCGACGAACCGGCCCTGCTTTCGGGGGACTTGCTGAGCTCTGGCACGCGCCAGCGTGGCGGGGTCGGCATCATCGAAGCCCCCCGTGGCACCCTGATCCACGATTACCAGGTGGGCGACGACGACCTGGTGACACACTGCAATCTGATCGTCTCGACCACCCACAACAACCAGGCGATGAACGAGGCAGTACGTTCGGTCGCCCGTGAATATCTCGACGGACAGGAGCTCACCGAGGGCTTGCTCAACCATATTGAAGTCGCCATTCGCGCCTATGACCCCTGCCTGTCCTGTGCCACCCATGCGCTGGGTCAAATGCCGCTGGACATCACCCTGCTTGCCGCAGACGGCACCGTGCTGGACCGGGTTCAGAAGTCTCCCGACCGAGGCATTACGCGCGACATCAGCAGCGCCATTGGCCTGGAGGCATGAAAACCAGCCCACCTGCTGCCACACTGGTGCTGGGATGGGGCAATCTGAGTCGCGGCGATGACGCCCTCGGCCCGCTGTTTGTGGACCAGCTTCGCGCACGCATTCCTGAGCATCTGAAAGACCAGGTCGAGTTTCTTGACGACTACCAATTGCAGATAGAACATGCAATTGACCTTGTGGACCGAAGCAGAATCTTGTTTGTGGATGCCAGTATCGACTGCCCACCTCCATTTGAAATCCGCCCAGTGCAGGCAAGGCGCGATACCAGCTACACCAGCCACGCCTTGTCCGCAGAAGCTTTGCTGCAGGTGCTGCACGATTTTGATAGCAGCCAGAGCCCTAGCGCTACCTTACTTGCCATCCGCGGCGAATCTTTTGGTTTGGGAGAGACCATGGGTGCCGACGCGCAGCACAATCTGGCCGCCGCGCTGGATTGGGCCCTCAAATGGCTCCGTCTCGACGACGAAACTTGAAGCCGTGCGCCCAAACCCGATCTGGGACAATACCGGGTTGTCCGAATGTTCCAGACAGAACCTGACACTTCACAGATTTCTTATTCACCACCAGAGGAAGCCATGCAACCCACCACCAAGCCCAACAACCCCAATTTTTCTTCAGGTCCCTGTGCCAAACGCCCTGGCTACGATGTCAGCAAACTCCAATTGGACACCCTGGGGCGTTCGCACCGCTCAGCCTTGGGCAAGAAGGCCCTGAGCCTGGCATGCTCCGAGACCGCACGCATTTTGGGTTTGCCGGATGGCTATCGGGTGGCAGTGGTCCCGGGGTCCGACACCGGCGCCATAGAAATGGCCATGTGGTCCCTGTTGGGCGTACGCGGCGTGGACGTGCTGGAGTGGGAGTCTTTCAGTGCCGGTTGGGTGACCGACATTGTCAAACAGCTCAAACTGCCCAACGTCAATGTGCTGAAGGCGGGTTACGGCGATATCACCGACTTTGCCAAAGTGAATTTTGACAACGACGTCGTGTTTGTATGGAATGGCACCACTTCGGGAGTCAAAGTGCCCAACGGCGACTGGATTCCAGCGGAACGTGCTGGCCTGACCCTGTGCGATGCCACCTCGGCAGTGTTTGCCATGGATATGCCGTGGGACAAGCTCGACGTGGTGACTTACTCCTGGCAAAAGGTGCTGGGCGGCGAAGGTGCGCACGGCATGCTGATTTTGAGCCCGCGTGCGGTCGCCCGCCTCGAGGCCTACAACCCACCCTGGCCCATGCCCAAGGTGTTTCGCATGAAGTCCGGCGGCAAGCTGACCGAAGGCTTGTTCAAGGGTGAAACCATCAACACCCCGTCAATGCTGTGCGTCTCGGACTACCTCGACGCGCTGCAGTGGGTCGAGAGCCTCGGTGGCGTCAAGGGCACGGTCGCGCGCAGTGAAAACAACCTGCAGGTCATAGAGAAGTTTGTGGCGTCCAACGACTGGATTTCCTTTTTGGCCAAGAATCCGGCAACGCGCTCCAATACCAGCGTATGCCTGACGGTCAAGGCAACCGACGAGCAGGTCAAGGCAATGGTGAAATTGCTGGAGGCGCAAGGCGTGGCCTATGACATTGGCGCCTACAAGGACGCACCCGCCGGGCTGCGCATCTGGTGCGGCGCCACGGTCGAGTCCTCGGACCTGGAAGCTCTCATGCCGTGGCTCACCTGGGCCTACCAACAAGTCACCGCCAAATAAACCGTCACAAACCACCATGTACAAAGTCAGAACTTACAACCAGATCTCGGTCAAGGGCCTGGACCGATTCCCGCGCCAATCCTACGAAGTGGGCAGCGACATCGGCCACCCCGACGCCTTTTTGCTGCGCAGCCAAAAACTGCAGGGCGTTGAAGTACCGGCCTCGCTGCTGGCAGCGGCCCGCGCCGGCGCCGGTGTCAACAATGTACCGGTGGAGCAGTACAGCAAGCAAGGGATTGTTGTTTTCAACACGCCCGGTGCCAACGCCAATGCCGTCAAGGAGCTGGTCATGGCCGGCATGCTGCTCGCCACCCGCGGCATTTTGCCGGGCATGGCCTATGTCAACTCGCTCACCGACATGAGCGATGCGGCGGCGATGGCGCAACTGCTCGAAAAGGAGAAGTCGCGCTTTGTCGGCGGTGAGATCAAGGGCAAGACACTGGGCATTGTGGGTTTGGGTGCGATTGGCTCGATGGTGGCCGACATGGCCCTGGCCATGGGCATGAAGGTGGTCGGCTTTGACCCTGCCCTGTCGATTGATGCTGCCTGGCGACTGTCCAATGAGGTCAGCCGCATGGAAAATTTGCAGTCCTTGCTGGCCCGCTCGGACTATATTTCGCTGCACGTGCCGGCCATGGAAGCAACGCGCCACATGCTCAATGACGATGCGCTGGCACTGGTAAAGACCGGCGCCGTGCTGCTCAATTTTGCGCGTGAAACCATTGTCGACTCCGGCGCGGTGCTGCGCAGCCTCGACAAGGGCAAACTAGGCAAGTATGTGTGTGACTTCCCCGAGCCCGGGCTGTTGAACCATGCCAAGGTCATTGCCATGCCGCACATCGGGGCCAGCACCGAAGAGTCGGAAGAAAATTGCGCGGTGATGGCAGCCAACCAGCTCATGGACTACCTGGAGAACGGGAACATCGTCAATTCGGTCAATTTCCCCGCGGTCAGCATGGCGCGCAGTACGGGTCTGTCCCGCATCACTTTTTCCAATGACAATGTGTCGGGGGTATTGGGGCAGGTGCTGTCGGTGCTCGCCACCAACAAGGTCAACGTCATCGACATGGTGAACAAGAGCCGTGGCGAACTGGCCTTCAATCTCATCGATGTCGAGGGTCGTCCGACTGACGCGGTGGTGCAAGCCATTGCTGCGGTCGCGCACGTGATTCGCGTCCGCGTGATTGCCTGAGGCTTGCGGTCCAATGGGCTTCTGCACGAACCTCCACTCTTGATGCCGGCAATGTCGTCGCGCTATGCACGTGCTTTGCCGGTATTGTTCGTGCTGCTCTGGTCCACCGGCTTTATTGGCGCCAGACTGGGACTGCCGCACAGCGAGCCGCTGACTTTCCTTTTAATTCGCTACGCTGCGGTGCTTGTCGGCATGACGCTGGTGTCGGTGCTGACCTCAGCACCCTGGCCCCGAACCGCTTCGGCGTGGTTTCACATCGGGGTAGCGGGCCTGCTGTTGCATGGCGTCTATCTGGGCGGTGTGTTTATTGCAATTTCCAAGGGATTGCCTGCCGCAGTGGCCGCGCTGGTGGTGGGCGTGCAGCCACTTTTGACCGCCGTTGGGGCCGGCTACCTGCTCAACGAAACCGTGCTCAAGCGCCAGTGGCTGGGCCTGCTGCTGGGCTTTCTGGGCGTCGGTCTGGTGGTGTTTGGCAAACTTGGCACCCACTTTGATCTGGGAGCACTGTGGCCCGCCATCTTCGCGCTGCTGGGTATCACCGCTGGCACGCTGTACCAAAAGCGCTTTTGCCCACCGTTTGACTGGCGCACCGGAGCCATCGCCCAATTTTTGCCAACCGCCCTGCTGACCTTGCTGGTGGCCAGCTTCACCGAGCAATTTCACGTTGAATGGGTGGGAGAGTTTTACTTCGCGCTCGG
The DNA here is from genome assembly GCA_021738345.1 of Rhodoferax sp. GTDB lineage: Bacteria > Pseudomonadota > Gammaproteobacteria > Burkholderiales > Burkholderiaceae_C > Allorhodoferax. The sequence continues at coordinate 11,119 of JAIPCE010000025.1, read as the reverse complement.
CTGGCTGGTGCTGGTGTTGTCGATTGGCGCCATCAGCTTGCTGAACTGGCTGATTCGGCACAGCGATGCGGTCAATGTGGCGAGCCTTTTTTACCTGGTGCCCCCAAGCACCGCCCTGTTCGCCTGGCTGCTGTTTGGCGACACCTTCAACGCGCTGGCGCTGGTGGGCATGGCGGTTGCAGTGTGGGGCGTGTACCTGGCCCGAAAGTAATCCTCGGATTCCCGCCTACGCGGGAACGACAGGGTGCGATTCAAAGTGATGTGGCAATTCGGTTTTGCCCCCTCGCCCCAGCGGGGAGAGGGCTGGGGTGAGGGGCTTCCACAGGTTCCAGATTTCTATTAATCATGCAAAACATGCACCCCTCACCCTAACCCTCTCCCCTCTGGGGCGAGGGAATGAGAGTCCACATCACTTTGAATCGCACCCCTAGCCGCCACGCCTTGCCTGCTTATAACGTTCAATCGCAGCCGGCATGACGGCAAGAGATTAGCGTCTGGTCTAAAACGGGATGTCGCCCGAATCATCGTCATCTTCGTCCAACGCGGTTGCCTGGCGGGCAGCTTTGGAGCCTCGCGCCGGCTCCCTGGGCAGGGCGACGGTATCACCCAGCGCTTTTTCCAAGGCTTTTTCGACCGCTTCAATGCGGTCCTTGCACACTTTGTAGGCGGCCACGGACTCGGTCACGATGGTGAGCAAATCGTCAATATTGGGCTCTACCTGGTCGCGCAGGGTTTGCGCATGCTGCTGCAGAACGCCGTAGGCCTGCCTAAAGGTCGGGGTTGCCATGGTTTTCCTCATGCTGATGGGTTGACGGTAGCCACACGGTGGCCATCTTGAAATTCAATCTGCAGCTCGGTGCCCTCAGCAACCTGGCTAGCACGGGTCACCGGCGCACCATTGCGGGCATGCACCAGGGCAAAACCGCGCCGCAGGGTTTTGTCGGGCCCTTGCCCGGTGACCTCACGCAGCAGCGCGGCACTGCGCTCGCCTGCGTCGCGCACCGATTGCCTTGCCAGAGATCCAAACTGCTGCATGGCGTCGTGGCTTACGACCAGAGCGTACCGGGTGTCGCTGTGCGCGTGCTCCAAGACTCCTGACAGCAACGCCTCACTTTGCGCTGCACCGCTGCGCGCTTGGTGCGCGGCTTCGAGCGAGATCTGGCCCCAGACCAGCGGCACCGAGCTGCGGGCCTGAGCCACCTGCGCCAGGGCTTTTGTCTTTACCTCCTGCATGCACTCAAGCGAGTGCTCTGCATCACGATGCACCTGCTGAATAGCATCCAGACGAACGCGACCAAACAGATCGGCAGACCCACGTTGCCCGAGTGCCAGATGGCGCTGGGCTTCACTGCGCACGGTCCAGTCCAGTATGGAAATTTCTGCGCCAGCATGTGCGATGCTCTCCAAAGCCCCTTGCTGGATCAGTGCGTAGTGCGCCTTGGCCTCGGCGCAGCGCCGCACGATGGTTTGCTCAATGCCCGCAATGACCTTGCTCGGCGTGTCGTATTTGGTGTGGGCCACTTCGTCGAGCACGGTGCTGTCGCGCTCATGCCCTATGCCCGTGAGCACCGGCACCGGCGACTCGCAAATCAGTCGCGCCAAGGCATAGTCGTTGAGCCAGGCAAGATCGTTGACGGCACCGCCGCCGCGCAAAATCACGAGCGCATCCGGCGGACCCGGTCGCTGCGCCGACCAGTCTGCCAGCGCCACTTGCAAGACAAGGGCAATGTCAGCGGCAGCACCCTCCCCCTGAAATCGGCTAAATACATAGATGAACTGACATATACCCAGCTGCTGCAATCGATTGGCTTCGGCCTGGAAGTCGCCCAGACCCGCCCCTCCCTCGGGCGCCACCACCAGCACCGCGTTGTAATCCCAGGGGGTCGGCAATTGCTTGTTGGCCGCAAACAGGCCCTGTTGCTGCAATTGGTCCCTGATGTGCTGCTTGCGCGCCTCAAGTTCGCCCAGGGTGTAGTCGGAGTCGACCGCATCAATCTCAAGCGAAAAACCGTGTTGCGGCTTGAACACCGGCCGCGCCCGCACCAGCAGTTTGATGCCCGGCGCCAGTTGCGCGCCAGTTGCCTGCTCGAAACCAGGCAATATGTGGGCCGCCACCGATTGCCAGATGACCGCACTCGCCCGGGCCAGTACGACGCCCTGGCTGTCCCGTTCAGACACGCCCAAAAACACATGGCCACCACTGACACGCAGCTCCACAATCTCCAGCAGAGTCCATACCCCCGCTGTGTAAGCCTGAGCGACGGCCTGCGACACGCCCGCAAGCAGGCCCGAGAGGGAAATTCCGCGCGTGACGGCCACCCTGCCACCCTGCAATGGCAGGCCTGGGGACTGTGTGACCTCGACTCGGTCTGACTCGGTGGCGGCAGGCAACCAGACCTTGAACGGCGACAGATCGCGGCCCTCGGGTACGTACCATTGACGCAACAGCGCATCCCAACGGGCACCCATGGCCTTGGCGCTGTCTTTATCGCGAAATGGAACGTGAAGGTAGGTGTGTGGCATCAGGACAGATGCGGACCCTGATCCGTGCGGGATGGCGCCGGGCCCATTTTTGCATTGGCTATCCACAGGGACGCCAACTGCGCAGCCGCATCGCGCTGCGCCGTGTCATGTTCAAAGCGGTAACTCTCCAACTCACACGCGGCATTGACCAGCGCGTCGCGCAGCGCCAGCAAAGCCGCAACGAGTTGCGCTGCCTCACGCTCGGGATACTTGGGAGGATATTCGTCCATCAATGCTCCGGGATCAGTAAGTGTTCAGCAGGTCAGTTGACATACACAAGACTCCAGTCTGACCTCAGGGGCCAGAACAACGGGTCTTTTCAAGATTCGGGATAGCCAATGGGTCATGTGGGTTGGTGTGATTGGGGTCGCGGTAAGATGAAGCCTCATCGCCGCAACCAGCGGCTCACATTCTCTCAAAAACCATCCCACTGGTGTTAATGCCGATGAAAAAATCCAAGTCATGAGTCAGCGCAAGGAACTGGACGGTAGCGCGGTCCTCACCATGCTGACGCTGTGCCTGATATGGGGCATGCAGCAATCGCTGCTCAAACTGACCGCCCCGGACATGGCTCCGGTCATGCAAATTGCGTTGCGCTCAGGCGTCGCTGCACTGCTGGTGGGCCTGTTCATGGTGTGGAAAAACGAACCGGTCTCGGTGACCGGCAGCACCTGGCGGCCAGGATGGCTTGCGGGCATGCTGTTTGCGTTTGAGTTTCTACTGGTCGGCGAGGGGCTGCGCCACACCACGGCCTCACACACGGCAGTATTTCTCTATACCGCGCCCATCTTTGCGGCACTGGGATTGCACCTCAAGCTTCCGGCCGAGCGGCTGAACCGGCTGCAATGGTCGGGCATCGCGCTGGCATTTGCCGGAATTGTTGTCACATTCTTGTGGCGCGGCGCACCGACCGGGACTGCCGGAGAAGCAACAAACATGCTTCTGGGCGACAGTCTGGCGCTATTGGGGGGTATGGCCTGGGGCGCCACCACGGTGGTGATTCGCTGTTCCAGCCTGGCGCATGCATCGGCCTCCCAATCGCTGCTTTACCAGTTGCTGTCAGCTTTTGTGGTTCTGCTGCTGGCCGCCCTGATGACCGGACAGGCCACGGTCCGCTGGACGCCTTGGGTGTGGGGCAATCTTGTGTTTCAGTCGGTCGTGGTGTCGTTTGCGAGTTTTCTCGTCTGGTTCTGGCTACTTCGGCATTACCTGGCCTCACGGCTAGGCGCCTTTTCTTTCATTACGCCGCTTTTTGGCGTTGCGTTTGGCGTCTGGCTCCTCAATGAGTCGCTAGAGCCCAACTTTCTGGTCGGGGCGGTGTTGGTTCTGGCCGGAGTCATCATGGTCAACAGCCGGGGATGGGTCAAACCTGGATTTCTGTCTCGTTACCGCTCAGGTTGAAGAAAACGCAGCACCACCTGTCCTTCTGCGTTGCGAAAAACCAATTGATCTGACTCCAGCCGGGCTTGCCGTGTCTGCTCAAGCGCCCTGAAATACTTATCCTCTTGTGCGCCAGGCAAGGTCACGCAGGCAGGGCCTGCCGGCGCCAAGGGACCGATCTGAAGGCTGTTAAGCAGCGAAGTCGTCCGACCCGTGAAGCCATTACAACCACCCGTACCTGACACCTCATTGGCGCTGGTCCAGCGCAAAGTGGGCTTGGGGTGCACTACTTCGGGCACCCCCTCGATGGCAAACGCGGTCCAGACGCTACCCACCAGGCTCGCTGCCGTCGCCTCTGCCGGCTTTGCAGGAGCGACCGGTGCGGCAGCAAGGGGGGGCGAAACGGGTGCGACACCGCCGTTGAAATAGGCACAGCCCGAGAGCAAGCCGGCAGCCAACACCACCCAGAAACCGTGAGATTTCATACCGACACTCCTTGTGTAAAGACGCGCGCAATCGGCACCACAGCAAGACTATCAGTCAAACACCCGCGCGTCAGCCAGACGGTTTCCCTTGAGGTCTTTGGCCGAGAGTTGGGGGGCTGCCTGTAACGTAGGCCATTGAATGCCAATGCTCGGGTCGTCCCAGGCAATGCATTGCTCATGCTCGGGTGCGTAATAGTCAGTAGTCTTGTACAAAAACTCTGCTGCATCGGACAGCACGACGAAACCGTGGGCAAAACCAGGCGGCACCCACACTTGCAGCTTGTTTTCGGCAGACAGCACATACCCCACCCATTGGCCAAAGGTTGGCGAAGTGCGGCGAATATCGACCGCCACGTCAAACACTTCGCCCATGGACACCCGAACCAGCTTACCCTGCGGCTGCTGAATCTGGTAATGCAGTCCACGCAGCACGCCATGGCCTGAGCGCGAATGGTTGTCTTGCACAAACGGCGCGCTGATCCCCGTGGCCTGGGTAAAGGCGCGCTGGTTGAAGCTCTCAAAGAAGAAACCGCGTGTGTCACCAAAGACGCGCGGCTCGATCAGGAGTACATCGGCTATCGCGGTGGGTGTGACTTTCATGCTGCTGCTCCATCGGCCAACAGGCCCTTGAGGTACTGGCCGTAGCCATTTTTTGCCAAAGGCTGCGCGAGTTTGAGCAACTGCTCGTCTCCAATAAAACCGTTGCGCCAGGCGATTTCTTCAACACATGCAATCTTCAAGCCCTGGCGGCGCTCCAGCGTGGCGATGAATTGCCCGGCGTCAAGCAGGCTGTCGTGGGTACCGGTGTCTAGCCAGGCATAACCGCGCTGCATGATCTGCACGCTGAGCTGGTGCAGGTCAAGGTAGGCCTGGTTGACCGAGGTGATTTCCAGCTCGCCACGGTGGCTGGGGCGTACCGCCTTGGCAATGTCCACCACCTGGTTGTCGTAAAAATACAGACCCGTGACCGCAAAGTTGCTCTTGGGCTTGAGCGGCTTTTCCTCGATGCTGCTGGCCAGCCCATCCGTACCAAACGCCACCACGCCATAGCGCTCCGGGTCATTCACATGGTAGGCAAAAACAGTCGCGCCAAGGGCTTGCTCATGCGCACTGTGCAACAAGGTGTGCAGGTCGTGCCCGTAGAAAATGTTGTCACCGAGTACCAGCGCACTCGGGTCGTTGCCAATGAACTGCTCGCCAATTAAAAAGGCCTGCGCCAGCCCGTCCGGACTGGGCTGGACCGCATACTGCAAATTGAGCCCCCACTGGTGACCGTCGCCGAGCAACTGGGTAAACCGTGGCGTGTCCTGTGGGGTGCTGATGACCAGGATGTCGCGCATACCAGCCAGCATGAGCGTGCTCAGCGGGTAATAGATCATGGGCTTGTCATAGACCGGCAACAGCTGTTTGCTCATGGCCAGGGTCGCGGGGTGCAGGCGCGTGCCGGAACCTCCGGCCAAGATAATGCCTTTGCGCGGATGTGAGTGAGGTGTGGGGGATGGAGTGGGTGGTGGAGTGGATGGTGTCATGGTGCGATTTCGTTCAACATGCGGGCAACGCCCAGCTTCCAGTCGGGTAGCTGCAAATCAAAGGTGGACCGCAGCTTGCTGGTGTCTAGGCGCGAATTCAAGGGGCGCTTGGCGGCGGTCATAAAGGCGGAGCTTGGCACGGCCTGCACACTCTGAACGGCCCAGGTTGTGGCGGGCTGCGCGCTTTTGGCGTTGTCAATCACAAAGTTGGCGTACTCAAACCATGTGGTTTCGCCGCCAGCCACCAGGTGGTAGATGCCGGCCATCGGGGCCGGGTCGGCACTGGCACGCGCCACACCGACCTGTCGAATGGCATGGGCAGTCACATCAGCCAGCAAATCTGCGCCAGTCGGTGCCCCGTGTTGGTCGTTAATGACTTGCAGGGTCTCGCGCTGTGCCGCCAAGCGCAGCATGGTCTTGGCAAAATTGCCTCCTCGCGCAGCATAAACCCAGCTGGTCCGAAATATCAGGTGGCGCGCGCATTGAGATGCCACTGCCTGTTCACCCGCCAGTTTGCTGTGCCCGTAGACGCTCAAGGGGCCGGTCGCATCGTCCTCTTTCCAAGGGGTGCTGCCGCTGCCGTCAAAGACATAGTCGGTGCTGTAGTGCACCAGCCAGGCACCCAAGGCTTTTGCCTCGGTGGCCAACACACCGGGCGCTAGCGCATTCAGGGTGTGGGCCAGTTCGGGCTCAGCCTCGGCTTTGTCCACCGCCGTATGGGCTGCGGCATTGACAAGCACGTCTGGCTTAACACTGCGCACGGTGCGCGCCAGCGCGTCGAGCTGGGTCAGGTCCCCGCACAGGCCGTCCGGGTTGCGCGCGCTGTCGCGTGAAAGGGCAATGACCTCACCCAGCGGGGCCAGACTGCGCTGCAGTTCCCAGCCCACCTGGCCATTGCAACCCAACAGCAGTATTTTCATGGCGCACCCGTGACCAGCACCGCAGGCGATGTGGCGCCGTACTGCGTGCTGAGCCAGTCGCGGTAGGCGCCACTTTGCACATGGGCCACCCAGTCCTGGTGTGTCAGGTACCACTGCACGGTTTTGGCGATGCCGCTGTCAAAGGTCTCGGCGGGCTTCCAGCCCAGTTCCCGCTCGATTTTGCGCGCATCTATCGCGTAGCGGCGGTCGTGGCCAGGGCGGTCGGTGACAAAAGCGATTTGGTCTTGGTAGGGTTTGCCGTCGGCACGCGGCTGGAACTGGTCGAGCAAACCGCAAATCATGCGAACAATCGTTAAATTAGCCTGCTCGTTCCAGCCACCGATGTTGTAGGTTTCGCCCAGGCGACCCGCTTCGAGCACGCGCCGTATGGCACTGCAATGGTCCCTGACATAGAGCCAGTCGCGAATTTGCTGACCATCGCCATAGACCGGTAGCGGTTTGCCGGCAAGCGCATTCACGATCACCAGAGGAATCAGTTTTTCTGGAAAATGGTAAGGCCCGTAGTTGTTCGAGCAATTGGTGGTGAGCACCGGCAAACCGTAGGTGTGGTGCCAGGCACGCACCAAATGGTCGCTCGCTGCCTTGCTGGCGCTGTAGGGGCTATTGGGCTCGTGGGCATGCTGCTCGGTAAACGCGGGCTCTTCTTTGCCCAGCGAACCATACACCTCGTCGGTCGACACATGCAGGAAGCGAAACGCCTGCTTGGCAGGGGCCTCCAGACCTGACCAATAGGCCCGAACGGCTTCCAGCAAATGGAAGGTTCCGACAATATTGTTCTGCACAAAGGCCTCGGGCCCATGGATGGACCGGTCGACGTGGGACTCGGCGGCAAAATTCACAATCGCCCGCGGCTGGTGCTGCGCCAGCAGACCATCTACCAGCGCCCGGTCGCCGATATCTCCCTGTACAAACACATGGCGTGGGTCACCCTGCAGGCTGGCCAGATTCTCCAGATTGCCGGCATAGCTCAACTTGTCAAGGTTGATCACCGGATCTTCGGACTGCGCCAACCAGTCCAGCACAAAGTTGGACCCAATAAACCCGGCACCGCCGGTCACAATAATGCAATTTTTCATGTTCGTACGTTTGCTCCATCCTCACCCAAGCATGGCAATGGTTTGCCGCCTAGTCTGCGATTATCACCCGGCTGACGCTGGTGCGATTCAAAGTAATGTGGCTCTCTGTGACTTTGGGAAGTGGTGCGGCGCGGTGCAGGTTTATTGGGGCAAACGAAGACTGCATAACTTCTGTGCCTCCATGAACCCGCAATTATTGGGGTCAGAGTCCTGGACTTGGGGTTTTGCCAAAAACCGCTGGCCGCCTTGACTTGCGTGCATATCACGTTGAATCGCACCCATCGCACAACATTTTGCCCCCCAATCGCCCTCGCTTTATCGCCTGCAAAGGTACTTCCTGGCAAATCACCGACAATGCCGCAGCTTTCCAAACGCTCTCAATCCATGCAAGCCGCTGCCATTGCCTCGTCGTGTCCGCCCAAAACACCCCGGCTTTTTTGGTGGTGTGTGGCCGCATCTTTGATGGTGGCCCTGGTTCCTACGGTGTGGCTGGAGCTCGATCTGTCAACGGCACGGCTGTTTACGGGACCCACCGCGCGCACCGATGCCGTCCACTGGTGGTGGGTCGAGTGGATCAATTTTTATATACCGACAGTTTTCCGCTGGATCGTGCTGATTGCGCTAGTGGGTTGGGCGCTTGCCAGCATAAGAACGGCAGCCCGGCACTGGCGATTGGAGCTGGCGTTTCTGGTGCTGGCGATCACGCTGGGGCCTGGGATACTGGTCAACCATGGCTTTAAGGACCATTGGCAACGCGCACGACCCTATCAGGTTGAAGACTTCGGCGGCACCCAGAAATTCACCCGCGCTGCTGTCATGACGGACCAATGCGACAACAACTGCTCGTTTGTGAGCGGACATGTGTCGTGCGGGTTTTTTCTCATATCCTTGATGCTGTTGCAGCGCAAGCGCCGGGTCTTCTGGGCTTTGCTGGGTACCGCCGCAGGCGGTGCAATCGGGTTTGCACGCATGGCCGACAGCGCGCATTGGCTCAGCGACGTGCTGTGGGCCTGCCCGATTACGCTGATCTGCAGTTGGCTGGTGTGGCAGGTTCTTTTGCGCGTGTATCCGACACAGGCAACCGAGCCCACGGACACGTCCCCAAGCGACCCGATTCCATAAGACCTGCGCGCCAAGGTAACCCCACGCGCCGGCAAGAAATCAACGGCATTCAAGGGCGAGCTTGCAGACCCGTGACCACGTCGGGATAGCGCAGTTGCAGTCGCAATTCACGCTGCATCCGCACATTCTGCATGCGCCTGGACTCTTGCATGAAGCTCAACAGCATCGGTGACAACTGCTGTTGGGCCTGCGCGAGAGAAATGCGGGGCGGGCGTGGCAGGCCGTAGAGGTCGGCGACAGCATCGAAATAGTCGCCCATTTTCAGGCTGGTGGCGTCGTTGACGTTGTAAGCCCGTTGTGCAGCGCCGCGCCATAGCGCGAGTTGGCAGGCCCGTGCCAGATCGTCGGCGTGGATATGGTTGGTATACACATCGTCCTGGACGCGTAGAACCGGCACCGCCTTGAGCAGGCGCGCACGGGGTGTGCCCCCATCGCGATCGGGCGCATAGATGCCCGGAATCCGCAAAATGGCAGTGCGCAAACCCGAGGCACGTCCGAACCAGCGAATGTGCGCTTCTGCGTCGACCCGTCGCGTGGCGCGCGGTGTTTCCGGATGCAGGCGGCGCGTCTCATCAATCCAGTCGCCCTGGCAATTGCCATACACACCACTGGTTGAACCATAGACCAGACTTAGCGGTGGCGTGCGGCGCATCAACACCCGCACCAGGGCGAGAGTCCGAGGGTCGCGCCAGCCCTGGCCCGGCGGTGGCGCCAGATGCACGACCCGGGTGGCGATGCCGGAAAGCCGTTGCAGTGTCGCCGGCTGGTCCAGATCGCCGACCAGGGGAGTGATACCCATGGCTCGCAATGCTTGCGTGCGGATGGGGCTGGACGTTAGCGCCATGACCCTCAACCGGCCCTGCAACAGGGCGTTCAGGCGCAGACCCACATCGCCGCATCCGACAATCAACACACGTTCACGTCGAAATCTTGCAGGGCGTGCGCCCAGGGGGCTTTGGTTTGAAGGCAAAATTACAGGTCCATTTCATTTGAACCACAAGGATAACCACAAGATGACGGTCCCCGCTGAAAATTCTGCAGCATTTACAGTCTCGGTGCAACCCAGCGGCCGCACGTTTGCCACCCTGCCCGATGAATCCGTGCTGGCGTCAGGCGTGCGACAAGGTGTGGGGCTGCCCTATGGCTGCAAGGACGGTGCCTGCGGGTCCTGCAAGTGCAGGCTGATCTCAGGGTCCGTCAGCTTGGGTACCCACCAGGAAAAAGCGCTTTCTGCCGAAGAACAAGCCAGCGGCCTAATTCTGACCTGCTGCGCCACCGCCCACTCCGACCTGGTGCTGGAGTCAAAACAGGTCACTGAACTGGGGGCCTTGCCGATCAAAAAAATGCCCACGCGGGTCAACAGCCTGACGCGCAAGTCGGCTGATGTAATCGTGATGCAACTGCAGCTACCCGCCAACGACCGCTTTGTCTACCGTGCCGGTCAGTATGTGGAATTCATTCTCAAGGACGGGATTCGCCGCAGCTACTCAATGGCCAATGCACCGCACCTAGGCCCAGGCATTGAGCTACACATCCGCCAACTGCCGGGCGGAATTTTCACCGACCACGTGTTTGGCACCATGAAAGAGAGGGATATCTTGCGCATCGAGGGGCCCTTTGGCAGCTTCTTTTTGCGCGAGAACTCCGACAAGCCGATCATCTTGCTGGCCTCAGGTACAGGCTTCGCCCCCATCAAGGCGCTGATCGAGCACATGCAATTCCAGCAGATTACCAGGCCCACCACCCTGTATTGGGGCGGACGCAGGCCCGCGGACCTGTATCTCGACGACTGGATGCAAACCCAATTGGCCGAGCTGCCGTGGTTGCGCTATGTCCCTGTGGTGTCTGATGCGTTACCCGAGGACCAATGGACCGGGCGCACGGGTTTCGTACACCAGGCGGTGTTGCAAGACCATCCCGACCTGAGCGGTTTTCAGGTCTATGCCTGTGGTGCGCCAGTGGTGGTGGATGCGGCACGCAAAGACTACAAGGCGCTCGGTCAACTACCCGAAGAAGAGTTTTTCGCCGACGCATTCACCTCGGAGGCCGACAAAGACCACACC
>JAIPCE010000024.1 GCA_021738345.1 Rhodoferax sp. | reverse complement strand
CGGTGGACGCCGTGCCATTCTTGTTGATGATCTGATTGATCGCGGCCTTGTCGGTGGCGCTCAAGGTCAGGGTAAAAGCGGTGCCTGAGGTGATTTCGACATTAGCGGTATCGGTCAACGTATAGGTCGCACCGCCTTCTCCAGTAAAGGTGAACTTGTTGGCAACAATATCGTTAGTCGCACCGTTCAATTTCAGGAAGCCGGTGCCGGTCACAACCAACGAACCGGTGGAGGCATCATAGGTGGATGAGGTAATGGTAGGTACCGCCACATTGCTGGCGGTGATGCCATTGCCGGTCAGGTCGGAATCGGTGACGCCCGCCGCCGCACCGGCTGTCCAGTCTTCAGCGGCGGCGAGGTTGAAGGTGGTGCCGCTGGTGGAACTGGTGCCGTTTTTATTGACGATCTGGTTGATGGCAGCCTTGTCGGTGGCGCTCAGCGTGAGCGTGGCCGCCGTGCCTGATGTGATCTCGACGTTGGCGGTGTCGGTCAGGGTGTAGCTTGCGCCACCCTCGCCGGTGAGGGTGAACTTGTTGGCCCCGATGTCGTTGGTCAAACCGGTCAGTTTCAACAAGCCGGTGCCGGCGATTACTAGCGCGCCGGTTGTGGCGTCATAGGTGGCCGAGGTGATGGTCGGCACGGGTACGTTGCTGACGGTGACGGGGCTGGTGGTGTCCTGAAGATTGCCGTCGTTGATGGTGGTGTTCCAACCCGTCGCCGCTGACAGGTTATAGGTCGCCCCGCCGGTGGAGGTGGTGTTGGCCTTGTTCAGAATCTGGTTCACCGCAGCCTGGTCGGCGGCGTTCAGCGTCACGCTGAACTCGGTGCTGCTGGTCACTTCCACGTTGGTTGACGTCAGCGTGCGGGTGGCGCTGCCCTCGCCCCGCAGGGTCAGCTTGTTGACTGTGATGTCGTTGGTGCTGCCTGGCATGACCACCATGTTGGTGCCCGTCACCGTCAAAACGCCGGTGCTGGCATCGTAGGTCGCGCTGGTGATGGCCGGGTTTTGCGTGTTGCTGACGGTGACGCTGTTGCCGGTCAGGTCGGCGCTGGTGGTGCGCGATGCATTCCAACTGGCTGCCCCGGCCAAGTTGTACGTCGTGCTGATCACCGACACCGTTCCGTCGAAATTCAGCAGGCCTTCGACGTTGCGGGCATCGCTGTCGTCCAGGGTAACGCTGAAGCTGGTAGCGCTGCTTGCCGTGACCGTGTAAGTGCCTGCAAGGACATAGGTGTTGTTGCCCTCGCCCGTCAGGCTCAGCTTGGTGGTATCGATGGTGTCGCCGGTGGTCATGGCGGCGGCGGTGACGGTCAGCAGGTTGGTGCTGGCGTTGTAGGTGGCGCTGGTGATGGTGGGGCCTGCCGCTGGCGTATTGTTGGCTACCGTTTTATCAGTCACCGTAATGGCATCATTGCCCGTTGCATCCTGAATGGCATTCGCATCATTGCCTCCGGTTTGGTCGGTATAGGTAACCGTTACCGTTTGACCATTCGTAACCGCCGCCGCCAGCGTCAGCGTTACCGTGGAGCCACTCACCGAAACGGCGGTGGGCGTGGCCTGCGCCACAGTATTCACCTTGACGGTGAACGCGCTGGCGAGCGGTGGGTTTGCGGATTTGAGCGTTTCGCCATAGGTTAGTACTAGCGAGCTGGCATTGACGGCGGCGCTGGAGAATGCGGGTGGGGTGTTGTCTGGATTTGTCCAAATGCCGTTATTGGTGACACAAGTAGACTGGTTGATATAAGCTGGTTTGCTGCACCCCAAACACTCATCAATCCCCTGCATCCCCTGCACCGTAAACGGCAGCACCGATTCAATCTCACCCACGGCATATTCCAAATCCCAATCCCCCCCCAGCACCAGCGGCCCGGTCCGGTCGGTGGAGGCCGCAATATCCGCAGCACCCAACGCCGCAGACAAGTCCTGTACAAACGCCTGCCCAGCATCTCCCGCCGCCACCGAGCAGCCATAGACCAAGAGGTCGGAGTCAGATGTCAGATGGCTGGCGATGGCGGTCAGCGCTGTGCCTTGTTCACCGAGGTTGGCGCTGGTCAGGCGTAAATCACCCAGGTTGATGCGCCCGGTGCCGCCGTGGCTAACCAAGTGCAGCGCGTCCAGCGTGCCGTAGCCCGCCAAGGCGGCAGCCAAGGCCTCCAGCCCATTGCCACCTGCGGGCAGCAAGATCACCGGAATGTCGGGGCTCAGGCCTGCGATCAGGGTTTTCCAGTCAGAGACTCTGGCGTCGATGACGATGACTTCGCGGGCGGGGTTGGGTGTGTTCATGGTGGGCAACGATTGGAATAATTGTGATGATTGGGTTTGAATCTATTTGGTTTGCGCTGCAGGCTGCCAGCCGGCAAAGTCCGGCGGTGGTTTGGGCTCTGCCTTCCACGGCCCCGGCGGCAAGTGCATGCGCCATTGGTGCTGTTCGGGCTCCCGAAACCCCGGCGTGTAGGGTTTGCGGATACCGGGCAGCGCGACTACGTCGTAGGTTTCGGTGACCTGCCCTTCAATGGTTAGCCAGTGCGCCAGTTTGCCGGTGGCCAGGTTAAACACCAGCAAACCACAGCGTTGGTAAAAGCCTTGCGATTCCAGCCGGTCGGCTAGGTTGATTTGCCCGACCAGCCCGTTTTTGTCCGGCCGCAATCGCGACAGCGCCACCACGGCGTAATCGGTTTGCTCTACCGTTACAAACGCAATACCACGCGCAAAGCCCTGGCACAGCACCACGGGGACAAAGCGGCGGGACTCAAAATCGACATAGCCCAGCTGCGCCTCGCCCGAGTTGATGAGCCAGAGCTTTCCGCCATGCCAGCGCGGGGAATGCGGCATGGACAGGCCTTCGCACACCACCGCGTTGGTGCGCATATCCACCACAAAACCGCCGTGGCTCTTGACGCCTTTCCAACCGAGCTTGGTATCAAAGCGGCCACAAATGGTGGCGTAGGCCAGTTCGCCATCGACCGCGCACATGCCGTTCAGGTGGCAGCGGTCCTCGGGGGCCAGCACGCTGATGAACTCTGGCACCCAGACCGGGACAAAGGTGTAGTGCTCGTCCGGTGCGGCGACGCAACTGAACTGGGTGTTGGCATACAAAAAGTCGTACCGTTTACCCTGAAACGTGACATCGGCCAGCACGTCATGGGTGTTGCTGTTGCCCACCAGATAGCCTTTGCGCGGCATGTAGATCGCGTCATAGGCCGTGTCGTTGATCTGGTCAGCGCCGGTATTGGAGAAGCGCCAGATCTGCTCGCGGCTGCCGACCCACAGTTTGTCTTTGTCAACCGCCAGCCCCATGGCGGTGCCAACTACGCGCTCTTGCACATACAGGCTGGCATCGGGGTTGCTGCCCAGAAAAAAAAGCCGCCCGGTCTGGTAGGTGGAAAACGCCAGCGACCCGCCGCTGGCAAACAGCCAGGCGGCCAGCCCCGGTGAAGGGGTCAGCTGCGGTTTGCCTGCGGCCTGGCGCAGCTCGGGGGTCGGTTTTCCGTCGGCAGCAAAGCCGCTGCGTTGGTAGTCGGCATCGGTCCAGTCGTTCAGGGCGGTTTGGGTCATATGGAGGGTGCTTAAGGCTGCAAATTGAGTCTATCGCCGTATGAAATTTTGGTTTCATAGTCTAGAAGATGACCTGCTTGGCTTGTTTTTGGATATACCGGCATGAAATCGTGGGCAATATTTGAGCATGGCTGCAAGCAGCGTGGAGCCTACACGGGGTGGGCACGCAATGACGTGAAAAGTGGGCACCATGGATATTCAGTCAGGTCAAGTGCAGTTGTAAGACCTGAATGCAGACCTCACGCAATCAGCAGCGCTCGCAACACCGGCAACCGGGCGCTCTCAAAGGTTTTGGCTTGTTTGGTCAGCTCTGCCAGGTTTTCAGCAGCACTTTCCAGGGTAGTGCCTTCGTGCACCAGCTTTTGCCCCTGCGCCTGAAGCGACTGCCAGGCAAATTGCGCCCACTCGGTGGGCTTTTGCATACCATTTTGAATTGCCAGCAAAAACAATTGCCCAAACCGCATCACCGTGACACCCGCGCCAGTTACCGGGCTGGCAAGGTAGTGTGCTGTGTCGTTGCTGCTGGCCATTTCCAGGAAATGGGTGTTGAGCCGCTGGGTGTAGGGCTTGGCGCGGGCGATGGTGGCATCGTCTTGGGCGGGGGAAACAATACCAGCGCCGGCCAGAATCATGATGGCCTCTGTCATGAACTTGAAGTTCACTCCACTGGTTTTGGCTTGAGCATTGGTCTTGCTTTGCATTTGCACGGCCTGCTCTATTTCGCCCAATGTACGGGGTTTGTGGTCGCTCAGAAGCTCAAGAATGGGGTTGTAGATGTCTTCTTGCAATGCTGCCTCGCCCGCAGGGCCGCTGATTTTGGTGGGCACAGTGGCGCGTGCTTGTGTTAGCACTACGCGCAGTGCACGCAGGCCTTGCAAACGCTCCAGCGGGCTGAGCCTGAGCACGCCCTTCACCCAATAGTCCTTGCGAAACTGCTGGTCCACCATAAAGTCACGCACGGTTTCGCGAAACTGTGGGTCAGTGACCTCATTCATCAGCTTTGCCTGGTCGGACGAGAGGTTCAGGGGGTCGATGTGGTCGGTGTAAAACGCCGAGCAGGCATGGCCCACCTTTGCCGGCGTGAGCCATTGCGCCATGCTGGAAAACGGCATGGGCAACCAGTCGCGGTTGAAGTATTCGTGGGCCAGGTAATTGCGGTTCTGTCCTGAGATTTGTTGCAGCCGCCCGCCAACATTGGGGTTGTTCTTGGCAAACCGCGGCTGGGTAGCAAATAGTTTGGTCGCAAAGTCCAAGGCACCATCAATACGAGACACAATGCCGCCGCCGGCCACGCCTATGCGTTGCGTGTGCTCAGTCAGCAAGTCGCGCATGGGGGCCATTGCCGCCCAACCGGGCTGGGTGTTGTAGCTCACGTACAGTGCGCCACCCACTTTGAGTTTGCGCCGAACAAAATCCACAATCACGGCCCGGTTGTCGTCATTGATCCAGCTCCATATGCCGTGCAGGCCAATGCTGTCAAAGCTGGGCAGGTCGGTGCGGGCGCAAAACTCGGCAAAGGTCTCGTCTGTGAGGTGTGCCGGTGCACCGCTGGCGCGCGCCAGGGACTGGGCAAAGCGGGTCTGCGCAGGATTAAAGTCACAGCCGTGCCAAGTGTTGCCTGACGCAGCGGCGTGGATGTTGACACTCAAGCCCTGACCAAACCCCAGCTCGCAATGCACACCCAGCGCGGGTGGAACCAGCCCCGCGTACAAAAACGCAAGCTGGGTGCGCAGCGGATTGAGCTCTTGGTAGTAGCCATGGGTGTAGTCAATGCCGGCAATGTAGCCGTCGGTCCAATCGGTCATGCGGGATCCTGTAGGAGAGGCTCATTGGTTGAAAGCGTGCACAGGCGGCAACTTTACTCGATGCAGATGTCGAGCCTAATCTGACATACGGACTTTGTTCACATAAAGCTTGTGTAATTCAGAAAACGTTGCATTCGATCGCAGATCGCAACGCCGCAATTCGTAAGTACAACGAGAAAGGGGGTGTTCATAAGACAGCCTGCTTTGAGGGCTGAATCCCATGCTGGAGCTGGGTTAGCTGCGCTGCTATTGGATGTAAGCGTACAGCCTCATCAGGCATTCCTGTACATCCAGTGTCTCAACCTGCAGATGCACTTCAGGTGCCAGCGGTGGCTCATAGGGGCTGTCGATGCCGGTGAAGTTTTTCAGCTCGCCCCGTCGGGCCTTGGCATACAGGCCTTTGGCATCGCGCAGCTCGCAGGTGGCCAGCGGCGCATCGACAAACACCTCTACAAACTCGCCCGGCTCAAACAAGCTGCGCGCCATGGCGCGATCTGCCTGGTAAGGTGAAATCAGGCTGACCAGCACGATCAGACCCGCATCCACCATCAGCCTGGCCACCTGTGCCACACGGCGAACGTTCTCCACCCGGTCCGCCTCGCTAAAGCCCAGGTCGCGGTTGAGGCCATGGCGCAGGTTGTCGCCATCAAGCATATAAGTGTGGCGGCCATCCAGGTGCAGGCGCTGCTCCAGTTGGTTGGCAAGGGTGGACTTACCCGAGCCCGACAGGCCTGTGAACCAGATGCAACGCGGCGGCTGGTGCTTGAGTTGTGCCCGCACCGCTTTATTGAGCGTCAGGGCTTGCCAGTGGATGTTGGCAGCGCGGCGCAGGGCGAACTCGATCATGCCCGCCCCCACGGTCTCATGGCTCAGTTTGTCGATCAGGATAAAACCGCCCAGGGTGTGGTTTTGTGCGTAAGGCTCAAACACCAGCGGCGCACTGGTTGACAAGGTCACCCGTGCAATGCCATTCAACTGCAAGACTTTGACCGCCAGGTGGGCTCCGGTGTAAAGGTCTTCCTGGTATTTCAGTGCGGTCACTGTGGCTGTCACCTTCTTGCAGGCCAACTTCATCTGGTATTGGCGCCCAGGAGCCAGTGCGTGCTCGCCCATCCATAACAGGCGTGCTTCAAACTGGTCTGCCACCTGGGGCGGTGCATCGGCGGCCACCAACACATCACCCCGACTGACATCGACCTCGTCAGTCAACGTCAAAGTGACCGAATCCCCCGCCTGTGCCTGGGGCACTTCCTCAAAACCCGACCACACGGCTTTGACCCGGGTGGCCATACCCGACGGCAAGATGCGCACGGCATCGCCCCTGCGCACGGTACCGGCCGCCACCTGACCACAATAGCCCCTGAAGTCCAGATGCGGCCGGTTTACCCACTGCACTGGCAGTCGAAACGGTTGGACTGATTGGCGGTTACCGCTGTCTATGGTGTTGAGGTAATCCAGCAGACTGGGACCGGTGTACCAGGGCATGCGCAGACTGGGTTGCATCACGTTGTCGCCCATCAGTCCCGACAACGGTATGGCTTGCAGGCTGGCAAAACCAAGCTCAGTCGCCAAAGTCTGCGCATCCGCCACGATGGAATCGAAAGTGGCTTGATCAAAGTCCACCAAATCCATTTTGTTGACGGCCAGTACCCCGTGAACAATGCCCATCATGGCAACGATGCGGCTATGGCGGCGGGTTTGCGACAGCAAGCCCTTGCGGGCATCGACCAGGATGACCGCCACGCTGGCGGTGGAGGCGCCGGTGGCCATGTTGCGGGTGTATTGCGCATGACGGGGGGTGACTGCCACCCGAAAGCGGCGCTGCGCTGTGGCAAAAAAGCGGTACGCCACGTCAATGGTGATGCCTTGCTCGCGCTCGGCTTGCAGACCATCTAGCAGCAAGGCCGGATCAGCTTGCAAACCTTGGGTACCGTACTGACGTGATTCACTCTCAAGCGCTGCGAGTTGGTCATCAAAGATCGACTTGCTTTCTAGCAAGAGCCGACCAATAAGCGTACTTTTACCGTCGTCCACGCTGCCACAGGTGAGGAAGTGCAAGGTGTCCATCAGAAGTAGCCTTCCTGCTTTTTCTTCTCCATGGAGCCGGGCGCATCCGCGTCAATCAGGCGGCCCTGCCGCTCGGAGTTGCGCGCTGCCAGGGTCTCGTTCACCACGGCTTGCAGCGTGGTGGCCTCGGACTCAATGGCTGCTGTAAGCGGCCAGCAGCCCAGGGTGCGAAAGCGTACCTGGCGCATTTGGGGCACCTCACCTGGGGCCAAAGGTAAGCGCGCGTCATCGACCATGATCCATTGACCCGCGCGCTGCACCACCGGGCGTGGTGCGGCCAGGTACAGCGGCACGATGGGAATGTCCTCAATCAGTATGTATTGCCAGATGTCAGCCTCGGTCCAGTTGCTCAAGGGAAAGACCCGCATCGTCTGGCCTGCTTGCAGATCGGTGTTGTACAGACTCCAGAGTTCAGGACGCTGGTTTTTGGGGTCCCAGCGGTGGCCGTTTGCGCGAAAGGAAAACACCCGTTCTTTGGCTCGACTTTTTTCTTCGTCGCGGCGCGCACCGCCAAGCACTACGTCGAAGGCGTTGGCATCCAGCGCCTGTTTGAGGGCCTGAGTTTTCATGACTTCGGTGTGGTAGCTACTGCCGTGGGTGAATGGTCCCACGCCAGCTGCTTGGCCTTCCGGGTTGGTATGAACCAGCAGTTGCATGCCGCTTTGCAAAACCGTGCGGTCACGGTGGGCGTACATGGCCTGAAACTTCCAGCCGGTGTCCACATGCAAGAGGGCAAAGGGTGGTTTCGCCGGATAAAACGCCTTGCGCGCCAAGTGCAGCATGACCGAGGAGTCTTTACCAACCGAATACAGCATGACGGGTTTGCATGCAGTGGCGATTGCCTCACGCAGGATGAAAATGGCTTCGGACTCTAGTCGGCGCAGGTGATCCATAGGTA
This sequence comes from Rhodoferax sp., assembly GCA_021738345.1. GTDB lineage: Bacteria > Pseudomonadota > Gammaproteobacteria > Burkholderiales > Burkholderiaceae_C > Allorhodoferax. The sequence goes on along the minus strand of JAIPCE010000024.1, from coordinate 23,410 downwards.
AAAGTGGCGCAGAGGGGGTGACTCAAGTGGCGGTCGGTGCGAGGGTCCTGGTAGTCTGGGTTTCAATCGACTGATTTCGGAGAGGCACGCGGCTGGCGCTTGGCGGCATTTATACAGACCGAGGCACTAATAGTACAAGAGGCCGGATTCCCTGACGGATTCATTAGGCTCGCCAGCAGCCGTTCGTCGACTTCGGCACAGTGCCCAAAGCGGGTCCACTGACATAAGCAGAGCTGACTTTTAATAGCTCGAAATCTTCGCTTCGGCTTCTAGAAGCAAAGGCTCCTAATGGCTTGCTATGAGGCTTACGTATACCCCCATTTGTGGGATGTACAAGCCTCGCACAGACTGTCAGAATTGCAACATGAGCCGACATTTCGGTGCAAAGTTTAGTGGTTACCCTACTTTCCTCAGTTGGACGCGTCCGAGTGGGCTGCTGGCGGCACGTTTGGGTAGACGCGACGACGCTGCAGGCTACTGCCTGCAAGGAGGAGTAACGACCCCAGGTGCGTTGCCAGCGGCTCAGTTGAGTGCGTAGCGCTGTCACCCAAATGGTGATGCCCTTCAAAGCCAAAAAAGTGAGTGTTCATAAAGACTTAGTTACCAATGTAAGCGGTCAACTGAGGAAAGTAGGGTTATATTTGTAATCCGATGGCACGTCGAAAAAGTGACCAAATTTTGCCAAGATGCAACTCCTTTGTTGCCCGTTAACCACCAATGTCGTTGTTTTCCTAAGCCATAAACGACGACGTCGAACAAAACAGGAATTTACCGCAGGACTCATTAAACGCAAGCGGCAAAGTTCTTGTTTTGGTTTTTCTGAAGGCTCTTCATGCTCAATGCCCAAGCAGTCGAATACCAGGTGAAGCAGGCCAGCATTGACTTCCAGGGAGTCAAGCATTTCCCTTTGAGGCGGTATTTTTCTCTGACCAGTCTCCTGTGCACCGCCCTCATCGCTGTGGCCTTAGGCTGGAGCTACCAGAGTCTCTCGCTTCGTGACCTCAAAATCCTCGCACAGGATCGCAACGTCGCGTTGACACACGCGTTTGCCAATGCACTCTGGCCGAACTTCACCGGCCTCGTTAACGCCAGCGCCGGCACCACGGCCGACGCACTGCGCCTGCAGGCGAAGGATGCCCGCCTGTACGATTTGGTCGAGCGCCAGATGAAGGGCACGAACGTCGTCAAGGTCAAGGTCTACGCATTGAGCGGCGTCACGGTGTTTTCCAGCGATCCGAGCCAAACCGGCGAAGACAAAATCCGCAACGAAGGGTTTCTGGCGGCGCGCGACGGCAGGGTGGAGAGCATCCTGACGCACCGTGACTCGATGGACACCTTTGAGGGCACGGTGACTGATCTGGATGTCATTTCCACTTATCTGCCGGTTCGCGATGAAGAAAAGTTGGTCGTCGGGGTCATCGAGATTTACAGCGACGTCACCAGCTTCGTTAAACAGTTGGCGGACACCCGATCCATAGTCCTTGGTCTGGTCTTCAGCCTGTTGGCGCTGCTCTACGGTCTGCTTTATGGGATTGTGGCGCGCGCGCAAGGGATCATCGATGGCCAGGCGTCGCAGCTTGTGCACTCTCTGCGAGATGTTGAACTGGCTAACCTCAAGCTCGACGATCGGGTTCGCGAGCGCACCCAATCGCTGGATGTATCGAATCGTGCGCTTTTCGCCGAGATTGAGGTCAGGCGCGCCGCAGAATCTCAGCTCAGGCTGGCAGCTGAAGTCTTCCACAATGCCAGCGAAGGCATGATTATCACCGATGCCAACGGTGTGATTTTGCAAGTCAATCCGGCTTTAACTAGGATCACCGGCTACACCGAAGAAGAAATCGTAGGCCAGACGCCACGGTTGTTCAGTTCGGGGCGTCACGACGTCGATTTTTATCGAGCAATGTGGGAGACCATCAATAGCACTGCAGGATGGCAGGGCGAGATATGGGACAGGCGCAAAAGCGGTGAGATATTTCCAAAATGGTTGACCATCGTGGCGGTCAAAGGCGAAGGTGGCGCGGTAACGCACTACATCGGCACGCACTTTGATATCACGCTGCGAAAGCAGGCCGAAGAACGGCTCAATAAGCTGGCGTACTATGACCAACTGACGGGTCTCGCCAATCGGACCCTGCTGCTGGATCGATTGAAACAGGCAGTGATCGCGAATTCGCGCAACGGCAGTTATGGCGCGCTGCTGATGATTGACCTCGACAAGTTTAAATCCCTCAACGACACGCTCGGTCATCACATGGGCGACCTGTTGCTCAAGCAGGTCGCGCAGCGATTGACGACCTGCGTTCGCGCGGGAGACACCGTCGCGCGCCTCGGTGGTGATGAATTTTTGGTGATGCTGGAGGGATTCAGCATGAGCGAGAGTGATGCTGTCACCCAGATCAAAGCCATAGGCGAAAAAATTCTCGACAAACTCAACCAAACTTACCAACTGATGGATGTCGCTTACCGCAGCACGCTGAGTATCGGTGTGACCCTGTTCAGCCCCCACCAGGCAGAGATCGACAGTCTCCTGAAACAGGCTGACTTGGCCATGTACAAATCAAAGGAAGCGGGACGCAATGCACTGCGTTTCTTTGATCCGGACATGGAAATGGTGTTCCTGAAATGCGCTGCGCTGGAAAAGGAACTCGATGAGGCGATTGCGCAGAATCAGTTGTTGCTCCATTACCAGGCGCAAGTGATGGGGCGCCAAATTATCGGGGCCGAAGCCTTGATGCGCTGGCAGCATCCCCAGCGCGGCATGGTGTCGCCCAACGATTTCATTCCGCTGGCAGAAAAGACGGGTCAAATCCTGCCTTTGGGTCGATGGGTGCTTGAGACTGCATGCATTCAACTCGCACGTTGGGCCAATGTGCCTGCGATGTCCCACCTCACGATCGCGGTGAACGTCAGTGCGCATCAGTTTCTCGAAGCCGATTTTGTAGAGCAGGTCCGGGAGGTGCTCAGGAAGAGCGGCGCCAACCCGAAGCGACTCAAACTGGAGTTGACCGAGAGTGTGCTGGTGGCGAATGTAGAGATGATTATCGAGAAGATGTTAGCGATCAAGGCGGCATGCGTGAGCTTTTCGCTCGATGACTTTGGCACAGGCTATTCCTCGCTGTCATACCTGAAGCGATTACCACTGGATCAGTTGAAAATTGACCAGGGGTTTGTGCGCGACATACTCATCGACCCGAACGATGCGGCAATTGTCAAAACGATCATCGCGTTGGCTCGCAGCCTTGACCTTGGAGTGATTGCAGAGGGGGTCGAAGCCGAAGCGCAGTGCGACTTCCTTATAGATTCAGGTTGCGATGCCATGCAGGGCTATTTTTTCAGCAGACCGTTGCCACTGGAAGAGTTTGAGGCGTTCGCGCAGGTCTGATTTCTGCGGAGACGATTTGATAGAGCGTAAAGAACACACCCCTTCAACTGTGCGTTTGCTCGAAAAATTTCTCCACTGGATAGCGACCATTCGTAACCGACATCAACTGGTCGGCTCGGGGTGCAGTGGCTATCGAAATCAGCCCTACATTGCCGACCATCGGCTACTGCTTTCTATGTCGGCTTTGGAGATGGCAGTTCGGCAAACTCTATGTCAGGTACGGGTATGTTGACGTCAGTCGACAAAAATGTTTCCCGTTTTCACTTGACGGGCTCCAGTAGACCCATTGCCGTCAGCCAGTAATCCGAAATGCCTCAGCGAAACCTGCCGTTCAGACCTGTATTTGAAGGTCGGCAATGTCGCGTTGATTTCGATGATTGCGGTACCTCCAATTGGCCAAGTCCGGCCATAGGGTTACGTTCCAGACAGCAGTCATAGACATATCGAAGAAATCAGCAGCGGTCATTTGACTGCCAAAACTGGCCTTTATGACTGGTGAGCTCCAGTGCAGAGTAACTCGACGTTCGAGGCGAGTCATGAATTTCTGTCGAGTTCTCCAGACCAATGGGATGAACGCCCCCCACCTCAAGCGGCACCTTTGTGTGCCAAAGTGAAGTAGCGTAGCAACCCCTTCAGTAAACAGGAGCAACCACTATGAGTCCAACTGTAGGCATCGACCTGGCCAAAAAAGTTTTCCAGCTACAGGGAGTCTACGAGCTTGGCAAGCCCGTCATCAAGAAACAAATACGTCGCAACCAGATGGAAGAGTTTTTCGTCAACCTGCTAGCTTGTTTGATCGGCATGGAAGCATGTGGTGGAGTGCACCACTGGGCGCGCAAGCGCTTCAGGGATGGAGGCTTGACTGAAATTGTTCGAAAACATGGCTCACTACATCCGTCCGACGAAGGCTAAAGACCATTTTCGCGAACAAATTAAAGTTTTTGCTGCATCAGTACATCGCATTGGACGCCAACAAGGTTTATCCCCCGACCCATGTCAACAAGACGACACGGCGTACAGAGTGCCTTCGGGTGCGGAGTTTCGCCCTGCCAAGGCTTGAAACTTGTCTTTTTCACATCGAGCAGATTTTGATGACTATTCAGAGAATTTTGGCGGGTTTGGTTACCACTGCTTTGGTAGCTGGGGTTGTTTCATGCGGAGGAAGTGACGAGGCTACCTTCACGGTGGGTGGCAATATTGCTGGATCAGCGGACGCGGTGCTGCGGCTCAACGGCGGCTCCGATCTCTCGGTTCCGGCGCTTGGCAGCTTCAGCTTTCCAACTCGCCTCACCGCAGGAACCCCGTGTGTCGTCACCGTGGCAAGCTCCGCGCAACCTTGCACTGTCGCCAACGGAAGCGGCACATTCGGCTCCAGTGACCTAAGCAGCGTGAGGGTAACGTGCACCACTGTTGTCAGCACGGTATCGCCGACCGGGGCATAGGAAAACCCCGCGGTCGTGTCGGTGGCCACCGGTCGCGGTGCAGTCGTCGTCAAACCGACGACCAGGGAAATCACCGACGGAAAGATGTTTACCGGCTTGACACCGACCACAGGTGGCCATCACATCCATCAGGCTCCGAGCGGGAGGCCCAGCGGAAATGGGCCTGTCATCATCGGTATGACGCTGGCCCCGGGCGGTGGCGTGGCTACTGGGCCAGCGGGAACTGTTTTGACTGAAACTCAGTACACCGCCTATCTCGCGGGTGAGCTCTATTTCAATGTTCACACGGCGGCCAACCCGGGTGGCGAAATACGCGGCCAGATCACAGGCAGTACCGGCGTTACCGCGGGCCTCGCCACGCACAATGTGGCCTCAACCACGGTTGCGCATATTTAGACCGATGCAACTGGCGTATCGGGGCCGGCCAACGTGGTCACACTGGCGCAGGGAACCGGCGTCTATACCGCAGCAAACCCCTCGGCCCTGACAGCACAAAACGTGGCGGACATTAATGCAGGCAACACCTATTCGTGGTGCAGCCCGAGCCAGTCATCACGGGCGAGGGCGCGCCTGGGGTGGTGCCGCTGGGCCATGCGAGCCCACCCACGCACGAGCTTGCACCCAAACGTTCACCGGCGCATTACCTGTGGGCAGTGCTGATCGCCAGAATCTACGAGGTGTTCCCGCTGCTGTGCCCGAAGTGCGGTGGGCAGATGCACCTGGTCGCCTTTGTCACCGAGGGCACACAGATCGAGAAGATACTGAACCACATCGGGGTGGACTCCGAGCTCCGACACATATCCCCGGCACGCGGGCCGCCGTTGTCGGGCGACTGTGGTGATGCGCAGATGGATGACGGGGTGCACATCGATCCGGACTGGGATTTGGCAGCACAACCGGCCCCCGACTACTGTGTCGATCAGCGTACAGGTTGGTGACTGGTTGTGGCGTCGGTTTTGACTCGCTGCGGGACGGGCTACGCGCGCAGCAAGCCGAAACGGAAATGCACATAGCGGGCTCGCCATTGGGCGATCTGCGATTCCCTTAAACTGAACAGACCAGGAGACTTCGCAAGCCCAAAACCCGTGCCATACTTGGCCTCATATGGTTGAATTTCCTACCCGTATCAACAGCCTAATCTGTCAATAAACGCTAAGGAAGAGCATGTTTTTTCGTTTCCACAAGCCCGAGTGGCTCTATGAATTACTCCCTTGGCTTTATATCGTCGTCGGCCTGTTGACGATGCTGCTGCTTCGCAACCTCATGTCCGTATTTAGCGGATTGATGCTCATTTCTGCCGGTTTCAACGTCTGGCTCATGCGCCGACGCAACCGTAGGTCGCCCAGCGCAGATCTGGCAAAACCATCCAGAAGCGCATCAAGCCAACCCGGCGCGTCAGGCGTGATGCAACTGATCTGGCGCAGTTCATACGAATGCGGGGACCCTCTGATTGATCAGCAACATCAAGAATTGTTTGAACTGGGCAATGAACTCGTGAACGCGCTACTGAACGGCGACCCAAAAATTGAGGTGGAACTCCGGATTGACGCATTTGTAGAGCACATTGTCGATCACTTCAAAACCGAGGAAGCGTTGATGGTCAAGGCGGGCGATCCAGTCGAGGCAGCGCACCTGCATGTGCATCACCAATTATTGGCCCGTGCAAAAGAATTGAACCGGCGCTTTCACAAGGCGAGTGGTGACCGCGTCGTGCGCGACTTGGTGAGCTTTATTTCCTACGATGTGGTGGCGCAGCACTTGATCCAGGAAGACCCCAAGATGATGCATGTTGCCTTGGGCAGAAATTCGTAGACAGTCAATTGGATTCATTGATCACTGCCTGAATTTCAGCAAGAACATCTTTTTGATTCCATTCATGCAAGCTCGCACAGGGCCGCATGATTGCCACCATCAGACGGAGGAGTGCCAGGTTAGCGTTGCTCAATCATCTGTGTTTTCTGTTGGCTATTAAGAGACACTGGCCCTCGTACCCATTGGTTGAGTAGCTATGAAATTAGTAGCTTTCAGGTTTGGGGTTTCCCCCTATCCCGCCCCAGCGTTAAAACCGCCGCTATCGAACTGAAAACGGCTGCAAAACGTCGTGGCTTACGCTTAATTTGATCAATCAAAGTTGATTTATTATGTTAATAAATTTGATCTCCCTCAAATGATCAAGCGAAGGCTTGCCGGGTAGAGTTTTTTGTCATGCGCAGGTAATCGAAAACCAGACGGGTGTTGCGATTTAGTTTGTCCATTTTTTGAGCGATGCTGGTTTTGCCGTCAGAGAACATCGTGATTACGCCTACTGCAAAACGACGCAGTCGGGTCACGTTCTCAGGCCCAAAGCCGGTGCGAATGCGGCTGCGGTCCTCATCAAAGTTCCAATCGATCACGTAGTGGCAGCGTTCTCTATCGTCCAATGCCCTCTATTGGCTTTGCTTTGTAGTATGGCTCTTCATGCCTCTCAACGAGGCGAACGCGGAGTTCTGAGAGGGTTGAGCGGGTGAGAGAAACGCATTGCATAGCCGGGTTTGTACCGGGTTTGGCGCGAAATGTCCGGTCGAGCAGGCAAGGTTGTTGATTCCAAACAGCATATCTTGCAGAATCAAATCACCCTGAGCGATCGACTGACATCTTTGACCTAACCTCTTTGATCCTGCAAAACAAATATTTCTTCCAATGTTGACGCATTGGGTCGGTGAACGTACTCCAACAACTTGCCTGACACCAAGCACAGCTATAAGTTCGCTGCTGCGCCGTCATCATGGTATTGCAAGAATTTTGTACTGCGGCACAGTGATAGTTACGCCCGCCACAGCTCGGTGGTTGCCGTGTACACGCGCTGGACTCGGCCCAGCGCTTCTAGCGTTTGCAGCAAGGGCGGAAGGGACTTTTTCAGACTGGCACCGTTGCCAAAGTGGGTAGCAATCTGGGCCAGAGACAACGGTGCCGGGCTGGCACCGAGCAGTTGCGCAACGGCCTTAATGCGCTCGGGGAGGATCGGCCGCACGGCGGGTGTTGAGGGCGAGCAGCCGATTCAGCAGCCTCTTGAGCCTAAACCGTGCACAAGACAGTTTGATAAGCGGGGAGCAGGAAAAATTAGGGCTGCTGGCGCGCCACCCAGGCCTGCCCGAGTGCCAGGCCGCCGTCATTGGCGGGAGCCTGGCGCGCCTCGAACAGGGCGAGGCCCGATCCGGCAAGATGGTCGCGCAGAGCGGCCATCAGGACCGCATTGATGGCACACCCGCCAGCGACAACCAGGGTTGACAGGGCATGGCGGGCAGCTTCGGCCCGCAACCAGTGTGCCAGGGCATTGGCCACAGCGGCATGGAACAGCGATGCGCCGTAGCCTGGATCGTTGCAATGTGCCAGGCGTGCCAGTAGTGGCGAGAAATCGAGTGTTGTAGCCTGCTGCAACCAGGCACCGTCGGGCACCGTCACCGGTCCATGGCGCTGCGCCAAGCCCTCCAGCTCCATGGCAGCCTGGCCTTCGAAGTGGCAGTGGCTGCGCACGCCCAGTAGTCCGGCTGCGGCATCGAACATGCGGCCCATGCTGCTGGTCATCGGGCAGTGCAGCTTACGCTCAAGCATCTGCAGCAGTGGATCGGCATCAAGGTCCGGATAGCGGCTGTGCAGCCAGCCCTTGACCTCGTGGGCGCGCCCCAGGCCGTGCAACGCTGCGACTGCCATGCGCCAGGGTTCGCGGGCCGCGCGGTCCCCACCGGGCAGCGCCAGGGGAGCCAGATGCCCCAGGCGTCGGCACTGTGCGCCGTCCACGCGCAGCAGTTCGCCGCCCCACAGCCCGCCGTCCGACCCGAGCCCGACGCCATCGATGGCCAGGCCTAGTACCGGCCCCCGCAGGCCGTGCTCCGCGCAGACCGCGCCAATGTGCGCATGGTGGTGCGGCACCGCATGCGCCGGGACATTCCACTGCGCGGCAAGGGCCAGTGCCAAGTGGGTGGAAGCAAAATCAGGGTGCAGATCGTGGGCAATGCACGCAGGCCGCACTTGCAAAATGCTGAGCAGGTGCGCTACCACTTCTTCGAGAAAACCGAGGGCGGGCGCATTGTCAAGTCCGCCTATGTGTTGCGAAAGAAAGGCTTCCCGACCCCTTGCCACGCAGACTGTGTTTTTCAGGCTTCCGCCCAGGGCCAGCACGGTGGATCCATCGTCGACAAGTGCAATTGGCACCGGCGTATAGCCGCGCGCCCGACGCACAAAGACCGGGCCAGGCAGCAGCACCGAGTCGTCACAGCGCACCGCAATGTCGCGGTCGTGCAACAGCAGCGCATCTGCAATGTCCGCCAGCCGCACGAAGGCCTCGGCGTTGTCAAACACCAAGGGCTCACCGTGGGGGTTGGCGCTGCTCATGACCAGCAACAGCTCTGCGGTTTCGTCCAGCCATGCGCTACCCGACGGCCGGCCAGCGGCCTCGTGCCACAGCAGCAGCTGCAGCGGTGTGGCGGGAAACATCACGCCTAGTGAGCCGACACCGGGTGCAATGCCGGGTAGTTCCTGTGCGCCTTTGCGACACAGAACAATCGGTGCGGCCGGGCTTTTCAACAAGGCCAGTGCGGCGGCGTCGATCTGCGCATTGGTCGCCAGCGAAGCGGCATTGAGTGCCATCACGGCCAGCGGCTTGGCTTCGCGCTGCTTGCGCAGGCGAAGGTGTGCCACGGCCTGCGCATTGCGCGCGTTGCAGACCAGGTGAAACCCGCCAAGCCCCTTGATGGCGACAATGGCCCCGGAGCGTAAGCGGTCCAGGGTCTGCGCGATCGGGTCGCCATCGATTGCCGCGCCGCTTGCGTGGCACAACTGCAGGCGCGGCCCGCAGGCCGGGCAGCAGGTGGTTTGCGCATGAAAACGGCGGTCGGTGACCTTGCGATATTCCCGCTCGCAATCGGGGCACAGCGGAAAACCTGCCAGACTCGTTTGCGGTCGGTCGTACGGCAAGCGACGCGTCACGGTATAGCGTGGCCCGCAATGGGTGCAGGTGGTGAAAGCGTAACGCCATCGCCGGTCTTCCGGATTGCACAGGTCGGCTACACAGGCGGAGCAAATCGCGGCGTCGGGACCAATGGCGGTCAAGAGCGTGTCGGCGACACTCGCCAAAATGGAAAAGCCTTCGCCTTCAATGTTGTCAGGCACAGATTCGATGGCGTCTATGCGTGCCAACGGCGGAATCTCGCGCGATAGCCGGTATTCGAAGGTATCAATGGCACTGCCGCGTACGCCAATGGTGACGCCGCCGCCGTCGTTGCGCACCCAGCCTGATAGCCCCAGGGAGTTGGCCAGACTCCAGACATAGGGCCGAAACCCAACCCCTTGCACCAGGCCGCGGACGCGAATGCGCCGACCGGTCATTTACCGCACAGTGTCGGCCAGTTGACGTTCCAGCTCGGCAACGCGGCGCTTGAGTGACTCGACCTGTCCGGCGCGGCGCAAGCGCTGCAGCTTGAGTCCGGACTGAATCCACGCAACCCAGGGTTGCATTCCCTCGCCGGTGGTGGCCGACACGCGAAAGATCACCAGCTTGGGATTGACGCGTCGGGCGTTAGTCTCAGCGAGTTTGGCATCAAATTGCAGATGCGGCAGTAGGTCGCACTTGTTGAGGAGCATCACATCGGCTGCCTTGAACATGTCGGGGTATTTCAGGGGCTTGTCCTCGCCCTCGGTCACCGAGAGAATGGCCACCTTGTGGTGTTCGCCCAGATCAAACGCGGCCGGGCACACCAGATTGCCGACGTTTTCGATCAGAAACAGCGATTCATCGATGGGTTTGAGGCGCTGCATAGCCTCGGCAACCATGGAGCCATCGAGGTGGCAGCCCTTGCCGGTGTTGATTTGCAGGGCGGCCACGCCGGTCGCCCGGATGCGCTCGGCATCAACGGACGTCTGTTGGTCGCCCTCGACCACGTTGATTGCTATCTGGTCCTTCAAGGCAAAGATGGTCTTGACCAGCAGGCTGGTTTTGCCCGAGCCCGGACTCGACACCAGGTTGAGCGTAAAGATGCCGCGTTCGTCAAACCAAGTTCGGTTGACATGGGCGAAAGCATTGTTCTTGGACAGAATGTCCTGCTCGATTTGCACCATGCGCGAAGCACTCATGCCCGGAGCGTGGGCGTGGGCCGGTCCGGCACCGTAGTCGATGTCGCCGCCGACACCGCGCGCATGACCATGGTCATGATCGTGATGGTCGTGACCATGATCGTGATCATGATGGTCATGATCATGCGCTGTGCCGTCGGCATGTACATGCCGGTGCCCACGTTCGTTGTCTTCGATACGGGTTTCGCCTACACCACATCCGCACACTGTGCACATCGTATTTGTCTCCTAAGTTAAGGATGCGAAAACAGCCAAGGGTCCGTTTCTGGCGACACTAAAGGGCACCTCGCACTGCATCCCGCCAGCGCTACCATAAAACGGACCTTACGTTATTTTCGCACCCCTTATCCATCAATCTCAATTTCCTTGACCCGCATCTCGGTGCCACCGGTTGCCTGCACCTGAAAACCTCCGCACTGTGGGCATGCCTCAAACAGTGCGGTCAGGGGTACTGTGTCGGCACACTGCATACACCAGCCTGTGCCTGGCACATGGATGATTTCCAGCACAGCGCCATCGGCCAGGCTTCCACGCGTCACGGCGTCAAAGCAAAATTTCAAGGCTTGAGGTTCGACTGTCGAAAGCTTGCCAATTTCCAGTACTACCAACTTGACGCGTGCCGCATGTTCACGCTTCGCGGTTTCTTCAACGAGTTGCAGAATTCCTTCTGCCAGGGCCATTTCATGCATCTGCAATCTCCCCGGTAACCGATACATGCAGAGCAAGCGGCAGAACCGCTAACAGCAATGCGGTTTGCGATTGCAAAGGATTCACAACATATCGCAGGGTCATTGAGTAGAGCGAGGATTTAGACTGCCCCAGAGTATCGCGGGTTTTGCCGGCCGCGACAGTCGGGGGTGCAATTCAAAGTAATGTGGTCTCTTATTCCCTCGCCCCAGCGGGGAGAGGTTTAGGGTGAGGGGTGGATGTTTTGCATGATTGAAAAAAATCTGGAACCTGTGGCAGCCCCTCACCCCAGCCCTCTCCCCGCTGGGGCGAGGGGGCAAATCCGAATCACCACATCACTTTGAGTCGCACCCTTGCCCACCACAAACAATCTAGGCAAGACTGGAAATCTCTTATAATGCCGGGCTTCGCAGCGCTTTAGTGGCTCCGCGACGAAGCAAAGCTGCTGCTTGTACGGTAGCCAAACCCCACCTAAGAGATTCCCATCAGAAGGAGACCCGACCGTGGAAAAGAGCCCGCCAAACCCTCCCTTACCAAGAGAAATCTCATGTCAACTTTCAGCGCAAAACCCGCTGAGGTCGTGCACGAGTGGTTTGTGATTGACGCGACCGATAAGGTCCTCGGACGAGTAGCCAGCGAAGTTGCTCTCCGTTTGCGCGGCAAACACAAGGCCATTTACACGCCTCACGTCGATACCGGCGACTTCATTGTCGTCATCAATGCAGCCCAGCTGCGAGTCACAGGTGCCAAGCCCCTGGACAAAGTGTATTACCGCCATTCGGGCTATCCCGGCGGCATCACGGCCACCAATTTCCGCGACATGCAGGCCAAGCACCCGGGCCGCGCGCTGGAAAAAGCCGTCAAGGGCATGTTGCCCAAAGGTCCTTTGGGTTACGCCATGATCAAGAAGCTCAAGGTCTATGGCGGTGCCGAGCATCCCCATTCGGCTCAGCAGCCCAAGGTTTTGAACATTCCCGGTATTTCGCCCAACGCAGTGAAAAGAGAGGCCGCACAATGATCGGTGAATGGAACAATGGCACCGGCCGTCGCAAATCCAGCGTCGCCCGCGTGTTTCTGAAGAAAGGCTCCGGCCAAATCGTTGTCAACGGCAAGGACATCCAGAAGTTCTTCGGCCGGGCAACCTCCATCATGATTTGCAAGCAACCCCTGCTACTGACCAACCACGCCGAGACCTTTGACGTCATGGTCAATGTTGCTGGCGGTGGCGAGTCGGGCCAGGCTGGCGCAGTGCGCCATGGCATCACCCGCGCATTGATTGACTACGACGCAAGCCTGAAGCCCATGCTGAGCCAGGCGGGCTTCGTGACGCGCGACGCGCGGGAAGTCGAGCGCAAGAAGGTTGGCTTCCACGGCGCGCGCCGTCGCAAGCAGTTCTCCAAGCGCTAATCCACTTCCATGGATGGCAACAAGGCCGCCCCGGCTGTGTGTGGGGCGGCTTTGTTTTTTTGAGGGTGCCAGATGCGTTTTCGTTTGTTGCGCCGTCGCCTGACCATCAGCGCCCCCCGCATGGCCGTGCGCAGTGCTTTGCCATGGCCTTTCAGGTGGGCTGTCGCGGCGATTGTTTTGGGTTTTTGTGCGGCCATCGGCTTGTGGGCATTCGAATTCGGTCGTGATATTGCCGGCCTCGATGGCAGCTCAAAAGAAGAGTTGGTCCACCTGCGCACCGAATTGACCGCCCTGCGGATCGAACTTGCCGAGGTGAAAGAGTCGCGTGACCGGGCGCAGTCGGTGGCCAATACCGCCGGCACCCTGCTGACCACCGAGAAGACCTCACAAGAGCGATTGTTGACGCAGGTAAAGCAACTCGAGGCAGAAAACCACACTTTGCGGGATGACCTAGGGTTCTTTGAAAAATTGATTCCAGCGGCGGGCGGCGAAGGGGTTGCGATACGTGGACTGCAGGCCGAACTGCAAAATGCCACCACGCTAAAATGGCAGGTACTGGTGATTCAGGCGAACAAAAATGCACCAGAGTTCAGTGGCCGTCTAGAGCTGTCGTTCTCTGGTTTCCTGAACGGAAAACCGTGGGCTGCGCTCTTACCCACCGGCGCCTTGGCCCTCAAATTCCGTCAATATGGCAGGCTCGAGGGCGAATTTGCGGTGCCGCCACAGGTGGCGGTCAAGGGCATCACCGCGAAGGTGCTCGATGGAACCAGCGTCAGGGCCACACAGTCAATCAAGTTATAACCATTGAGGTGTCGAGATGTTCAACAAGAAAAAACAACCCCCAATCAAGAGTCTGATTGCCGAGGGCAGCCAGATTGCAGGCAATATCAGCTTCACCGAAGGCCTGCGGGTCGATGGTGACGTGACCGGCAACATTCGATCCAAGGACAAAGGTTCGAGCATCGTCGTGATTTCCGAGTCCGCACATATTGTGGGCGAAGTGTCTGCAGACCACATCATCATCAACGGCAACGTCAAAGGCCCGGTCTACGCCCGGTTGATGCTTGAGCTACAACCCAAGGCGCGCATTGAGGGCGATATCCAGTACGCTGCCTTGGAGATGCATCAAGGCGCGCTGATCACCGGTCAATTACGGCCCATTCTGCCGGGCGAGGAAAAGCCCACACTCAAACTGGCGGCAAATAACCAGTAGCAGAATTCCTGAGTGATTTTGTGTACCATTAAGAGATCGACTTAACACTGGAGTTTCCCATGAGCGCAGTTGCTGAAGACATACATACCGAAATGCCGGCTCCGATCCTGTTCACCGACAGCGCCGCCGCCAAGGTGGCGGACCTGATCGCCGAAGAAGGCAACCCTGACCTCAAATTGCGGGTTTTCGTGCAGGGCGGCGGTTGTTCCGGTTTCCAGTACGGGTTCACTTTTGACGAGATCACCAACGAAGACGACACCACCATGACCAAGAACGGTGTATCGCTGCTGATAGATGCGATGAGTTACCAGTACCTGGTCGGTGCCGAGATCGACTACAAGGAAGACCTGCAGGGTGCGCAATTTGTCATCAAAAACCCGAACGCGACCACCACCTGCGGATGCGGGTCCTCGTTCTCGGCTTGACGCCGGCGCGGCATGCGTTGTGGCATTGCTGCCCATGCCTGACATAGGCCAACACTGACCAACATCGGCTAGGCGGGATAGATGGCGCCCAGGATGCGGGCGCCCCTGGCACCGGTCACACTCGCTACACTGCCTGTTTTTCGCAGTATGGTCTGGCGTGCCAGCCAGGCAAAGGCCGTGGCCTCGACCTGCAAGGGCGGCAGGCCAGCAGCCTCTGACGAAGCGATCCGGCAGGTGGGCAGCGCTGCCTGCAGTCTGCCCATGAGCGACCGGTTGTATGCTCCGCCACCGCAAACGAACAAGGTGCGGCAGTCGGGGTTTGCCGCAAGCAGGCTTTGGGCGCACGTTGTAGCTGTGAGTTCGGCAAGTGTTGCCTGGACATCCACCGGGTGTATTTCCTCGCATCCGCGCAGCCGTTCCATGAGCCAGGTGGGATTGAAAAGGTCCCTACCGGTGCTTTTTGGCGGCTTCAGGTCAAAGAACGGCTCGTTGCGCAGGCGCGCCAGCAGCGCGGCGTGGACCTGCCCGGAGGCGCTCCAGGCACCGGCGTCGTCGAAGTTGTGGCCCGTGTGGAGCATGCACCAATAGTCCAGCAGCGCGTTACCCGGGCCGCAATCAAATCCAATCAATGGCCCGCCCTGGGGTGCCAGAAGGGTCAGGTTCGAGATGCCGCCAATATTCAGCACCGCCACGGCGGCTTCGGGTCGGCCAAAAAAAGCCTGGTGAAAGGGCGGTACCAGGGGAGCGCCCTGACCGCCGGCGGCGACGTCGCGGCTCCTGAAATCGGCCACCACGTCGATGCCACAGAGCTCGGCAAGCAAGGCGGGATTGTTGAGTTGCAGGGTATAGCCTGTGCCGCCAAAGGCTTGGGGCTGGTGTCGTACTGTTTGGCCATGGGCGCCGATGGCACGGACTTGCTCGGCTGGTGTCCGGCAAAGTGCCAGCAGTTGCAGGACCAGGTCGGCGTACAGTTTCACCAGGGCATTGGCCGCCAGCGCAGCGCGGTGCAGCTCGTTATGGGCGGGAGCATTGAGTTGTAGCAGTTCCTCACGCAGCGCCACCGGCATGGGCGCGCTGCAGTGGCCGAGCACCCGCGTGTGTGCGCCGTCAAATTCGACTAGCACAGCGTCTGCGCCATCGAGCGATGTACCGGACATCAGGCCGATGAACAACTCTGGCATGGATAGCGGTTGCGGCCCATCACGAAGGGCGTCGCTGCTCTCTTACTGAACGCTGCTGGGCTGCGCCTGCGACGCTGCCGCGAGCTGGATGCGCACCATGGCTGCGGCATTGGCAAACGCCGCCTTGGCGTAGCCGGGCAGGGGCACCGACTCGCTTTGGCGCGCGAGTGTCAAGGGGTCACGATGGATGCCATTGACGCGAAACTCAAAATGCAAATGGGGTCCGGTCGCCCAGCCGGTTTGTCCGACCGCGCCGACGTTGAATCCCTGGCTGACTTGCTGGCCCTGGCGGGCATAAATACGGCTCAGGTGGGCGTAGACCGTGCTATTGCCCTTGCCGTGGTTCACGATGACCACATTGCCAAAACCGTTTTGTACCCCGGCAAATTCCACCAGCCCATTGGCGACACTACGTACTGGCGTACCGGTTGGGGCACCGTAATCAACACCCTGGTGTGCGCGCATGGAGCGTAATATGGGGTGAAAGCGCATTTTAAATCCGCTCGTTACACGGGAAAACTCCATGGGAGACGCCAGGAACGCCTTGCGCAAACTCTCGCCTGCGAGCGTGTAGTAGGCCCCTTTTGACAGCGAGTGGCTGGCCGTAGATGCGGCAGCAGCCCCATTGGCCAAAGGCTCCTGGAACCACATGGCCTGGTAGCTTTTGCCAGCATTGACAAACTCGGCACTCAGCACACGTCCGGCACGCAAGGGCTCGCCGTCACCTTCGAGGGTTTCGTAAACCACCGAGAAGCGGTCGCCCTTGCGCAAGGCACGGTGAAAGTCAATGTCGCCGGAAAAAATCTCGGCCAATTGAATTGCGATGGAGTCGGGAATGCTGGCCTGGTCGGTGGCGGCAAACAGCGACGATTGAATGGTGCCGCTGGCGAGACGGGAGGTGGCCGTCATCGGCAATGTTTCGAGACGGGTTTGGTAGCCCTGGGGGGTTTTGGTCACGCTCAGGCGTTTGAACATGCCGTCGTCTTCGGGGCTCCAGCGCGCACTCAGCTTGAGCAGCGAATTGTCGTCACTCGCCTCGACCGTAATGGTGCGGCCGCTGCGCCCCCACAGGTTGTTTTGCACCAGCGCGTCTGCACGCAGGAAGGTAGCGGCTTGCGGGTCAAAGATGCCAACCCGTTTCAGCAAGGACTCAGCGGTGTCTGAAGAACGTGACACTTCCGAGCGGTACAAGCGCAGGGACTGGTATTCCAGCAGCGCGGACATGTCACGGCCCGGGGCCGGTACGACCTGTTCGATGACCGTGCGTGCGGGAATATCAGAAGCGTCGGGGGCCAGCGCGCCTACGGCAAAGGTGGCGCCCGCGCCACCCATCAATATGGCCACTACTGCGGCGATTATCTTCAGGGGGTTGTGCTGTGCGAATCTGGAGACAGGCAGCAAAAACTCTTGAACAGATCCGGGTTTCAAATTTGAGGCTCCGAGGGCGGAAGGCGGGATGGCTGGCGACTAGAATTCGCTTGCGACTTCTGTGGCGCCAAAACAGCGAACGCGCAGTATACCCGCTCAATGTGCCACTTTCACTTAGAAAAAACCCTATGAATCAAGCTTCAAGCCTCAATTTTATGGTAAGCGATCACGTGCGGGAATCGCTGGCAGTGTCCTTGCGCGGCTGTGATGAATTGATACCCCAGGACGAATGGGTCAGGAAGCTGGCGCGCTCGGAAGCCACCGGCAAACCGCTGCGCATCAAGCTAGGGCTCGACCCGACCGCACCCGATATTCACCTGGGCCATACCGTGGTGTTGAACAAGATGCGCCAGTTGCAGGATTTGGGGCACACGGTGATTTTTCTGATTGGCGACTTCACCACCATGATTGGCGACCCCTCGGGCCGCAATTCAACGCGTCCACCGTTGACGCGTGAGCAGATCGAGGCCAATGCACAAACCTATTACCGCCAGGCCAGTCTGGTGCTAGACCCATCCAGGACCGAGATTCGTTACAACAGCGAGTGGAGCGACCCGCTGGGTGCGCGCGGCATGATTCAGCTTGCCTCGCGCTACACCGTGGCACGCATGATGGAGCGCAATGACTTTCATGACCGCTTCAAGGCGGGCCAATCGATCAGCGTGCATGAGTTTTTATATCCCCTGATGCAGGGCTATGACAGCGTGGCGCTACACAGCGACCTCGAACTCGGGGGTACCGACCAGAAGTTCAATTTGCTGGTGGGCCGGCAATTGCAGTCCGAATATGGCCAGGAGCCGCAATGCATACTGACCATGCCGCTGCTGGAGGGGCTCGATGGCATCGAGAAGATGTCAAAGAGCAAAAATAACTACATTGGCATCAGCGAAGAGCCCAACACCATGTTCGCCAAGGTACTGAGTATTTCTGATGTACTGATGTGGCGCTGGTATACCTTGCTAAGTTTCCAGAGTGAAGCGGCGATTGCCAGTTTGAAGCAGCAGGTCGACGATGGCCGCAATCCCAAAGAGGTCAAGGTGGCGTTGGCGCGTGAAATCACAGCCCGCTTTCATTCTGCGGCTGCGGCAGAGGCGGCCGAGCAGGACTTTATCAACCGCAGCAAAGGCGGCATTCCAGATGAGATTGCGCAAGTGCATGTGCCACTGGGCGAGGGCGGCGCTGCGCTCGGGATTGCCGCACTGCTAAAGCTGGCCGGTCTGGCTGCTTCTAGCGGCGAAGGCAACCGCCTGATTGACGGAGCTGGTGTGCGGGTCGACAGCAACGTGGTCAGTGACAAGGCGCTCAAATTGGGCGCCGGCACCTATGTGCTGCAGGTGGGAAAGCGCAAGTTCGCCCGCGTAACCCTGGCCTGACCCTGCGCAGTACACCGATGTTGGCTTTGGTGCAACGCGTGTTGCGGGCTCAGGTGACAGTGGACGGCACCCCCGTGGGTGCCATCGGGCGTGGTTTATTGGTGCTGGTCTGCGCCGAGCAATGCGACACCGAGTTGCAAAGCGACAAACTGTTGGCCAAGATACTGAAACTTCGCATCTTTGCCGACGCCCAGGAAAAAATGAACCTGTCCTTACAAGACCTTGTCAAAGCGGGCATTCCGGCGGGCCTCCTGGTGGTTAGCCAATTTACCCTGGCAGCCGATACCTCAGGCGGCAACCGACCCAGTTTCAAGGCGGCAGCCGCCCCGGATGTGGGCCGGCGCCTCTACGATTATTTTGTCACCCACGCGCGGCTGACGCATCCGATCGTGGAAACCGGAGTCTTTGCGGCTGACATGCAGGTGGAACTTGTCAATGATGGTCCAGTGACGGTCCCGCTGCGGGTGAGTCCTGCAAGCCTTTAACCTCTTAACCGGGTGCGATTCAAAGTGATTGTGGCAATTCGGTTTCGCCCCCTCGCCCCAGCGGGGAGAGGGCTGGGGTGAGGGGCTTCCACAGGTTCCAGATATCTTTCAATCATGCAAAACATCCACCCCTCACCCTAACCCTCTCCCCGCTGGGGCGAGGGAATGAGAGTCCACATCACTTTGAATCGTACCCCCCTTAACCCGTCAACTTGACAGCAGGCCGCTGTCGAAGGTAGGGCGCGACACTGCCGGGCTGCGCACAGCATGGGGTGCCATGTGGCTGTGCTGTTCCCTGTGACTGGGCAGCTTCTTATCGCTGGGCGGCCTTGGGACATAGGCGCTGGAGAGTTTGTTTTTGCGCAAGGCCTTGAGGGCCATGGCTGTCAGATTGACATAGGCGTTCAGGTGCTCGGTCAAATGTTGCTCCATCCAGGCCAGACCAGAATCGGTTTCACGCACCCAGATTTTGTCTTTTCCAAAATTGGGTGGCAGGTCGTGCAATTCGCAATCAGGAACAAGTTCCTCAAACAGACCCCACAGGTACCGGGGGGGCAGCGCGCCTGACCAGGGAAGGCCATTTTTAAGCGCATACATGCGGTTGTGGCCGATTGTGAAATCCAGTAACTCCCGTTCGTGCAGATCCAGGTCACAGGACTCTATCCAGCAGTGGTAGGAGCCACCGGCGGGGCTGTAAAACGCCAAGTTGTCGGCCATGTAGATGATTTGGCCCGCACCTGCGTCGATGGCGGCCAGACCCGCTACCGGCTTGTAGGCGCGGTGCAATGCGATTGATGCCAGATTGGCACCGACCACCGCATAGACATGGCAGAGCGAGCAATGGTCTTGCGGGTATTGCATGCGCACGACTTCCCGAACTGAGGCGGCAATGAGGTCTTGTATGCGTTTCACTGGATACCCGATGTGTGTCGGTTGTAAGTGCGAGAGATTGCGCACTCCCGTGGAATATCGGCAAAAAATAGCGGGTCTTTACCCCGTAATTTCACATTCTTGCCTTGGGATGCAAGCAGCGTCACCGAGGTCCTGGCACACGCTGCAAAGGTAGGTTCACTGGGGCTGGTACGGGTCGTCGAAGCCCAAGGTGGTCAAAATCGCGCTTTCGCGAGCCTCCATGGCCGACGCGTCGGCGTCACTGGTCTCGTGGTCCCAGCCCTGGGCATGCAGGGTGCCATGAATCACCAGATGGGCGTAGTGCGCTTGCAGCGACTTATCCTGCTGCAGAGCCTCTTGCATGACTACCGGTGCGCAAAGTACCAGGTCGGCCTGGACCTGGGGTTCACGGGCGTAGTCAAACGTCAGCACATTGGTGGCATGGTCTTTCTGCCGGTACTCGCGGTTGAGGGCTTGCCCCTCGTCGCCATCGACGATGCGCACGGTGATCTCGGCGTCACGGTCCAGGGCGTGGCGTATCCAGCGCATCAGACTGTGGCGTGGAACCGCCGCGCGATGGAGGGCCGCCTCGGGCATTTTTCCAAACTGCAGGGACAGTGTCAGTTGAGGCAGCATCAGCGCACCTGGAGTTTCACCGCTCTGGCCGTTCGGGTCTTTGGCAGCCCGGTGCGGACCGTGTCGGGTTCGAGGTCGAGTGCCGCAATCGGCGGCAAGTCGCTCAGGCGGGCCGCATCGTAGGCGTCGACAATGCGGGCCACCAATGGGTGGCGCACAATGTCGGCGCTGGTGAGTCGTGTGATCGCAATGCCCGGCACGCGGCGCAAGATGCGCTCGGCTTCGATCAGACCGCTAAGCTGTGCCTTGGGCAGATCGATCTGGCTAACATCCCCGGTGACCACGGTCTTGGTGCCAAACCCGACGCGTGTCAGGAACATTTTCATTTGTTCGGGCGTGGTGTTTTGCGCCTCGTCCAGGATCACAAAGGCATTGTTGAGCGTACGCCCACGCATGAAGGCCAGCGGCGCTATCTCCAATGCTTGCCGTTCAAAGGCTTTGTGTACCTGCTCAAAACCCATCAGGTCGTACAGCGCGTCATACAAGGGGCGTAGGTAGGGGTCGACCTTTTGGTTCAGGTCGCCAGGCAAAAAACCCAGCCGTTCCCCAGCCTCCACCGCGGGACGGGTCAGCACGATCCGCTGCACCGCGCTGCGCTGCAGGGCATCAACCGCTGCCGCCACAGCCAGGTAGGTTTTGCCGGTGCCAGCCGGTCCAATACCAAACGTGATGTCGAACTCGGCGATATTGTCAAGGTAGACCGCCTGGTTCTGACTGCGGGGCTTGAGGTCGGCGCGCCGTGTGAGTAACCCCGGCCCCAGCGTGGCCTCGGCGGACCCATCGCCTGACAGCATCAGCTGCACGGTGGCAGAAGGAATCGGGCGTGCCGCAATCTCGTAGAGGGCCTGCAGCATTTCCATACCCCGCTGCGCCTTCGCTTTGGGTCCGTCGACCTTGAATTGCTCATGGCGATGGGCAATGCGGATGTCGAGCGCGGCTTCGATGGCCCGCAAGTGTTCGTCGGTCGGACCACAAAGGTGTGAAAGCCGGGTGTTGTTGAGCGGCGAGAAGAGGTGTCTGAGAATCAAGTTGATAATTCCTCGTAATAACCCACCATGATAGGCTGAAGATGATAGGCAAACTGACAGGCATTTTGAGCGAAAAAAACCCGCCGCAGGTGGTGGTGGACTGTGGCGGTGTGGGCTATGAAGTGCAGGTCCCCATGAGCAGCTTTTACAACCTGCCCGGGGTCGGGGACAAGGTGTCGCTGCTGACCCATTTTGTGGTGCGTGAAGACGCGCAGATCTTGTACGGTTTTGGCACCGCCCCAGAGCGCGCAGCTTTTCGCGAGTTGATCAAGATATCGGGAGTGGGACCTCGCACGGCCTTGTCGGTGTTGTCCGGCATGGCCGTTGCCGAGCTTGCGCAGGCGGTGACTTTGCAAGAGTCTGGCCGACTCATCAAGGTGCCGGGCATAGGCAAAAAAACCGCCGAGCGCCTGTTGCTGGAGCTCAAAGGCAAGCTCGGTGGCGACCTCGGTGCCACCTCAGCCCCAGTGAGCGACGCACACGCCGACATTTTGCAGGCCTTGCTTGCCCTAGGCTACAGCGACAAAGAAGCCGCGGCCGCCCTCAAGTCCCTGCCCACCGAAGTCGGTGTCAGCGAAGGCATCAAGCTAGCGCTCCGGGCGCTGGCACGGTAAATAATTTGGCGCAGCACACGCAGTGGCAAGCGTGGGGGGCACTGGTTTCACCGCCGGGCCGCCCCAAGGAGAAACGCGCCCCCTTGGGGGGCAGCGCAGCACACGCAGTGGCAAGCGTGGGGGCCACACCTACAGAGCATCCCGTATCGGTCGGCCGTTGGCGGGTTGGATGGGGCGGGCGTTGTTGGGGTAGAGCTGGGTGAACAGGCGGTATTGGCTCTTGCTGATGGGTACTGCTTGCTTCATCACCATCCACAGTACGCCTTCGGTGCAGGGCGGGGTTGTTAGGGAGCCCATGAATTGGTAATAGCGCTGGTCCTTGGGTAGTAGCTCTGACAGGTTCAGCAGCTCGGGCGGCATGCGCACCCGGTCCCCGGTGTCTAGCGGCATATAGGTCCACACCTTGTCGATGAGCGGGTTGGTGGTGCCGGGCTCCATCAATACCGCTACCACCGCCAGCTGCCCTTCGTCGTTCTTATGCACCAAATGGGCCACCATGACCGAGCGTTTGAAGTTGATCTGTTCTTCTGAGGGTGTATGAAAATGAAACTGCAACAAACGGTAGCGTGAGCCACGGACGGTAAGCAGGTTGTCGCCTTGAAGATCGACCTGAATCGTGTGGCCGTTGTTGACGACACTGGCGTTGCTGGGGGTGTAGCTAAATTGCAGCGGCTCCGCAGGACCCTGCAAGGTGTTGCTGTCATCGATATTGATCGGGGATTGCCGTTTGCCAATCGCGCAGACGTTGAACTCAGGCTTGAGCTGGCCCCAGGCTTGCGGCCCGGTTGCACCTTCGTAACTCCAATGCGCTTCGCCTCCGTGCGGTGCCGCATGGGGGGCCGTGGCGGTAGTGCCGGAGCGAGCCGAAGCGGGCGCATGACCCGCCAGGGCCAGAGCCCGCGCCTGTATGTACTGGCGACTGGTCTGCGATACCGCCGGCACCGCGCTGTGCGCGGGTGTTGTGGGTGCGGCATGGCTGCCGGCAGCAGCGACTGGCTTGCTCGTGCCATGGGGTTTGTCATTGATAACCAGCGTCAACTTCTTGTTGGGCAAAACGTTGCCGCCCAGGGCTTCGCGCACCTTGTTGCCGACTTCTCGGGGGTTGCTGGC
>JAIPCE010000023.1 GCA_021738345.1 Rhodoferax sp. | reverse complement strand
TTCGCATCAAAATCAACCGAGCCAACAAACCATGGATCACTGATTCCCAAAGCCAGCGCAAATAGCTCTTTAGACATAAAAAACCTCTACTTCAACAACAAATTGGCGAATTTCTACCCACTAGGATTTTAGAAGAGCCCGCAACTGCGGCGGCGAGGTTCGGGCCGCTATACGGTGTGGCGGAGCAGACCGTGCGGTCCTGCGCGGCAATACGCGACGTTACCGGTGAATTGCATTCCCTCTCGATCTCGCCACGGCGCAATGTGCTGGAAGATACTCCCTATTGGCAATCAGGCTATTTCGACTTCGATTACAGCGGCGGATTTGGCAGCGGGCGCCTGACGCTCATGGTCGAGCACGGCAAGGCTATCGCGGCAGGAAATCCTGACGGGCACGCACCGCGCGAAGCGAGCTGGGGGGATCGCGACGGCAAGGGTGGCGTCAAGCTTTTCATTTACCCGTCCTATGCCGATGCGTGGGTAAATCGTCGCTGCGAATTTGCTGCCGAATCCCAGGGCCAGGCTCCCGGGGCGCCACCGCTACGCTCTCCCGGAATCTGATGGTCCTATACGGGGAATCGCCACGTTTCTTGCTTCTTTATTTTCTGACTTGACCCCTGCCGGTCCATGCTGATCAATTGCGTTGCCTACCAGGATGGCCGCAAACTGGCCGACCTCGACATCGGGGAAATCAGCGACTATCTGGAAAAGCCCCACTGTATCCTTGCGCATGGATTCGCCCGCGCCTACTGGGACGAGTCCCAGCATGATTTCCAGATCACGTACTCCTGCAAGTGCCGTGGCTGTGCCCCTCCTGTAACACCCAGCGCATGACCGAAACTGCCGCGCACCTGGTCAATCACGCTTTCCCGCAGCTATCTTTGCTGCAATGGGTGCTGGTTATGCCCAAGCACCTGCGAAACTTTCTTCACCGCGCGGTGGGAAATCAATGACCGTTGTTCGTCAGTAAGCCGACGCTGGCTATCGAAGCATCGGACATCACATTGGCATACACTTTATCGAAAGCCAGAAATTCTAAGCGTCTCTTCTCAGTCCGTTGGAGCCAACCAGTTTTCCCGAAAGCTGGCACTCAAAATTGGATGTCGGTTATGGTGCAGAGCCTAAACCGGCTCAGACTACGTCCAACACCACGCAAAACCTGTTGGCGACAGAATTAAATTTCTGAATCTGCTCCACACGCACCATTTTGGTGGTAAAAATCACCATATCAGTGCACAACGACAGCTATAGGCCCGTCGGCACCCGCAATTTCGCTTGAAAAGGGGGTCGCTTGAAAGGTGCTTTCTCTCCATCCATACGGATGATGAACCGGCTGCGAATTTCGCAGAAATTCCTGGTGCTCGCCACCATTTACGTGGTGGCCGTTGTCGCTGTAGGTGCAGGTCTCTATCGCCATCTGACGCAGGTCATCACCTCCTCACAGCAGGAAATTAGTGGCATCGCTGTCATTGTTCCCTTGACCAGGATCGGACAACTCCTCCAAATGCATCGAGGTTTGTCCGCGGGCTTGATTGGCGGCGAATCATCCATGGGGGGCAGAGTAACCGATCTCGATGCGAAAATAAGTGATCAGTTTGGAGCGATCGCTTCGGGCGCTCCCTTCTTGCAAAAGCTACACGACGAGTGGCTCGCCATCCAATCCGAGTGGAACGAGTTGAAGACTTCCGGATTGCGACTTTCCGTTGGCGAGAATTTCTCTGCCCACAACAAATTGATTCAGCAGGTGGGAGTTTATAGGCGCCACATCGCCGATGCCAGTGGCTTGTCGCTGGACCCTGATATTGCCGCACACTATCTGCTTGACACGGCAATCACTGAACTTCCGGATGCATTGGAAGGAATAGCCCAAATACGTGGCTTGGGCACCGCCATCCTTGCGAAGAAATCCAGCTCCTCAAGTCAGACCCTTCAAATGCATGCATTGCTAACGGAGCTCAAAACGGCTAGTCAAAGGCTCGCTACAAATATCGAAGAAACATCACAACACAATCCGGCCGTACGTCAACCACTTGGTGACGCATTTACCCAATTCAATGATGCAGTGCCGAGACTACTTGAACGGGTTCAGTCAGACATCATTAGTGCAAGGTTCGAAACCGCACCGAGTGATTACTTCGCGATGGTTACCTCGGTGATAGACACTGGTTATGCGCAACTATTTGGCACGATGCTGCCCACTGCCAGTCGCCTTATAAAGGCAAGAATAGAGACCGCTAGATTTGAACTTGCATGGAGCTCAGGAATTGCAATTGCAACGCTGATGGTTGCGTTGTACTTGTTCGCTGGCATCTACTATTCGACCACCCAGAGCATTTCGACATTGGGAGATGCAGCCGCGCGGTTCGCATCGGGAGACCTCTCTCAACGCACTCGATTAGACACCCGCGATGAGATTGCCCAGGTGGGCGACAGCTTTAACCAAATGGCAAATGGCTTTAGTCAACTATTGGATTCCCAGCGTGAAGGTGAAGCGCGTCTACAGGCCATAGTCAACTCCGCTCTTGACGCGGTTATCCAAATGGATGATTCCGGTCGCATCTCTGGATGGAACAAGCCCGCTCAAGCAATTTTTGGTTGGACCAAAGAAGAAGTCATTGGGCGTAACCTGCATGAAACGATCATCCCCGAGCGATATCGGGATCGCCACCTGCAAGGGCTAGAGCGTTTCCTTGATACAGGACAAGGGCCTGTACTCAATTCGCGGGTGGAAGTCGAAGGGTTGCACCGAGATGGCCTTGAGTTCCCGATTGAACTGGCGATCTCTTCCATTAGAACGGTGCGCGGCGTCGAGTTCAATGCGTTTGTGCGCGATATCACGCTGCGCCGTCGTGCAGAGGCTGAACTCAGAATTGCCGCAATTGCCTTTGAAACGGACGATGGCATTGTTGTGACCGATGGCCAGGGAAAGACATTGAATGTCAATCAGGCCTTCGTCAAGATCACAGGCTACGCATCCGACGAAGTGATCGGACACAGCCCGTTCATTTTGAAGTCCAGGCAGCATGACGAAAAGGAGTTCGAACCTATGTGGAAGTCCCTGTCGGCTGAACATGCCTGGCAGGGCGAAGTGTGGAGCCGACGCAAGAATGGCGAGGAGTATCCCGAGTGGATTAGGGTTACGGCTGTCACGAATGCCGCTGGGAAAGTCACCAACTATGTCGTTTCTTTCTCGGATATCACCCAACGCAAGAAGTTTGAAGACACCATTCACAGGCTCGCCTTCTATGACCCCCTGACCGATCTTCCCAACCGACGACTTCTTTTGGATCGATTGCAGCAGCGTATGGGTGCGAGCAGTAGAAGTGGCCTCTACGGTGCTGTTCTCTTGATCGATCTGGACCATTTCAAAACGCTCAATGACACCAAAGGACATGAGATTGGCGATCTATTGCTTGTCCAAGTTGCACGCCGCTTGAGCGCCTGTGTGAGAGAGGGAGACACGGTGTCGCGATTAGGCGGCGACGAGTTTGTGGTCTTGCTTGGGGGACTAAATGCTGAAATTCATGATGCAGCGGCGCAGACCGAGGTCGTCGGCAGAAAGATACTTTTGGCTCTTTGCGAGCCATACTTGCTCAATGGCGCTGACCATCGAAGTACTGCAAGTGTTGGCGCAACCTTGTACCGCGGAAATGAGACAAGTGCTGATGATCTTTTCAAGCAGGCAGACCTGGCCATGTACAAGTCAAAGGACATGGGTCGGAATGCCTTGCACTTCTTTGACCCCGACATGCAAACGGCAATTGTTGAGCGTGCTGCTTTGCAAACTGCATTGGGCGAGGCTATCGCAGGGAGTCAGTTGATATTGCACTACCAGGCTCAGGTCGCCGACGACGGCCGGGTAACTGGGGCGGAGGCCTTGGTCCGATGGAAACATCCTCAGCGCGGCATGGTGTCTCCCGCAGAGTTCATTCCCCTGGCCGAAGAAACTGGGCTGATTTTGGCATTGGGTAACTGGGTTCTGGAGACCGCTTGCGATCAGCTTGCCGCTTGGCAACAACAGTCAAAGTTCGCAGATTTCACCTTGGCAGTCAACGTAAGTGCCAAGCAGTTCCATGAGGTGGATTTCGTGGAACGGGTGTCACAGGCACTTGCGAGGTCAGGCGCGTGCCCGCGCCACTTGAAGCTTGAACTGACCGAAAGTCTATTGGTGGCTGATGTAGACGCAATCGTAGAAAAAATGCACTTACTCAAGGCAAAGGGAGTCGGCTTCTCATTGGATGACTTTGGGACGGGATATTCTTCGCTTTCCTATTTGAAGCGTCTGCCATTGGATCAACTCAAGATTGACCAGAGTTTCGTGCGAAACATCCTGCTAGACCCCAACGACGCCGCAATCGCAAGAACCGTCGTGGCGTTAGCCCATAGCCTCGGACTTGGCGTAATCGCCGAGGGTGTCGAAACAAAAGGGCAACGTGACTTCTTGGAGGGCGCCGGCTGCCATGCCTTCCAAGGGTATTTCTTTAGTCGACCTTTGGCGATTAAGGGTTTTGAAGACTATGCAAATGGCGCTTGAAGGTAATAGGGTTTATAGCAACAAGATTGGAGACTTCGTATGTCGCTGCTGCATCAAATGAATCTGTCAAGGAAGTTTATTGCCCTTGGCCTGATCGCATTGTTATTGGTGCTGTTGCCATCGGCACTGTATTTCAAGCGGTCTCAGTCAGATATTGAAGCTGCAAAGCGCGCAGTCACTGGTGCTGGGTCTTTGGTAGTTCTGAACAAGGTCATTCAGCTTACGCAGGCACATCGTGGTTTGTCTGCAGGGATGCTCGGTGGGAACGAGGCGTTGGCCGCGAGAAGACCAGAACTACGCGACAGACTGGTGAAAGCCATGGATGCCCTGGACGCCGAAATCAAACTGGCAGGATCATCTTCAGCCATTCAATCCCACTGGGCCGACTTGCGTCAACGCTGGATGACGTTGGAGCAAGGGGTTTCTAGTCGTCAGCTCAAGACCGCTGAGAGTACCATGCTGCATACCCAGCTGATAGCCGGTGAGTTGCTATTGAGCGAAGAAGTGATCGACGAGTATGGTCTGAGCCGGGACCCGGATGTGGACACGTATTTTTTGATACAAGCATCTCTGGTAAATATGCCCTTGGTTGCAGAGAACCTGGGCGTCATGCGGGCTATGGGCAGCGGTTTTCTTGCGCAGGGGAGCATTCCACCGGAGGGACGGGCGACTTTGCAGTCGCTTCAGAAGCGAGCTCGCGAAGTCCAAGGTGATATGTTCCGAAATCTCAAGAAATCGATGGATGCCAATCCAGACATGAAGGCAACGCTGGAGGCGAAGGCCGTGGGCGGTCGCGAGATGGTAGACAAGACCCTGACGCTGGCTGAAAGGGAGTTGATTGGCGCCGCCGAGCTCAAATTGCCGGCGCCAGAATATTTCGATGAATTTACGCGCACCATTGATGGCCTGTTCGAGTTCAATGTACTGGCGATGAAGGCCATGACCAACACCATGGATGATCGGGTCAGCAATTTGCGGAGAACTGAATTGTTGACCTTGGCGATCCTTGTGCTTGGTATGGCCGCTTCAGTGTTCTTGTCAATTGCCTTTGTCCGCAGCATCACTGGTCCAGTGGGTGAGGCGGTCGCAGTGGCACGCGCGGTAGCAGACGGCGACCTCCAGATCAAGGTGCCAGTGCGTGGGACGAATGAGTTTGGACAGCTGATGTCGGCCTTATCCGAGATGCGCGATCACTTGGCGCAAGTGGTGACCAAAGTTCGTGAGGGTTCCGAAGGCGTTGCAACGGCCAGTTCCGAAATTGCAGCAGGGAACCATGACTTGTCAGCGCGCACCGAGAGTCAGGCTAGCGCCTTGGAGCAGACCGCGGCCTCCATGGAGCAGCTCAGTGATACCGTAAAACAGAACGCTAACAGCGCGGGGCAAGCCAATCAGTTAGCAATGAGCGCCTCCACCGTAGCGGTAAAGGGGGGTGAGGTGGTAGGGCAAGTGGTTGAAACCATGAAACATATCAATGACAGTTCCAAAAAAATTGCGGACATCATCAGTGTGATTGATGGGATTGCATTTCAGACCAATATCCTGGCACTCAACGCTGCGGTCGAAGCTGCGCGAGCAGGGGAACAGGGACGCGGCTTTGCGGTAGTGGCCAGCGAGGTACGTTCTTTGGCGGGGCGCTCAGCAGACGCTGCCAAAGAGATCAAGACATTAATCACGGCAAGTGTCGATCGCGTAGCCCATGGAACTGCATTGGTTGATCAGGCAGGAGCGACGATGACGGAGGTCGTTGCCAGCATCCGTAGCGTAACTGACATCATGGGTGAAATAAGCGCAGCCAGCACCGAACAAAGTCTGGGTGTTTCCCAGGTTGGTGAGGCAGTGACCCAAATGGATCAGGTCACACAGCAAAACGCTGCGTTGGTGGAAGAAATGGCTGCGGCGGCCAGTGGCTTGAAGTCACAAGCCGAGGATTTGGTACAGGTCGTGTCCGTTTTCAAGCTCGAATCAAGTGCAGCTTCCTCCCGATCCATCCAAGCGAAGGTTCGTGCGCAGGGTGCGGCCCCCCGAGCCATCCCACCCACGAATCGTCGATGGACAGGCGCCATGGCCACCAATGATTTGAAACCACCCTCCAAACAAGGAAGTGCACTTGCAGTGCAAAGGCCAAGCGCCACGCCGAAGCCGGCGACCCTTCCAAAGGCCGCTGCGCATGGTGATGACTGGGAAACTTTCTAAACTGATCACCAGGACGTATGGCAAACTTGGGAATGAGGATAGGGAAGGCTCAGACCGGATGTGGGTGTTGGGCAAGCCGCCCAAGGGATACGTAGACAGGAAATTGCCGTGATGACACGCGGGGTTTCGGTACACCGCAAGCAAGCGGAAAAGCTCGACTTTTTGCCAACAAATGCCATGAAGGCATTTGCCTGAGTATCTAGAATCACAGCCTTGGGAAAACTAAGAATTGCACTTCTTTATGATGGACGCCGTGAACCGGATCTTCCTAGCGTGGCGTTCACTCAAGACCCGAGTCACTCTGTTGACTCTGCTGATATTCTTCATCAGCATAGGCTTGGTGGCGCTCCAAACCAGCCAAATGTTGCGCCAAAACATGCAGACCGTGCTGGGCGAGCAGCAGTACTCTAGGGTACCCGGGATTGCCCGTGAAATCGATAGCCGCCTTGTTGAGCGTGAGCAGGCATTGCAAACAGTGGCCAAGGAGATTACACCCAAAATGCTGGGCGATTCGGGGGCGATTCAAAGTAATGTGGACTCTTATTCCCTCGCCACAGCGGGGAGAGGGTTAGGGTGAGGGGTGGATGTTTTGCATTATTGAAAGAATTCTGGACCCTTTGGCAGCCCCTCACCCCAGCCCTCTCCCCGCTGGGGCGAGGGGGCAAAAACCGAATCGCCACAATCGCTTTGAATCGCACCCAGGCGATTCGGCTGCATTGCAAAATCTGGAAATGATACTTTCGGCACGCTGATCTTGATCTATTTTTGACGATCAACTCAAGTGGTCCTATTTGCTAAGGACATCCTGATCCTGCCAGAGTGCCACCACCCCAACGCCGGCTCACGTGTGCTGTCGTGGCGGCGAATCCACCAGGACTTACATTCCACAAGTCGCCAGACGCACTTGGAATGAATTTCTCTGCGGTGTTTCGGATGGTCAGCGAGGCAGTTGGGCGTCCATCAGTCTTTCGGTTTCATCCGTCCAGTCCTGCATGAGATGTTTGGCCTCGCGGTGATTGGCGATGGCGAGCAGCAGGATGTCGGCCTGCAGCGCTGCACTGACGGAGTGGGTATTCTTTGCAGAGCGCGATGCAAGCTGCCAGATTCGCCGCCGTTTCGGGTTATGGTATGGGGATGAAAACCATTGGACTTATTGGTGGCATGAGCTGGGAATCGACGGTTCCATACTACCGTCATATCAACGAGCGCATCAAAGCGCGCCTTGGGGGCCTGCACTCGGCCCGCGTTATTCTCTACAGCGTGGATTTTCATGACATTGAAAGGCTCCAACACGCGGGCGACTGGGTGGCGGCCGGTGCCATGCTGGCACAGGCCGCCCGCTCGCTGGAGCTGGCTGGTGCCGACTTTCTGGTTTTGTGTACCAACACCATGCACAAAGTGGCTTCGACCATTGAGTCAGCTGTAGCGATTCCGTTGCTGCACATTGCCGATCCCACCGCGCAACAGATTCAGCACGCCGGCCATTCGGTGGTCGGCCTGCTAGGCACGCGCTTCACCATGGAACAAGACTTTTACCGGCAACGCCTGGAGCGCCGGGGTTTGGCGGTGCTTGTGCCAACAGAGCAAGAACGTGAACTGGTGCACACCATCATTTACAACGAGCTCTGCCTGGGACAGATATTGCCTGCGTCGCGTGCAGCCTACCAGACCACCATGGCAAACCTGGCCCGTTCGGGTGCCCAGGCGATTATTCTGGGCTGCACAGAAATTTCCCTTTTGATACAACAGGAGCATGCCACCCTGCCGCTTTTTGACACCACAGCAATCCATGCACTAGCTGCTGCCGATATGGCACTGGACTCATTTTCTTACTCCGACCCTGCTCGGCCCCATTAAATAAAAGGAAGCGCGATGAAATTCAAACCCTTGGTAACGGCACTCGCCGTGGCTGCACTTTCCCTGGGAGCGTTGGCTGCTGATGACGTAGTCAAGGTACACAACGCCTGGGCACGCGCCACCGTCAAAGGCCAGATGGCCACCGGCGCGTTCATGACACTCACTGCCCAAAACGGTACCCGTCTGATCGGCGCGGTCTCACCGATTGCCGGCATCTCCGAGGTGCATGAAATGAAGATGGATGGCAACGTGATGAAAATGGCGGAAGTCAAAGGGGGGCTGGAACTGCCCGCAGGCAAGCCGGTTGAACTGCGTCCCGGTGGCTATCACATTATGTTGATGGATTTGAAGCAGCCTTTGGTTAAAGACAGTATGGTTCCCGTGACGCTTCTGTTCAAAGATACCAAAGGGGTCGAGAGCAAACTCGAATTGAAGTTACCTGCCTTGATGATGAGCCCTGGTGGCATGGCCAAACCTGCTGCCATGGACCATTCCATGCACGGTATGCCGGGCACAAAACCTTAGAAAACCCCGGCTTTGTCAGCCCCGTTTGAATTCGATTTCAAAGGCTCTCCACGTTAGCAGCAAAAACCTCGCCCTGAGTTTTGCACCTTTTAGTCTTGGAGTCGGTAAATTACGGTATCTTTGACAGTAATTCAGATTAGAATAAAATCTGCCCGTCAATAACTACAGGAACACTATGTCCAAACTACTGGAAATTCAGTCAGAAATTGCAAAGCTGCAAAAACAGGCCTCAGAGATTCGTACCAAAGAGTTTGCTCAAACCGTGGTTGACATAAAAGCCAAGATGCAGGCTTTTGGTATAACGATCAAAGACCTCCAGACTACTTTGCCTGGACGCAAGTCCAAAAAGCTCGCCGCAGTAGAAAGTTCTGAAAAGAAAACCAAGACCAAAAAAGAGAAATCCCCAGCATCGACAAAGGTCGCCGCAAAATACCGTGGACCCAATGGTGAAGAGTGGACCGGTCGGGGCTTGACGCCCAAGTGGCTAAAGTTGCATATCGATGCTGGCAAAATGAAAGAAGACTTTGCGATTAACCCATCGCAAGAACCCTACAACCCCTAAAGCAGCAGCAGCCCGCCTGTTTAGCAGCGTTTTTTTGACCACCAGCAACAGGTCTTGCGAGATCGATTGCTGGTTTTTCATTTGTGGGCCAGATATTGCTAGTGCCTACTTGCATAGGTCTGCCTCACTCAGAGAAGCGTTGGGGACTTGCAGAATTAGGCGCAAAGCGCAGTAATAGCTTGCTATTGCGAGCATTAGTAACGACGTCATGCAAAATGCCCAGCGCTTTGAAAGTAGCAAGACTAATGCAAGTAGGCACTAGGGTGTCCGAGTGTCGCCCCTAAAGAAATTCTGGCGCCTGCACGGTGACCACTGCGGTTTTGTTGCCCAAGGGATGCTCCCGACATCGCAGCCACCAAAGGCCCCCTTTTTTGATCGCACATTCCTTTTCTGAAAATCCCAGAAGGTGCGACAGGGTCTGACCCAGCACGGGCTGGTGACCTACCACCACCACGCAGCGTTTACCGCCGGGCCATTGCACCAGTTCCAACAGTTGCTCCATGTTGCATTGCGGCTGCAACAGGTCCGTGGTGCTGTATTTGCGCCCAAGCGCTTTGGCAGTTTGGTCCGTGCGTTTGGCCGGACTGACCCATATTTTGGCGCCATCTGGCAACTGGCGGTCCAACCAGGCGCCCACCCTTGACGCCTGCCTTTCTCCTTTTGGGGTCAGCCTGCGAAGCAGGTCAGGCTGGCCCGGGGCCGCATCCACTGCCTCGGCATGTCGCCACAAAACAAGGTCCATTTTGGTAATTCCTGAACACATCATTGACTCCGGCCGCGCTGCGGCTCCTGCTGGGAGTATCGGACCATCAATGCGGCTTGCGCACCGTGTGCGGTTTTTTTTGCGCTGGGAATCTGCCGGCTGTACTGTCCATCGGCCCCAAGCTGCCAGGCGTCAATGCCGTCATGGAGATAGGCCACCAGGCACTCATCGACGAGGCGCTGACGCTGGTCGGGGTCGGTGATGGGCCACGCCAACTCTACCCGCCGCACCATGTTGCGGTTCATCCAGTCGGCACTAGACAGATACAGGTCTTCAAGCTCGCCACAGCGGAAGTAGAAAACCCGGGTGTGCTCCAGAAACCGCCCAATGATCGAGCGCACGCGGATGTTGTCGGTATGGCCCGGCACCTGGGCTGGCAGCATGCAGGCCCCTCTGACGATCAGGTCGATTTTGACCCCATCGCGGCCTGCCTGCATGAGGCTACGAATCAGGTCCTCGTCGGTCAGGGAGTTCATCTTGGCCACAATTCGCGTGGACTTGCCGTTGCGGGCAGCCTTGGCCAGCCGCTGGATTTTCTCGATCAGGTTGCGATGCAAGTGAAACGGTGCCAGCCACAATTTGCCCAGACGCGGCAACTTGCTTTGGCTGGCCAGATGTACAAAAACATGCTCCATATCATTGGTGAGCGCGGTGTCAGCAGTGATATGGCTGATGTCGGTGTAGAGCCTGGCAGTTCGGGGGTTGTAATTGCCGGTAGACAGGTGCCCGTAGCGCTTGAGCGCCTTGCCTTCTCGTCGGGTGATCAGCATCATTTTGGCGTGGGTCTTTAGCCCCACGACGCCATACACCACCTGCGCACCAATCGACTCCAGCATTTCGGCCCAGTTGATATTGGCCTCCTCGTCAAAGCGTGCCTTCAGCTCCACCACCACGGTCACCTCCTTGCCACGGCGCACCGCCTCGCGCAACAAGTCCATCAGCTCAGAGTCAGTACCGGTGCGGTAAATCGTCTGCTTGATGGCTAGCACGTGGGGGTCATGCACTGCCTCACGCAAAAACTCAAGGACGCCGTCAAAACTCTCGAACGGTTGGTGAATCAGAACATCGTTGCGCTTGAGCTGCTCAAAAATCGACTTTGACTGGTTCAACTGCAAGGGGAAGGCCGCGGTGTAGATCGGAAAACACAGGTCTGGGCGGTCCAGCAGGTCGATCAGTTGGGTCAGACGCACCAGATTCACCGGTCCATGCACCCGATACAAGGCCTTGGGCGGTAGCTCAAACTGCTTGAGCAAGAACTGTGACAGATAGTCCGAGCAGCCTGCGGACACCTCAAGTCGCACCGCCTGGCCGTAATGGCGGTGCACCAGGCCCTGACGCAGCGCGGTGCGCAAATTCTTGACATCTTCCTCGTCGACTGCCAAATCCGAGTGCCGTGTCACCCGAAACTGAGAAAACTGGCTGACTGTACGTCCGGGGAACAAATCGGCGAGGTGGGCGCGGATCACGCTCGACAATGACGCCAGCAGGGTCATGCCATCCGACACCTTGTTGGGCATGCGAATCAGCCGCGGCAACACCCGAGGCACCTTCACGATAGCGATCTCGTTTTCTCGCCCGAACGCGTCCTTGCCAACGAGACGCACGATGAAATTCAAGGTCTTATTGGCAACTTGGGGGAACGGATGCGACGGATCGAGCCCCACCGGAATCAGCAAAGGGCGCACTTCGCGCTCAAAATAGTGCTTGACCCAATGCCGCTGCACTGGGTTACGTTCGCCGTGCGCAATGATCTTGATGCCTTGCGCTTCAAAGGCCGGCATCAGCTTTTCGTTGTAAAGCGCATATTGGCTATCCACCAGCCGATGCACGGCGTCGGACAAGCGCACGAATGACTCCACTGAGAACTGCCCTGTGCGCTCATTGGCCTGGTGCGCTGCCAGATGCGGTTCGGCCCGAACCTCGAAGAACTCATCGAGGTTGGACGAAACAATACACAAATAGCGCAGCCGCTCCATCAGGGGAACGTCGTCGCGCACGGCCCAGTCGAGCACCCGCTCATTAAACGCCAGCGTGCTGTGGTCGCGATCCAGCAACGCCGGTTCGCCCGGAACCGCTGCGACCTGTGAGCCGCGCAAAAAAGACAACATGTACACCCTTGCCGAGGAAAATCGCCATCAGATTGTTAACAGCCGATATGACAAGATTGTGACAGTCTTACGCCACTTTGACTTGCACCACCCACATGCACAAGTCATGACCCTGCTCTTGTGCAAGCGAAATCATGCTGGCAAGCGATCCAATGAGAAGAATGGCTTGTATGGGGCGTGCGCGGTCAGTCCAGGAACTTCTCCACCAAGCGGGTCCAGTAGGCTGCGCCGATGGTCAGGTTGCTGTCGTTAAAGTCGTACTTCGGGTTGTGCAGCATGGCGCCGGCTTCGCCATTGCCCAGGCGCAGGAAGCAGCCCGGCCGGTGCAGCAGGTAGTAGGCAAAGTCTTCGCTGCCGGTCACCGGACCGAACGGGAAAACGCTGTGCTCGGGCCCGACTAGCTCGGTGGCGACTTCCCGCGCAAACTCGGTCTCGGCGGCGCTATTGACCACCACCGGATAGCCCTCCTGGTAATCGATCTCGACCCTCGCACCATAGCTTTGCGCCTGCAAGCTGACAAGTTCGGTGATGCGCTCACGCAGCCGCGCGCGCACTTCGGGGCTAAAGGATCGCACGCTCAAGCCCATGGTGGCGCGGTCGGGGATGACGTTGGTCGCAATGCCCGCATTTAGGGTGCCGATGGTTACGATGGCGGTCTGTGTCGGGTCAATGTTGCGCGAAACGACCGTTTGCAAGGACATTACCAAACTGCCCGCAACCAGAATCGGGTCGATAGTCTGGTGGGGCCGTGCCGCATGGCCACCGCGGCCATGAATGGTGATCAGCACCGTGTCAGACGCGGACATGAAGGGGCCGCTGCCAAACAGGAAGGTGCCGACCGGGTAACCCGGGTGGTTATGCAGGCCAAAAATCGCATCGCACGGAAAACGCTCAAACAAGCCATCAGCGATCATGCGCTGCGCCCCGCTGTCGCGTCCGGCCTCTTCGGCCGGCTGAAACACCAGGTTGACGGTGCCCGAAAACTGCCGTGTTCTGGCCAGGTGGCGTGCGGCGCCCAGCAGCATGGCGGTGTGGCCATCGTGACCGCAGGCGTGCATGACCCCGGCATGGCGGCTGGCGTGCTGTACCGGGTTTTCTTCCAGAATGGGCAGCGCGTCCATGTCCGCACGCAGACTGACACTGCGCGCACCGTCGCCATTTTTGAGCCGGCCCACCACCCCATGTCCACCCACGTTGCGGGCGACTTCGTAGCCCCAGTCGGACAAGTGCCCGGCAACAAGCTCTGCGGTGGCAAGTTCCTTGAACGAAAGCTCCGGGTGCTGGTGCAGGTGGCGCCGAATGTGTGTCAGAAATTCTTCTGAGTCGGCCAGGTCTGGAATCTGGCAGTAGCTTTTGTAACGCGGTGTCATGGTGGGCGTATCGATCATTGGGTTTGGGGATGGGCAGGTGAAACTTCCGCCTGGAGACAGCGGAAAGCCAGCATGGTGCAATCGTCCTCAAGCGCCGCACTGCCGGTAAACGCGCCGACCCGTTGGCGCATCAGGTCGAGCAGGTCCGGCAACGGCAGGCCATGTGCTTCTTGCAGCAATTGTCGGCAACTTTCTTCTGAAAACTCGGCGCCTGACGCATCGTGGGCTTCGGTCATGCCATCGGTGAAGCACAACAACAGATCGTTCGGCTCAAGCTGTCGTTCCATGGACTGGTAACGCATGTCTTCCAGCGCACCGATCAAAACCCCGTTCGGAATCTCCAGAAAGTGCGCCTTGCCGCCTGATACCAACAGCGGGGCGCCATGTCCGCCATTCGAGTAAACCATGCGCCGACTCCGCACCTCCAGAAAGCCGCAAAACAGCGTCACAAAAAGATTGGTGTCGTTACCCACACACAGGCGGTCGTTGAGTTGAGTGAGGAGTTCGTCGGGTCGCAAGGTGCCCATGGCCAGGATGCGCATCAGGCCGATGGCACGTGCCATGAAAAGGGCCGAGGCAATGCCATGACCTGAGACGTCTCCGATGCAAAAGAACAGATGCCGGTCATCGACGAAAAACGCATCAAACAGATCACCTCCGACATCGTCGGTTGGCTCCATGAGACCGCACAGTTCGATTTCTGGACGATCAGGAAACAAGGGGCGGTCCAGTGGCAGCATGCTCGCTTGCAAGCGGCGCGCAACATCAAGTTCTTTTTTCAGGTGCATCAGCTCAAGCTGTTCACGCTGGGCCGCGAGCGTGATTTCGTTGGTGCGGCGCATGCGCTCGGTGAGCATGACCATGAGGTTGCCGGCAATGCCTGGCAAGGTCATCAAATCATTCCAGAATACCTCCTTGGATAGCTTCAGCACCCGCGCATCCGTCAAGGCGAGCACCAGCGCGGACACCGGTTTGCCGTCGATCGCCGAGAGTTCGCCGATGCAGTCACCGGTTGCGATCTGGATCGCAGCACGTGCATCGGCCTGGGTATCCAGAAATGCAGCCACTTCGCCACCCAGCAAAATGTAGACGGTGCTGTTGGTTTCGCCGGCCTTGAGCAAGGGCGTGCCCGCCGGTAGCAACACCACTTCAGCCCCCCGCAGGACGGCCTCCACCGACTCCGGAGCAAGATTGCGAAACAAGGGAATCCAGTTGACACCGGTTTGACGGCGCTCCGCAGCGCGGTGCTCAGGCGCAGTTTGGGCTGGCCGCGCCCGACGGTCCGGTCCGCGGGTAAAAGTCTGGGTCTCGGGGCCAGCAGCCTGCATCAGGGACTCCAGCACACGGTAAAGCGCAAGCTGTTACGTTCTGCCGCACGGGTGTAACTCAACGCGTCGGCGAAGGCGCGCATCAGCACGATTCCACCACCGCCGGGTGTGGCGTCCTCCAGCGTGGCGGGCAAGGGCTTGGGGACATGGCGCAAGGGATCGAAAGCGATGCCCGGGTCGCTGACGGTGACGGTCACCGCGCTGGCGCCGGGCTGGTGGTCAGCGGCAAACGTCAACCCGATCAGGGCCTGGGCGGCGTCGATTCCGCTGTAGCTCAGGACATTGGCAAGCGCTTCGTTGAGGCACAGGCTGAGTGCATAGACTTTGTCCTCAGGAATCTGATGCGTTTGGCCCAAGGCTTCAAGCCACTGCGTCGCCCGCCGGAACTCGTCAGGGTTGGCGGCAATGGACAAGGCGGCCGACATTGCATCCGGCACGTTGACACCGCTCAGACGTTCAGTGCGGCCAGGGCCTTATCCTGGGTTTCGCACAGCGGAAATACCGCGTCGCCAACGGTCGCCTTGACGGTCTTGATGACGGCGGCGTTTTGCCCCACAACCATGGCAATGCTGCCGCCATTTTTCTTGAGCAGCTTGCCGCTCGCGATCAGCAGGCGGATACCAACCGACGCCAGAAATGTCACGTCGGACAGGTCAATGATGACCTTGCGGTTACTGCCTGCAATGAGCTCCGTCACGCGCTTTTCAACCGCTTCGGTGCCTTTCATGTCCATGTAGCCGGACAGTGCGATATAGCGCACGTTGTCGCTCAAATCCTTATGCGAGAGTTGGGGCATTGTCATCCTTCCAAAGTTGAAGTCAATCGATCAGGCACTGCGCAGAGCGCGTGGCAGTTTAGTCCATTTTGCGTGTCAACGAAATATATTCCGCATCGCGGGGGCCGCACAACCGCCGCAAAAAACCGCTCAGGTGGGGCACCATGAAGGCGATTGCCCGCTGGGGCCCTAAAGTGCCTGGGCCAGATAAAGTTTACGCTTGCGTATGATCCTGCCTTGACCCACTTTGAATGCCACCATGTCAATTGCCCTTGCACCACCGCTTGTTGAAATGCGAAACCTGAGTTTCGGCTATACCGACGTCACGGTGCTGCATGGTCTTTCGCTGCAGGTCCCTCGCGGCAAGGTAACGGCGCTGATTGGCCCCATGGGCGCCGGCAAGACCACGGCCCTGCGGGTCATGGGTGGGCAGTTTCCAGCCTGGTCGGGTCAGATGGTGTTTGACGGAGAAGACATCACCGGGATGAACAAGCAGCAGATGTATGCGGTGCGTCGGCGCATGGGCATGCTGTTTCAGTTTGGTGCCCTGTTTGCCGATCTGAGCGTGTTTGACAATGTCGCCTTTCCCTTGCGCGAGCACACCGACCTGCCGGAGGTGCTGATTCGGGACATCGTGCTGATGAAACTCAACGCGGTTGGGCTGCGCAATGCGCGCGACCTGATGCCCAGCGAGGTGTCGGGTGGCATGGCGCGTCGCATTGCACTGGCGCGCGCCATTGCACTGGACCCCGAGCTGGTGATGTACGACGAGCCTTTTTCGGGTCTGGACCCGATCTCCTTGCGCACGGCAGCCCGCCTGATTCGCGAGCTCAACGACTCCATGGGCCTGACCAGCATATTTGTCTCGCACGAATTGACGCAAACCCTGGAGATTGCCGACCATGTGATTATTCTGGACCAGGGCAGGCTTGCTTTTCAAGGTACACCAGATGAGGCCCGCGTCAGCGACGACCCGCTGGTATTCCAGTACATTCAGCAACGCCCCGATGGCCCGGTGCGTTTTCACTACCCGGCGCCCGATCTGCAAGTGGATTTTGGGGTGTAGTCAAGACCGCGGTAGCAGGTCCTAACCCGGGCGCGCAAGGTTCAGATGTTTGCGAATGTCGGTTTGGGCGGCATCAAAGCTTGACTCCAGGCGCGCGATCAGCTCGCTGCAGCGTACCTGATCGTTGGCACGGCCCGCCAACTCCAATTGGTGGCATAGCTCGCCGAGTGCCATGGCGCCGACCGTGCGCGCACTGGACTTGAGCTTGTGCGCGGTGCGGGTGATGCAACCCGTATCGGCGCTAGCGGCGGCAGCGAGAATTGCCCGTTCATCCGGGTCGCTGTTGGTCAGGAATTTTTTCAGCAGGCGGCGTTGGCGCACCATGTCGTCAGAGACGATATGTCGCAAGGCATCGGCTTTTGAGCGGCTGGCGTTGTTGGCAGCTTCCTTGGCGCGCCGCAGTTCGTCAATGTCAAACGCAATGACAAAGAATCCCACCACACTACCTTCGACCTGGTCCGGAATGTAGTGCACCGCGCAAACCGCATGTCATTGCGGTTGCCTTCGTAGGGGTAGAGCGTCTCGAAGCTCTGGCGCTCGCCGCGCATGACCGCCTGGATACGTTCCTGGCTCACCTCGTACTGGACGGTGCCAAATACATCGCGCAAATGCCTGCCCTGAATTTCGCTGGGCGACAGGCCAAACCACTCCTTGTACACGCGGTTGGCAAATTGCGCCACCAGATGCTTGTCCCAATAACTCACCACACCCGGAATGGCGTCGACAATGACCTTCAGTTGCCGCTCCCGAACCGCGAGGTCGCGGGTCCGATCATCGACCTCCTGACACAGTTGCGCCTGGTAGCGCTTGATTTCGATTTCAAGCTCTTTTCTGGCGGTGATGTCGGCGCAGATTGCGCAATATTCCTCTGGCACGCCGGCTGAGCCGATCCAGGTGGATTTGGGCACTCTCCAGCGCCTGCCGCGTTGCCGTTCCGCTGGTTTTCAGCGCGTCCTCCCGCCGCGCCAGGGAGTCGACCAGCAAATTCATGCTGGCGATCATTTCACCGATTTCGTCCTGTGGGTCAAGGGGCGCCAATTTCAGGGGCTGTTCGGTCTGTGACAGCATTTTGAGCTGTTTGGTGGTGCTCAGAATCGGGGCAAGCTGCCGCTTGAGCATCCCGAAGGTGACAAACCAGGCTATCAGGCCCGCCACAAAAGTAAGCAAGGTGCCCACCAGAAGCATCTGGTTTTCCACCTTGCGAATCGGCTCAGAAGCCTCTTCGGTCGAGACGGTGGTGGCAAAGACCCAACCCGACAAAGGAATGCGCATGGCCGCCATGAGCAGCTTGTCACCTTTTAGGTTCTTGCTGATGCCAAAGGCAACATCCCCTTGCACAAGCTTGTCAAACAGACTGTCGACACCTTGCGCTGGCAAGGACTGCATCACCAGTTGCTTGTCGGATGCGGTCACAAACAGCTTGTGTTGCGGCGCAATCAACAGGTGCCCGCCACTGTTGTTGGCATGCCCTTTGGATACGCGGTCCAAAAAACTGGGCATGCCGAGGTTGACGGTTCCGACCATGGTCCCTGAAATACCTCCCTTGCCGTTGTATAGAGGGACGGCAATGGGGTGCGACTCAAAGTGATGTGGAATCTTTTTCCCTCGCCCCAGCGGGGAGAGGGTTAGGGTGAGGGGTGGATGTTTTACGTTCTTGAGGGAAGTCTGGAACCTGTGCCAGCCCCTCACCCCAGCCCTCTCCCCACTGGGGCGAGGGGGCAAAACCGAACTGCCACATTACTTCGAATCGCACCCCAGCACCTGCGGCCAATGCGAGCCCTGCCGCGAAGGCCTCGATAATCTGTGTCGCCGTGCCATCTCCACCCTTGAGTTTCCCGGCGCTGGCGCTGGTCGGAATCGAGGCCCGGGTGCTGGGTACATCGGTCGGCACGCGCGACGACATGCGCGACGTGCTGGCACTTGCCGCACAGGGCAAGCTACGTTGCCTGACCGAAGTGCAGCCCCTGGACCAAGTCAACGCGGTACTTGCGCGCATGCGCCGGGTCCAGATTGCAGGGCGGGTGGTGTCGCGCTGCAAGCAGCCGGACCACAACCATTGACACTCTATACCGCCACCGGCCGTCAGGGGCGTATGAGGTCCTCGATTGCATCGACGACCATGCTGGTGCCGATCGCAATCAGTAACAGGTCATTGGCAACCCGCACATAGCGGTAACCGGCCGGCGGCACGCCAATCTTTACCAGCACCTCCTTGGGGACGGGGTAACGCGTCAGATCGCGCGGCAAGGGCTGGCCTTTGGACCATTTCTTTGCCTGACCCGGAGGCTGGCAGCCATTTTTCTTCTTGGCCAGCCCGGGTGGGCAGTGACCTTTGGACTGTTGCTCGCCATAGAACCGCACTGCCGCATGCCGCTGGTCTTCGTGGAAGTAACTGCCGATCTGAACTTCGGGGGCTTTTTCGTGCTGTTCCTGGTGCTTTTTTCCATGGCCCTGACCCGCCCATTCGGGTTTTGCTGCTGCGGCAGGTGCAAGGTAGGCAAATAGCAATGTCGCCAATGTCAGCCCGAGAAAGGATGATTTCATGGTTTTCGCACCGTTCAGTAAAGAGGATCGGTATCTTGCCACAGTCGCTCGCATCGCCGCTGAGGGATGCATCGGCAGCGGGCAATACGACCGCTCTGCGGCCTAGCGGGCCAGCGCGCGCCACTGGGCGAGCATTTTCTCCAGTGCTGGAAGATCTGCGTTCATGGTGAGTTGAACCACCCTGCGGGCGGCGCAGCGTTGTTCCGGATAGGACTCTGCCAGAGCGCTGGCCCATTCGTTGATGCGAGGGAGTCGGCCGGTCAGCATCATCTTTTCCAGGGCCATTAGTTCGAGGCTTGCCAAGGGCATGAGCGCAGCAGCATTGCTGGTTGCTGCATCGGCCGGAACTTCATCCACTTGCGCTGGGAGTTTGCCAACCCGCATGTTGGACGCCGCCAAGTCATCCACCAGCGACAGCAGACGGGAGCTGCAATCCTCCACGACGACGAGATGCTCGATCATGTCGCCCGGCGCGTTCATTTGCATCAGGCGAATGTAGCCCAGCATGTTGTGCAGTGTGGACCGTGCCTCATGGCTGAATATGGCCAGCGAACGCAGTGGCGGCACTTGCTCTGACACGGATATCAATTTCTGCGCCTCTTCGTGGGGGGGGTCACTGGTCATTGTCTAACTCTTTGAAGTGGACTGAAGCGGAAGTGGCATCACTTTGACAAACCTTGCGGTATTGGCGCGGGCCCAAACCGTAGCGGTTCCTGAAGGCCCTGGAAAAATCACTGGCGTTGAAATAGCCTGCGTCCTTGGCGATGATCTGAACCTGGGTCTGGCTGTCGGTCAGCCGTGCGCGAGCGCCTTCGAGTCTCAGATTGATGAGGTACTCGCTGACGGTCATGCCGAAATGTTTGCGAAAGAGTTCGGTCAACTTTTTTTCATTGACCCCCAACTTGTGCGCCAGAAATTCAGTACCCTGCCATTCCTCGGATGATGCGTGAAGAAACGCAATGGCCGAGGCAATTAGCTGGCTCTCGCGGCTTTTGGCAGGATCGGGGCGTGTCGCGGGGATCGCGGTCGCCGACAGGTCTACTGCCGCCAGCGAATGACTGGTTTTGAAATGCACATATACCCGCGCCAAAACCTCTTCTGAGCTGAATGGCTTGCAGATGTAATCGACGGCACCCGCCGCAAATCCTTCCAACTTGTGCTGCACTGACGTATTGGCCGACAGAAAGATGACCGGAGTCTGGGCAGTTTTGTAGTCAGACTTCAGTTTTCTGCAAACTTCATAGCCATTCATCAGGGGCATCTGAATATCCAGAAGAATGATGTCGGGTTGGCCAATCAGCGCCTTGTTGAGGCCATCTTGGCCATCCAGCGCCACCATAACCTCGATGGTCTGGCCCCAGAAATACTTCAGAAGCAAGGCAACCGACTGCATCTGGTCGTCAATGATGAGAACAGAGGGCCTTTGCATGGGCAGAACCGACAGATTCAGCATGGCGGGTAAAAACGAAGAGCGTGCCTTGTTTGGGTTTCGGTGCCGCTGGCGATTATGGTCTGCCGAGCGCGGGCAACATGCCGTCAGATGGT
Organism: Rhodoferax sp.; assembly: GCA_021738345.1. Lineage (GTDB taxonomy): Bacteria > Pseudomonadota > Gammaproteobacteria > Burkholderiales > Burkholderiaceae_C > Allorhodoferax. The sequence continues at coordinate 10,935 of JAIPCE010000023.1, read as the reverse complement.
GAAATGGTAGCAATATGCATTGAGAAATTCGGCTAATGCATGCTTTTTGCGGAGTGCATTTTTCATAATCCAAGTGTCAAGGTAATCACGAAAGATTTTCAGGCTATGGTCACGGATGCAAGGGGCAGACAAGGGGGTTTTACGCTGATCGAACTGATGGTTGTGGTGGCGGTCATTGGCATTCTGGCAGCGGTTGCCCTGCCGTCATACCAAGAGTATGTCTTACGCGGGCGAATCCCCGATGCCACATCGGTTCTGAGCAACAAGCGGGTTCAGCTGGAGCAGTATTTTCAGGACAACCGCAGCTATGCCGGGTCAGACGCTGCGGGATTCTCGTGCGCGGCGAGTTCGACGGTCCATTTCGACGTTTCATGTGCGGCAGTGTCGGCCACTACCTACACCCTGCAGGCAGTCGGCAAGGCTTCCATGGCAGGCTTTGCTTATACCGTCAATCAACAGAACGTGAAGTCATCGTCTGTACCTACAGGTTGGACTCTGCCATCACCCAACAATTGTTGGGCCACGAGACGAGACGGTACATGTTAAGCGATGCGGAAACAGCCAATGTGCCGTTTCTGGCGGCACTGACGGGCGTATTGCGACGTTACCCTTCATTTATGTGGCAAGCCACACGGCGCTCAGTGCGCCTCGCACTGCATCCCCCCGTCAGCACCATAAACGGTAGCTCAGCCATTTCTGCACCCCTAAGGGCGAATTCCGGGCGACCGGCGCGGTGGTTCGGGTTTACGCTGCTGGAGTTGTCGGTGGTGATCGCAATTGTTGCCATCCTGGCGTCACTGGCCATGCCAAATTTCAGCACCTGGATCCAGAATGGGCACATCCGCAACGGATCGGAGGCCCTCTTGAACGGCCTGCAAAGTGCGCGCGCAGAGGCTGTCAAGCGCAATACTGCGGTCCGTTTTCAGTTGACAACTTCCACCGATGCGAATTGCGCCCTGAGTACTTCGGCAGGCAATTGGCTAGTCAGCATCGACGATCCGAGCGGCGCTTGCGACAGCACACTGGTCAATGAAGCATTTCCACTGTCCAACACGGGCAATAACCCGGCACCCCGCATCATCCACCGCTATGCCGTGTCGGAAGGTGCGCGCAATGCCAGTTTCGTGGCGAGTCAGTCGAGTCTGATGTTCAATGGACTCGGACGGCTCAGCCCGCCCCCGGCGGCAGCGATCACCATTGATATCGCCAATGCCTTGGGCGGTGCCTGTGCGGTTACGTCGGGTCCCCTGCGCTGCCTGCGGGTGGTGGTGTCAGGCTCAGGCCAGATTCGTCTGTGCGACCCGGCCGTGCCCGGTTCTGATCCCCGCGCCTGCTGATGGGCGGACGCAGCATGATCGCATCTCAGGGGCATCCCGGTGTGCAACATGGCGCATTGCTGATCGAAGTGCTGGTTGCGATACTTATTTTTTCGGTCGGCATTCTCGGGCTTGTGGGTCTCCAGGCTGCGGCGGTCAAGGCCTCCACCGATGCCAAATACCGCAGTGAGGCCAGTCTGCTTGCCAACGCGCTGATCGGCAGAATGTGGGTGAGCGACCGCACGCAAGCGACACTGCAAGCCGCATTTGCAGGTGGCACAGGCGGCACCGACGGTGCGGCGTATATCCAATGGACCCAAGGCGCCAACGCCAACCCTCCCACCGCCGGGTCCGTTTTTCAAGTGCTTCCGGGTGCCCAGTCCAATCCCCCGACCGTGGTCATAAACGCTGTTGCACCCGGTGTCGCCGCAAGCCTGCCGAGCAGCCTGGTAACCGTCACCCTATTTTGGCAGGCGCCGAGTGAATCCGTAACCCATAGCTATGTGGCGGTGGTTCAGGTGGGGGGCTGACATGCCGGTTCTGCATGCTCCACGACCTGCAAAGCATTCAGGATTTAGTCTGGTTGAGCTCATGGTAGCCATGACCCTTGGTTTGTTTGGTGTTCTGGTGATGACCCAGTTGTTTTCCCTAGCGGAGCAAAACAGGCGATCAACCAGCAGTGGCAACGATGCGATGAATGAGGGTGTGCTGTCGCTCTACGCGCTTCAGCGCGAGCTACGTACCGCTGGCTATGGCCTTGCCGATGTGAACCTGCTGGGCTGCAATGTTTTGCTTCGCGCAGGGGTCACGCTGGTTGCGATGGCACCAGTCACCATCAACCACGCCAGCATTCCGGCAGGGGATGCCAATACCGATACCTTGCTGGTGTTTTTTAGCCAGGCGACCGGATCAACCCAAGGCGACCGGATCACTGCTGCGGCCGTTGCAGATCAGTACACGGTCCAAACCTCGGCGTCCTTTATGGTCAATGACTGGGTACTTGCGGCACCACAAGTTCGCAACTGCGCTGGCACCAGCGCACCCCTGACTCCGGCATTGATCCTGACCCAGATCGCGGCGATTACCAGCCCCATCGTCTCTGTGACGGCGGGCACGGGTGACACATTTCCCGCAATCGTCTCGCCGCTTTTTCCGACCTTGTTCAACTTTGGTGCTCAACCCGTCAATGCGGTGGTTTACGCCGTTCGGGGTGGCAATCTCACGCAATGCGACTACATGGTCAACGACTGCGGCTTGGCAAGCAACGCGTCGGTCGCCAGCGTCTGGGTGCCCATCGGTAGCAATATCGTGAGCTTGCGGGCGCAGTACGGACGCGATACTGCGGCAGCAGGTGCCATGGACGGCTTGGTCGATGTGTTTGACCAGGTGCCACCCGCAACCGCCTGTGACTGGGTGCGCATGTCAGCACTCCGCCTGGTGCTGGTGGCGCGCAGCACCCAGCCTGCGGCCGCAGCGACCGCATTGGCGCCCGTCTGGGATGGCACGGCGTCCGCACCGATCGATTTGTCAACCCACGCTGCCTGGCAAAACCACCGTTACAAAGTGTTCCAGACGGTGGTTGCGCTGCGCAATTTGGCATGGATGGGGCAGGTTCCAGGATGCTGACAAGCCTGAATTACCCGAAGATCGGTGGCCAGTCATACCTTGCGCAGGCGGGCATGGTGATGATGTTTGCCCTGATCATTTTGGTACTCATGAGCCTGGGGGGGCTGGCGCTGCTGCGGTCCATGGATACCTCCAACATGATCGCGGGAAATATGGCGTTTCAGCAATCTGCAACCCATTCGTCGGATGTCGGTGTGGAAGCGGCCATCAATTGGTTGGAGACCAATAACGCGGCCGCCGGCGTCTTGAACGTCAGCATTCCAGTGGCGGGCTATGCGGCTTCCACCCCGGCTGTGGCCGCCACCCTGAACGGCGAAACGTTCTGGAATTTTTTTACGCCCTCTGGGCTGTGCTTTCTCCCGGTCGCTGGTGGGGCGTGCACCGCGGCACCCGGGGTACCCGATGCAGCTGGCAATACCGTGGCCTTCATGATCCAGCGCCTGTGCAGCGGAACCGGAGCGGCCGCAGGCAATGGCTGCGCCGCCCTACCCGGTGCGACCGCTGGCAACAATTCGGGCAACAACGAAGGGGCCGGCGAGGAGCTGATCGCGGCCGCAACGGCGAGCACCGCGGTCTATTACCGGATCACGGTGCGGGTCAATGGTCCTCGTAACGCTGTGAGCTACGTGCAGGCGGTGGTGTCGATGTGACACGCGGCACAAACGCGGGATGAGCCCGCACTGCCAGCGACCCTGCGATTGAACGTACAAAGGAGAAATCAATATGCGAAGTCCGAATTCACCCGCGACAGGTGCCGCCACGACCTGCGCGGTGTGGTTCAGTATCCTGGGACTGGCGAGCGCACCCAGTGGGATCGCGCGGGCCGGCGCGACCGACATTGCGGCCGCGCCCATTTTTACCTCTGCCGTGGCGACCACTCCCGTCTTGCCTAATGTCATGTTTGTGCTGGACGACTCGGGCAGCATGGACTGGAACCATATGCCGGACATTGTAAAAAACTTTGCAGGGAAATATGGATATGCAAGTAGTCAATGCAATGGCGTGTATTACAACCCAAGCATTACCTATACGCCGCCTGTCGATGCTGCGGGCCTCTCCTTCGTTAACTCAAGCTTTACCAATGCTTGGAAAAACGGCTACAAAACTTCTGCCGGCACCTCCGATCTCAGCAAGAGCTTCGAACCCACTGATGACCCAAATGTCGGCTATGACTACCCCCTGACTGAAGCCTACTACTTTGTTTATTCAGGGTCACATCTGACTGAAAAGCAACGCGACTACACCACCACGACTGGAGCTTTCTACAAGGAGTGCGAGAGCAACATCGGATCGACACCTGGCAGCAGTGTTTTCACGAAGAAGACGGTTTCCAGCACCTCGGGGCCAGGCGGTACGGACGAACGGGTGAATTTTGCGAACTGGTACAGCTATTACCGAACCCGCATGTTGATGATGAAGACGGCTTCTGGTCTGGCGTTCAAAACGCTGGATCAGAACTTTCGCGTGGGTTTCATGTCGCTCAACAACAATGCTTCACAGGCATTTTTGAATATTTCCAAGTTCGACAGCACCCAAAAAGCCAGTTGGTATTCCAAGCTTTACACCAGCGTACCCCGTGACGGGACACCGTTGCGTGAAGCGCTCGCCAACGCCGGTCGCATCTACGCCGGCAAGGTGTCCTCGATCAATGGCGTAAGCGTGACGGACCCAGTGCAATATTCCTGTCAACAAAACTACACCATTTTGTCGACCGACGGGTTCTGGAACGGCACCGATAGCAACGTCAAAAAGCTTGACGGCACTACCACCATGGATAACCAGGACGGCACACTGCCGCGCCCGTACAACGATGGTGGCGCGTCCACCTCAACGGCGGTTACTACCTATACCTCAACCCAAAATCGCCAGAGGGTGACATCGGGTGCAGTGACCACCAAGACTTGGACAAAGAACAAGACAACGGTGGCATCGTGTACAACGACCGGCACATTGACTCCCCCCGCAAATGTAAGGACCGGTTATCTGGATATTGGGAACGAAAGAAAGGGGGCCTTGGGCTTCTCTGCAACAGATCCCGCGAGTGGGTATTGTTATTCCCTTGGAAATTCAGCGTGGTTTTGCCGGGGTAAAGATAACAATGACAACCCCGCTGTCTCGTTATCCTCCGTGACCGACACCACAGGTAAAACCTGGTATCTCGTGGACGATAGTGCCAATAAGACCGGTTGCGTTTCTGCAAGGGATGCCTTTATCAATAAAGACTACAAGAATAAGGACGGAGTTTGCCCCGGCACCGGCTCCGCGGGAGTCAGTGGGAGTCTGGTGACAACGACACCCTACGCCCAAATAGAAACCATATCCGGTGGCACCACCACCACGATTGACCTCTACACCGCCACCCAGACGCGCACCCAGGTCACGACCAATGGGGTGGCTGGCGTACTCGGGGCGTTGACACCCTCGACCCTGGCGACCAAAGATTGGGGTTTCACCAGCAATATCAGTACCAGCACCAGCGGCACCCTATCCGATGTATGCGGCGGTCAACCCGCACCCTGCCCTAGTACCAGCGGCACCTGGACGGCGGGCACAGCCAACCCCAATAACACCTGCGTCGCCGGTCCCTCGGTGCCTTCGGAGTCCGAACCCATGGTTGCGAAAACCAGCACCTCCGCGGACACTAGCGCGCCTTACACGGTTGTGGCAAGCACCGGCCCGACGGCGAGCACGCCCGTCATTACGGCGACTTCTACCGGTGGCACCAGCAACACCCTGGCGGACGTGGCGGCGCACTACTACAACACCAATCTGCGTACTACTGCCTTGGGAAATTGCGCTGGAGTGGGAGTCAACAGCGAGGTCACTGACCTGTGCACGCCCAATCGGGTGCCGCCCAATGGCCTGGATACCGCCACCTGGCAGCACATGACCACCTTTACGCTGGGTCTGGGTGCGCGCGGGCGCATGGTGTTCTCACCGAGCTACCTCACCGACACCACGGGCGACTATTACGATGTCTTCAAGGGCAACACGGCAAGTAGCACGAACTGCACTTGGCGCGACGGCCTCACGGTGACCGGTGGCGCCTGCAACTGGCCGATACCTTCCGGCGCCAACAACGGAATTCCTGGAAATATTGACGACCTGTGGCATGCAGCGGTCAATGGCCATGGCAATTACTACAGTGCGACGGACCCCAGTACCCTGAAGAACGGCCTGTCGAGCTCCCTGAATGTCATTATCAATACGCCACAACCCGGGACCGCAGCCTCGGCTGCAACGACCAACCCCAAAATTACCTCGGCCAACAATTTTCAGTTCAGTTCCTACTTCAAGTCGCTGGAGTGGTCAGGCGAGCTCATTAAGCAAACCATGAGTCTGACCGATGGTAGCGTCGCAGCATACAACCCGCTGGACCCCAATCCATCTTCCTACGTCTGGTCGGCGCAGACCTTGCTCAATGCCAAGTCCTACGCCACCCGCAATATCTATACCAGCGGTGTCAGTGGACTAATTTCCTTTGCCTGGGCCAACTTGAGCGCTACCCAGCAGGCGTATTTCAAGACGCCGGCAATTTCGACGTCGCCCCCCGCCTATCCAAGCCAGCTCACCGGGTTATCGCAGTTCTGCACCACCGGCACCGACTGCATCAACTCCACCGCACAGAGCAACTTTACGATTTCCAGTGGCGGTGCAGCGGGCGAGGCCCTGGTCAATTTCTTGCGCGGCGACCGCAGCAACGAAGAGGGTGTGACCACCGACACCAGCAAATTCTTCAGGAACCGCGCCCATGTTCTCGGTGACATTGTGTCAGCGCAGCCCCAATGGGTAGGCCCACCCAATAAGACCTACACGGATGCAGGATACGCAGCCTTCAAGACGGCACAGGCGGGGCGCACACCGGTGGTTTTTGCGGCCGCCAATGACGGCATGCTGCATACGTTCGATGCCGACACGGGTGACGAGAAGTGGGCCTTTATCCCCAGCCATGTGCTACCCAAGCTGTACACCCTGGCGGACAAAAAATATGCCAGCAAGCACCAGTATTTTGTCGAGGGCACGCCGAAGTCTGGTGATGCGTATATCGGCGGCGCGTGGAAGACGATTTTGGTGGGTGGCTTGAATGGTGGTGGAGCCGGTTATTACGCACTGGACATTACCAACCCTGCAGCTCCGGTCCTGTTGTGGGAAATTGCGCACGCCAACATGGGCTACAGCTTTGGCAACCCCGAGATTACCAAGCTTGACGATGGTACCTGGGTGGTATTGGTGACATCGGGCTACAACAATTGCGCGCGCAGCGGGTCGGCATCGTGTGTGACAAGCGCCGGCGATGGAACCGGTTATTTGTATGTACTCAACGCCAGCACGGGGGCGATCATTCGCTCGCTTTCTACCGGGGTGGGGGGTTCGAGCGGACTGTCGCGCATCATTGCGCAAGCGGGCGCTACCAATGTGTCCACGAAGGTTTATGGTGGCGATTTGCTGGGCAACCTCTGGCGCTTCAATATTGCCACCTCGGGACCAGGGAGTTACACCACTACTCTGCTGGCGACTTTCAAGGATCCCACTGGCGTGGTGCAGCCGATTACTGCCCGACCGCAGGTGACAAGCTATGAAGGCAATTCAATCGTTTTTGTTGGCACGGGTCGGTATCTGGGAACGAGCGACGTGGGAACTTCCCAGCAGCAATCTTTCTACGGCGTCAAAGACAATGTGGTATCCACGGCCTACACCGCCATCCGGAGCGACAGCAGCTTTATCAAAAAGACGGCGGTTGATGGAATTTGTCCGACTGGTACGGCCATCGAAATATGCGATCCCGGCACCCAGGTCAGAACCGTCTCGTTGAACACCGGAACCTCCGCCACCGACAGCATCACCACCAAGAATGGCTGGTTTGTTGACTTTCCGGCCAGCGCGCATGAGCTGTCTTTTACCGACCCCAAACTGGTACTCGGTACGCTTGCCTTTTCCACCAGTGTGCCAGTGGCGTCCACCTCGTCGGTGTGCGGCGATCCGACCTATGCCGAACTACCCGCATTTGCCTACACGCTCGACTATTTGACCGGAGGCTCGGTCGGCAATACCACGGTGATCGCCAGCACCTTGGGCGTCGGTATCGCCACATCGCCGCAAACTGCCCAACTGCCAGACGGCAAGATCATCGACAAGTACCGCCTGTCGTCGGGTCAGGAAGTCACCAAGGAGCACCGGTTTGCGGTCGGTGCCGGTGTTAACCGGACACGGCGCGTCTCGTGGCGGGAGATGGTGAGCCAATAAACCTCGCAAGTCAAAGTGCCGCCCAAGCGGAGTGACTGAAAGTCGGCGAATCTAGCCCTAAACCCAAATATGAAGCCCTTCGAATGAGAAACTTCGCCTTATTGTTTCGTTCGTGCCCTGTTGCCATACTGATCCTGTTGGGAAGTGCGTCGCAGCATATTGCCGCTGCCCCAATATGTGCCGACGTGTTTACCGGAGCCGTTGGGGGTGTTGGTTCAAGTAGCGTTGTTGAACTGAAAAAAAATTCAACCATCGTTACCGATTCGACTGTAGGAGAATCTATCCATGCAGGGACCCTTATCAATTCCGACAAGCCCCAAGCCAAGTGCGACGGCGGGAACTGCACCAAAACAGCGACAGGAACAGCCCTGACTTATACCGTGAGCTTGGGAAATGGCAGCACAGACTTGAAAGTTTCAGGAAGCAAAACCCTTAACAGCGATGCCGAATTCAAAAAAATCACGGTAGATAAAGGTGGTCAACTGACGCTCGATGGCAACATCACGCTGAAGATAAAGAACGAATTTACCTCTGAAGACCAAGGCAGTGGCTGGATAAAGGTCAATGGCAACGTGGTGATTTACGCCGACACCTTCAAACTGGCAAAAAATATGCATTTAACCATTGCCAGCGGTGCCAGTTTGACTCTGTACATTAAAGACGAGCTTATCCTGAGCCAGAACTCAACGATCGACACCGCTGCCGAACAGGAGAATACATTTGTTGCGTTTGCCAATGAGGTTGAAACTGAAGATCAGGGCGGCGGCACCTATGACGGAATTTATTATGCTTCCAAAGAGATCAAGGTCGGTAAGAACGCTAGTTTCACAGGCAGTCTTGCATCCCCCGAAATCATTGTGGAAGAAAATGCTACCGTTACCTACATGGGAAATTCAAAGCTCAATTCAGCCGTTATCCAGGGCTGCCAGGGATCGGCATCAATCCATCACTACGAAGTCACGGTACCCGCCAGCAATGTAACCTGTCTACCTAGCGCGCTCACGGTCAAGGCCTGTGCCGATAGTTCCAGCCCCTGCACCACAGTTGACTCGACTGTAAACGGCACGGCAACGCTGGCGACCAGCGTCGGAACCCTTGGGGCGACCAGTTTGACATTCGTCAGTGGTATCGCCACAACCACTCTCAGTTATCCAGCGGCAATAGAAGATGCGGCAGCGACCCTGTCGCTTTCTGGAGAAAGCATGGCGGCAAGCAGCGCCAGGTCATGCTGCATCGGCAGCACGTGCGCACCATCCAATACCTGCGTTGCCACCTTTAAAACGGCGGGTTTCATTGTGTCGAATGGCACCACTGCGGCAGCGGCTACGCTCCCGACCCAGACGGCAGCTACCGCGTCAGGCACCTACTATTTGCGGGCGGTGCGTAAAGACACTGCAACGGCCGCTTGTGTTGCAGGATTGCCCGCTGGGCCCCACGCGGTGGATTGGGCCTACCGATGCAATAACCCAAGCACTTGTTATGTATCCAACCTGATGAGTATCAATGCAGGCGTTGCGACGACGGTGCAAGGCAACAACAACACGGGCACCCTGAGTTACACCTCCGTCAATATGATTTTTGACAGCAATGGCAACGCTCCTTTCACATTCGTTTACAGCGATGCAGGCCAGGTGACACTTTCAGCCAAAAAGTCAATCAATGGCGCACTTCTCGTTTGCGAGTCCAATGCTTTTGTGACCAAACCCGGTGGCTTTGTGCTTTCTAACATCAGGCAGACAGCATCCCCCTTTCTGGTAAACCCAGGGGCCGCTGCTGCCACAGACGCCAAATTTATCAAGGCCGGTGAATCATTCACCCTGACAGTGACTGCGGTAACCGCTGGACCTTCTTCTACTGTTACCCCCAACTTTGGTCGGGAAAATACGCCAGAAGGAGTGAAGTTGACACCCACTCTGTTGTCTCCTTTGGGCGGCTCCAGCGGTAGTATTGTCGACAAGGGAACCCCCGAAGGAGGAAGTTTTAACAATGGCACTGCCACATTAACCAATTTGTCATGGGATGAAGTGGGGATTTTGAAATTAACCCCCAGCATCAAGAACGCAAAATACCTTGGTACCGACGATGTCGTTGGCACAAGCAGTGGCAATATCGGGCGGTTCTATCCTGCCCGGTTTTCTGTCACCAGTCCCGGTTTTGCAGCGGGGTGTGGCACCTTCACCTATATGAACCAGGCGTTTGCCTTATCTGGAACGATTCAGGCGCAGAACCTGGCGGGAGGTAAAACCAGTAACTATGTGGGTTCCTTTGTTAAAGTCACAGTCCAGCCTAAAATGGAAAATGCGAACAACGGTGTTGCAGTTGATGTGGCGCGACTGACCGGTCTGGGAACACCAACCTGGGTGGCGGGTGAATATAACTTTGTAGCGACTGGTTTTTCACGCAGCGCAAGTCCAGATGGCGCGTATGACGACCTGGATATTGGCCTTCAATTGGTACAAGCTGCAACAGATTCAGACGGATCCGAATTGATCAATCGTGACATGGCAGCGGAAAGCACCGGTTGCGTGGCAGATACGACGGGCACCAGCGACGGCACTTGTACCGCCAAACGAATCGCCAATACCAAGATGCGTTATGGAAGAATGCGATTGTTGAATATGTACGGGTCAGACAAATTGCCGCTCGGTTTACCTGTGCAAGCGCAGTATTGGTCAAGCAATTCTTTTCTCATTAATTCTGCTGACACCTGCACTTCGGTCACCGTGCCTGCGGAAACTACCGCCACTCC
>JAIPCE010000022.1 GCA_021738345.1 Rhodoferax sp. | reverse complement strand
GGTCCAAAATTCTTTCAATAATGCAAAACATCCAGCCCTCACCCTAACCCTCTCCCCGCTGGGGCGAGGGAATAAGAGTCCACATCACTTTGAATCGCACCCAAAGGCTTGCGCCTAAAATGCTCTTTGAAGGAGTCAGAACCATGCCTTTCCCCGTGCGTCGCATTGGCACATTGTTCACCGTTGTTTTGTCAGGCTTTTTGCTGGTCAGCGCGCACGCCGCCGACCCCACGCCGGCCTTTGTCGAGCGTTTCGCCGACGCTGCACTAGTCGGGCAACTGCAGAAAGGCGGTTTTGTGCTCTACATGCGGCATGGCACCACCGACAACAGCCGGGCCGACCGGGCACCCAAGGTCGACCTCTCCGACTGCAGCACCCAGCGGGTTCTCAATGAGGAGGGGCGTAAAGTGGCAGTCGCCGTGGGGCAAGCGCTGCGCCGGGCAAAAATTCCGGTACTCGAGGTCTTTCACAGCCCCTTGTGCCGGACCCGTGAGACCTCAGAATTGGCCTTCCCTACGCTGCGCGAAGCGCTCAAACAAGACAACAACCTGATGTACACCGCCAACCTCACGAGTGAGGAGAAGAAACCGATCCTGCAAGCCACCCGCGCACTGTTGTCGGCTCCGGTGCCTCCCGGCAGCAACCGGGTCATTGTGGCCCACGCCCCCAACATGGCGGACCTGATCGGCTACTTTGTCAAACCCGAAGGTACGGTCGTGGTCATTCGCCCTGGTGGCGCGAGCGGCTTTGAATACGTGGCGAGCATCCCGCCCACCTTGTGGCCCCAATTGCTGAAGTAAACCGGGCTGCGCACCGGACCTGCCTGTATGGCCGCCTTCGCAGGCCCGACGCGATGGCACTGCTCTTTGTGCAGCCGAAGTAGCCGACGTACCGACAAGCGGGGGCGCACACTCCCACGGGACTAAAATCGGCGGCTGTCCGTTGAAAGCCTTGTTTCATGCCGCGCCAACTTTTCGTCACCACAGCCCTCCCTTACGCCAATGCCCCGTTTCACATTGGCCACATCATGGAATATACCCAGGCCGATATCTGGGTCCGATACCAGCGCATGATGGGTCTGGCAGTCGATTTTGTGTGTGCCGACGACACCCATGGCGCACCAATCATGATTGCTGCCGAAAAAGCGGGCAAGACGCCACAGCAGTTTGTGGCCGACATTGCGGCCGGGCGAGCGCAGTACATGGATGGATTTCACATTGGCTTTGACAACTGGCACAGCACCGACGGACCCGAAAACCACGCCCTGGCGCGCCAGATTTATATTGATTTGCGCGACAACCCAGACGGGTCGTTGATAGAGGCGCGCACCATTGCACAGTTCTTTGACCCACAAAAGAACATGTTCCTGCCGGACCGCTTTATCAAGGGCGAATGCCCCAAGTGCCACGCCAAAGACCAGTACGGCGACAACTGTGAGTCGTGTGGCGCCGTTTATGCGCCGACCGACCTCATCAACCCGTACTCTGCACTCTCGGGTGCCACCCCTGAACTGCGCGATTCGGAGCATTTTTTCTTCAAGCTTTCGGATCCGCGCTGTGTGGCCTACCTGAGCCAGTGGACGCAGGACGGCAAGTTGCAGCCAGAGGTCGCGAACAAGGTCAAGGAATGGTTTACCGTGCGCACCAACCCCGATGGAAGCACCAGCGATGGCCTGGGCGACTGGGACATTTCCCGCGATGCACCCTACTTCGGCATCGAAATTCCCGATGCACCGGGCAAGTATTTTTATGTCTGGCTCGATGCGCCCATCGGCTACCTTGCTTCGCTAAAAAACCTGCTCGAGAAACGCGGGCAGGACTACGAGCGCTACATGGCCAACCCCGAACTGGAGCAGTACCACTTCATTGGCAAGGACATCGTCACGTTTCACACGCTTTTTTGGCCCGCAACCCTGCATTTCAGCGGCCGCAAGGTGCCTGACAACGTGTTTGTGCACGGCTTTCTGACCGTCAACAACGGCGAAAAAATGAGCAAGAGCCGCGGCACCGGCCTGGACCCGCTCAAATACCTGCGCCTGGGCATGAACCCGGAATGGCTGCGCTACTATCTGGCCGCGAAATTAAGCGCGCGCAACGAAGACATAGATTTCAACGCCGACGACTTCATGGCCAGGGTCAACAGCGATCTGATTGGCAAATACATCAATATTGCGAGCCGCGCGGCCGGCTTCTTGACCAAGCGTTTCGCGGGCCGGCTGGGCGTCGTATCAGAAGACGGCGCGGCCATGCTGCACCATTTGCGCAGCGAGCGCCCGCTCATTGAGCAGTTTTATGAGACCCGGGAATATGCCAAGGCCTTGCGCCAAACCATGCTGCTGGCCGACCGTGTGAATGCCTATGTCGATGCCAACAAGCCCTGGGACCTGGCCAAAAACCCCGGGCAAGAGGCGCGCCTGCAAGACGTGTGCACCGTGTGCATCAAGGCGTTTCGCATTCTGACTTGCTACCTGAAGCCGGTTCTGCCGGCGCTTGCACAGCAGGTCGAAAAATTCCTGCAGATCGAGCCGATCAGCTTTGCCAACATCACCGAGCCGCTGCGGGTCGGTCACGCCATAGGCAGCTATCAGCACCTGATGCAGCGCGTCGATGCCAAGCAATTGGATGCCTTGTTTGAGGTCCCCTCGGCAGACACTGGGGCCACGGCTAGCACGCAACCGACTGCGGCCAATGCGGCCTCAGCAACGCATCCGGGCAGCCAGTCCGCAGACACCGGTGCTTCAAACGCAGTCCCCAAAAAAACCGGCCTTGGACAACCCTCCCCCGGCGGCGAAGCGATTGCCCCCACCATCAGCATCGACGAGTTTGCCAAGATCGATCTGCGGATTGCACGCATCGTGCAGTGCCAAGCGGTAGCGGGGTCAAGCAAGTTGTTGCAGTTGACGCTCGATGCGGGCGAAGTCGATGGTGTCGGCCAGCCAATGACGCGCAATGTGTTTTCCGGCATTGCCAGCGCCTACCAGCCCGAGCAACTGGTCGGCAAGCTGACTGTGTGGGTGGCCAACCTGGCACCGCGAAAAATGAAGTTCGGGATCAGCGAGGGCATGGTGCTCGCTGCCAGCCATGCGGATGAAAAAGCCCAGCCGGGTATATACCTGCTGGAGCCCCTTGCCGGCGCGCAACCAGGAATGCGGGTGCACTAGAGACCTGAAACAAGCGTAGTCGATTGATGGCGTTTCAGATGCGGGGCATAGCATGTCACAGCTAGTGGCCGCCGTTCTGGTCTTGATGCTGGGTGGGGCGCTGTGTCTGTTACCCCTCAAGAACAGGGTGCGCTCAGGCTTTGGGCTGGCGTCGCAGGCATTCGCCACGGTGCTGGTGCTGCTGGCGGTGGTGCCGGTACTGGCAGGTGGTCCCGATCTGACGCTGGAAATCCCCTGGGCACACCCGATTGGCGCACTGCATTTCAGGCTGGACGCACTCGGTGCCTTCTTTCTGAGTTGGTCACTGCCGATGACGCTGCTCGGTGCGGTGTATGCCGTGGGCTACTTGCGCAAGTACTTTGACGGTCCGCGTCATGTGGGCGTGCACTTTGGCCTGCTCAACATGATTTCGCTCTCGTTCATCCTGGTCTACACCGGTGAACATGCGGTGACCTTCCTGATGGGCTGGGAAATTGCGGCGCTGTCAGCCTGGCTCTTGGTGATCTGGGACTACACCAATCAGAAGGTACGCTTTGCCGGCTTCAATTACCTGGTCTCGACCCACGCGGGGCTGATGTTTCTGGTGGCCGCCGTGATGATCTTGTACACCCACACCGAGTCATGGTACCTCGATGATTACGGCGACTGGATGCGCGACCACTCTGGCGCCGTGCGCAACACCGTGTTTTTGCTGCTGGTGACCAGTTTTGGCCTGAAATCGGCTTTTTTCCCGTTCCACTCCTGGCTACCGCGTGCGCACGCGGCCGCGCCGGCCCATGTGTCGGCACTGATGTCGGGCGTGATCCACAAGGCCGGGCTCTATGCCTTGGTGCATTTCCTCATGATTTCGGGCAAGCCCGATGCCTGGATGGGCTGGTTCCTGATCGCGTTCTCTGTCTGCTCCGCCGTGGTGGGTGGCCTGTACACCGTGGGACAACGCGACCTCAAGCGCCTGCTGGGCTACTCGTCGACCGAAAACGTGGGCATTGCGGGAATAGGTTTTGGCGTGGGTTGCCTAGGCCTGAGTTGGGAATCGCCAGGTTTGGTGGCGCTCGGTTTTGGCGGTGGTTTGCTGCATGTGCTGAACCATGCGTTTTTCAAATGCCAGTTGTTCTATGCCGCCGGCTGCGTCTACCAGGTCAAGCAGGTGATCGACATGGAGCGCCTGGGCGGTCTGGCGCGTCACATGCCAATGACCGCCGCGTGCTTTCTGATCGGTGGTGTCGCCATTTCTGCGCTGCCGCCGTTCAACGGCTTTGCCAGCGAGTTTTTGATTTATTCGGGCCTGTTTACCGGAGAGCCGATTGACATCTGGGCCAAACTGACCCTGGCGCTGTCGGCGGCCGCGCTGGCTTTTGTCGGGGCGGTATCGGCCTTGAGCATCACGCGGGCGTTTGGCGTGATTTTTTTGGGTTCTGCGCGCGATGACAGCCTGCCCGAGGCCCGCGAGGCGAACCGCTGGATGCTGGTGCCCATGGCTATCCATGCCGCCGGGTCGGTGATTTTAGGGCTGGTGCCAACCCTCGGCTTTGCCATGGTGGCGGCACCGACCGCCTTGTTTTTGCGTGGCCTGCCACAGGTCCGCACCGATGAAACCCTGCACGGCATCTCCGTCGCGCTGACCCGACTGGGTGCGATTTCTGTCGGCGTTGCGGTCCTGATCGTCCTAGCCTGGTGGCTTGGCAAGCGCTTACCCGGCAAGTTGGCCCACCGCAATGCAACTTGGGGTTGTGGCTACACCGCGCCCAACACCCGCATGCAGTACACCGGCAGCAGCTTTTCTCGCGACTTTGCAGCGCAGTTCAAGGGCGTACTGCTGATACTCAGACGGCAAAAACCCGCACTCGGCTATTTCCCGCAAGACAGTTATCTGATTACCAACTGTGTCGATGCCGTGGAGCGGCGGCTGTACAACGTGATCGGCCACGGCGACGACTCGGCCAGCAACATCTCCAGGCTGATGCATGAAGACGACCCGCGCCTGGCCTTTGCGGTTGCGCTGGCGGCCATCGTCAGCATGTCTACGCTGGTCGTGCTGGCGCTGGGGCCGCTGCCATGAGTCTGGCATTGACCGCAACACACCTGGCTTTGACCGCTATCCATCTGGCCTTGGCGCTTACCTTGCCGATTGTGCTGGTGGGGGTCATCAACCGGACCAAATCGTGGTGGGCCGGACGCAAAGGCCCCAAATTGCTGCAATCAGCCTACGATCTGCGCCGCTTGTTGGGCAAACGGCCGGTGCTCAGCCAGGTCGCCAGCCCTTTGTTTCGCCTGGCACCCTATGTAGTGCTGGTCTGCGGACTCTTTGCGCTGTGCATGGCGCCCCTGTTCGGCCAGTTTGCGCCGCTGCAGTTTTCGCACGACTTTATTGTGGTGGCCTACACGTTGGGCCTGGCGCGCCTGGCGCTGATGCTGGCGGCCATGGACGTGGGTAGTGCGTTTGAAGGCATGGGCGCTTCCCGTGAAGCAAGCTTTGGAAGCTTTGCCGAGCCGGCGCTTTTTTTGCTGCTGGGCAGCGCTGGCACCGCCACGGGGCTGAGCAGCTTTGCCGATCTGCTGGGGCATTTGCATAATACGCACCTATACGGATTCATCGTCGTTCCGCTCGTGCTGCTGCTGTTCATCTTGCTGCAGACCGAGGCCGCCCGCGTCCCGGTCGACGACCCGCTAACCCACCTCGAACTCACCATGGTCCATGAGGTCATGATTCTTGACCACAGCGGCCCTGAGCTGGCGGCCATGCAATACGCCGCAGCACTCAAGATCAGTCTCTATGCCGGTCTGATTGCCACCGTCTTGAATCCTTTTGACCCCTTGAGCGCGCCAGTAGCCGCGGTGCTGGTCGGTGTCGGCCTGGTGCTGCTGGTGGCCATGGTGGTGGGCTGCGTCGAGTCATTGATGGCGCGCCTGCCCCTGCAATGGGTGCCGCGCTATGTGCTGATTGCGTCCGGTGCGGGCGTTTTCACCATGCTGGTCATCGGTATGGGGGCAACACGGTCATGACGTTGCCGCTGATTTTTTGTCTGATAGCCACCATTATTCCGGTGTTTTTTGGCAAGGTAGGGGCTGCCCCTCTGTGGCTTAGCTTGCAAGCCTTGGCGCTGGGCTGGATGGGCCTGAACCAGCACCATGCGCTGTCAGCGCACGCGCTGCTGGGCGGGCTTGAAGTGCTGCTGGTACGGGCCTGGCTGGTGCCCACCCTGCTGCGCCGCGCACTGCAGCTGGACCGAGCGGCTCGGCAAGACCTGATGCCGTCCAACCTGTTTGCCTGGGGTGTTGCTATCAGCCTGATTATTCTGGCCTTCAAGTTTGGCGACGGCGCACGGGCAGATATACGCTCCATGACACTGGGCGTGGTCGCCGCTACGGTCATGATTGCTTTTTTGGTGCTCGCCACCAACCATGAACCTGCCGCGCAGCTGGTGGCCCTGCTCTTCATGGAAAACGCCCTGGCCTTGTTTGAGTCGCTCATGGCCGCACCCTGGCCCCTGACGATCCATCTGGCCCTGAGCGGTGTCTATGTGTTGACCGTGTGGGTCGGGTGCTGGCTGGTGCGTAGTCGGCACGCCGCACCGAAAGCAATGCCATGAAGGCTCTGCTGGCGGGCCCGATCGACGCGACGGCGACGGCTACGGCGAGCGCGCCTGATGCGCACTCGCGATGGGTTGCATCGGGGTTGGTCGGGCTCGCCTTATTGGTCTGGTGCCTATCGGTGGGCGTGTTCCTGACGCATCCCCTCGAAAAATTACCGATCTATTTTGCCCAGCGCTATTTTGTCCTCGATGCCACTTCGCTGCTGTTTGTCGTGGTCATGAACACGGTGTTTCTGGGCATCAGCGTGTATATGTTTTCACGCGAGCGCAGCTCCGCCATTCTGATGCGTGACATCCGGTCGCGCGCCTCACTCATGCTGCTGTTCATGCTGGCGGTCAATCTGGGGGTGCTGTGCAACCATCTGGTGCTGCTGTGGGTGCTGATCGAAGTCAGCACCCTTTGTGCGGCGCCGCTGGTGGCGCGCGGCGATGCAAGCGACCCCCGGGCCGTGGCCTGGCGCTATATGCTGTTTTCAGCGATGACGCTGGCCATCACGTTTCTGGGCTTCATGTGCCTGACGCAGTCGGCGCACCTTAGGGGCGTGCCGATCAGCTTCGCGGTGGACCAGCTTGCCGGCGCCCTCACCGCGCAGGGCGATGGCTGGCAGCGGCTGGGGCTGTCATTCATGCTGTTTGGGCTGGGCGGCAAATTGGGCCTGGCACCGCTCTATAGCTGGCTGCCCGAGACCTATGAGGCGGCCCCGACGAGCACCAGCGCCCTGCTGGCGGCGGTGCAGTTCAACATCAGCATGGTCGCAGTGTTTCGCATTCTGCAGGTGCTGCGTGGCGTGGAAACCGGGTTTGTGTCGCAGGAGTTTCTCGTGATGGGCTATCTGTCGCTGGTGGTGGCCGCGGTGCAGGTCATGGCAGCGCGCAATTACAAGCGCCTGATTGCCTATGCGTGCATCAGTTCCTCTGGCGTCATTGCGCTGGGGCTGTCGGTCGGGAAAGCGGCCGCCTATGGCGTGGTGCTATATACCGTGAGCAATGCGTTTGTCAAGGCCTTGCTGTTCTTGACCGCCGGCCGGCTACGCGCCGCCTACGGCACCAATGACGTCGCGCCGCTGTCGGGAGTCATTCGCGTCATGCCTTTTTCTGGCCTGCTGTTTACTGTGGGAATTTTTGCCTTGCTGGGTTTCCCACCATTTGCAAGCTTTTTGGCCGAGATGCTGATCCTCTCGGGGATTGTGCAAGCCGGCAACCTCATGGCGTTCACCCTCATGTGCGTGATGCTGACGGTGATTTTTGTGGCCACCGGGCGCACCGTATTCCCGATGCTCTGGGGTACTTCCAAACGTGAGGGTCCACCAGTGCACGAAACCCTCGTCACCACCCTGCCCAAGCTGGGCTTTGTCGGCATTTTGATCATGCTGGGGACCTACACGCCAGAGCCCATCACCCAGATCTTGCAGGCAGTCGCGCTGTCGATTGGGGGCTGAGGGCCATGGCTTACGAACAACCCCTGAAGCTGTTTGCGCTGGATGCTCTCAAGCCCTTGCCGCTGGCCGACCTGGCCGCCCAGTGCGCTGCGCGACTCGCTGCGTCCGAGCGTCTGGTGACCTTGTTTGGCCGCCCGGCAGCGCCCCATGAAACCCCAGGCACCAGGGTGACTGCCATCTTTCAGCCCCCGGACGCGGCGCTGGTGGCCGTGCGCAGCCACGCTGCGGCGCAGACGCATTACCCGGCGCTGACGGCCGATTTTCCGGCGGCGCAGATTTTCGAGCGCGAACTGTGGGAGCAGACCGGTCTGGTCCCCGAGGGCCACCCCTGGCTCAAACCGGTGCGCTTTGAAGGTCCGCGCCAGCAGCGCATGGACGAATACCCCTTCTTCAAGGTGCGCGGACAAGAGGTCCATGAAGTCGGAGTAGGTCCGGTGCACGCGGGCGTGATCGAGCCCGGACACTTCCGTTTCATGTGCCATGGCGAAAAGGTGCACCACCTGGAAATCCAGCTCGGCTACCAGCACCGCGGCATCGAGTCCTTGCTGCTGCAGCGTCCCGCCACCGCACTGACTCCGTTGATCGAGTCCATTGCGGGCGACTCGGCCGTCGCCAATGCCTGGGCCTACTGCGCCGCGCTCGAAGCCCTGTCCGGCCAAGTGGCTGACCTGAGGGTGCAGATTTCGCGGGCCGTCGCGCTGGAGATGGAGCGTATTGCCATCCATGTGGCGACCCTCATTGGTCTGGCCACCGATATTGCCTATTTGCAGCCAGCCGCCAGCTATGGTCGCTTGCGCACGGCCATCATCAACGCCAGCCAGCGGGTGTGCGGCAACCGCTTTGGACGGGGTTGGATGCGCCCGGGCAGTGCCCGCGCCCTGACACCCGCCCTGTGCTCCGACCTGGTCCGCACACTCGCAGAATTTCTGGCCGACTTTGACGAAGTAAGCCAACTGACCCGCGAGGCACACAGCGTCAAGGCGCGGTTCAAGGGCACCGGGGCGGTCAGCCTGCAGGCCGCGAGCGATCTCGGTTTGACCGGCGTCGTGGCGCGCGCCAGCGGGGTAATGCTGGATGCGCGCAGCCAGTTGCCGGGCGCTGTGTACGGCCAGTTTCCGCTCCCGCTGCTGACCGAATTCACCGGTGATTGCTGGGCCCGCATGCAGTTGCGCATGCGCGAAGTCCAAAGCTCGGTGCAGTGGCTCATAAAGCTGCTGCAACAAACCGGCGACGGTGCGCCCGCGGCTGCGCGCGCACCAGAGGCCAGGCCATGGCGTCTGGCACCGCATGCCTTGTGCGTCTCGCTGGCTGAGGGGGTGCGTGGACCGGTGGTCCACGTGCTGGAGACCGATGCCCAGGGTGCATTACTGCATTACAAGGTGCAGGACCCGTCGCTTGCCAACTGGTTTGGCCTGGCCTGGGCCGTGCGCAACAACGGCATTTCCGACTTCCCGATCTGCAACAAGAGTTTTGACCTTTCTTACTGCGGCAATGATCTGTAATCAAACCACACCATGTTGAAATCGATCGCTGTTCGCAAGTCGCAGGGTAGCCAATATATTGTCGACCTGCGGGCCGCCCAAGCGCTGGGCTTTCGCGCCAAGCCGGTCATAGGCGCGGCGGACTGTCAGACCGATTGCCAGGCCTGCGTGTCGGTTTGCCCCAGCCAGGCCCTCGCCCTGAACCCGGTTCAGATCGACCTCGGGCGCTGTGTCATGTGTGGCGATTGCGAACCCGCTTGCCCGAGCGCCAAGATCCGTTTCACCAATGACGTCAAATTGGCGACCGTCTCGCGCCAGGCATTGACCGTCAGCGCGGCACGCCCAGATATCGATCCGATGCAGGTGTCCACCGAATTGCGCCGGCGCTTTGGTCGCTCCATGAAACTGCGCTCGGTGTCTGCGGGCGGCTGCAACGGCTGCGAAATGGAGATCAACGCCCTCTCGAACGTCAACTTCGACCTCGGTCGCTACGGCATCGATATGGTGGCGTCGCCGCGCCATGCCGACGCGCTGGTGCTCTCTGGCCCGATCACCCGCAACATGATGGACGCCCTGCAAATCACCTGGGACGCCATCCCCGAGCCCAAACTGGTCATCGCGGTCGGAGCCTGCGCCATTTCAGGCGGCGTGTTTGCCGAGAGCAGCGCCCTGAACCGCGACTTTCTGCAACGATTCCCCCCTACACTCTATGTGCCCGGTTGCCCCACGCACCCTTTGACTTTCATCTCGGGAATCATGGATTTGCTGGGGATTACGGGCTAGGGCCGATACGGGGAAGGCCCTAAATTGGCACCAGGGTCTGCTGCACGTCGGCACACTGGGCCCGATGGCGCAGGGCGTGGTCCATCACCACCAGGGCCAGCATGGCCTCGGCGATGGGGGTGGCCCGAATGCCTACGCAGGGATCGTGGCGGCCCTTGGTGACGACCTGGGTTGGGTTGCCCGCCACATCAATCGAGTCGCGCGGCGTGATGATGGAGCTGGTCGGCTTGATGGCAATGCTGACTTCGAGGTCTTGCCCGGACGTAATTCCACCCAGCACACCACCGGAGTTGTTGCTCGCAAAGCCGCCGGGAGTCAGTGCATCGCCGTGCGTCGTGCCACGTTGGCTCACGCTGGCAAATCCAGCGCCTATTTCGACACCCTTGACGGCGTTGATTCCCATCATCGCGTAGGCAATATCCGCGTCCATTTTGTCAAACAGCGGCTCACCGAGGCCCACCGGCACCCTGGAGGCGCTGACCCGAATGCGTGCGCCACACGAGTCCCCGGCCTTGCGCAAGGCATCCATATAGTCTTCCAGCGCCTGCACATCGGCCACCGGTGCAAAAAACGGGTTGGACGACACATGGTCCCAGGATTCAAACGGAATGGTGATCTCGCCAATTTGCGTCATGCAGCCGCGAAACAAGGTGCCATAGTGCTCAGAGAGCCATTTTTTGGCGACCGCGCCGGCCGCAACCATGGGTGCAGTGAGCCGGGCGCTGGAGCGGCCACCCCCGCGCGGATCGCGAATGCCGTATTTTTGAAAATAGGTGTAGTCGGCATGGCCGGGTCGAAAGGTTTGCAGCAAGTTGCCATAGTCTTTGCTGCGCTGATCCGTGTTTTGAATCAATAGCGCAATCGGGGTCCCGGTCGTTTGGCCCTGGTAGACCCCGCTGAGGATTTGCACCGCGTCGGGCTCGTTGCGTTGGGTTACATGGCGGCTGGTGCCGGGCCGTCGGCGGTCCAGGTCGCCCTGAATGTCGGCTTCGCACAGCGCCAGACCCGGGGGGCAGCCGTCGATGACGCAGCCTATGGCCGGGCCATGGGATTCACCAAAGTTGGTGACGGCAAAGAGATGTCCAAAGGTGTTTGCACTCATGGCCGCGATTATCGACGACGGTGCATTGCCTTGTCTGGACTTGGCGTTGGCTTTGGCTTTGGCTTTGGCTTTGGCTTTGGCAAAGACCACTTAGATTCAACAAAATTCAATGATGCAATCAATAACACTGAAATATTTTTGAATGGTTGCACCCTAAACTTCCGCCCCATGAACAGACACACTCCCATACTTAGGTACCACGGTTTCTCGATTGCACTGCATTGGCTTTTGGCGCTGGCCCTGCTTGGCATCTTTGCTGTGGGGCTTTATGTTGCGGATCTGCCGTTCTCGCCGCAACGCATCAAGTTGATCAATTGGCACAAATGGGCTGGCATTTGTATTCTGGTTCTGTCGGTCGTGCGGCTCCTGTGGCGCCTCAAAACCCGGCCACCGGCCTTGCCCCAGTCGATTGAGCAGAGCATGCCCGTGTGGCAAAAGCAGGCATTGCATGCCACCCATATCGGGCTCTATGCACTGTTTTTTGCCGTGCCGTTGCTGGGCTGGGCCTATAGCTCGGCGGCGGGCTTCCCGATTGTGCTGTTTGGCGTATTGCCCCTGCCCGACTTGCTGGCGCTGGACAAGCCCTTGGCAGAGAGTATCAAGTTGCTGCACAAGGGTGGCGCCTTGGCCCTGGCCGGGTTGGTGCTGCTTCATGTGGCAGCGGCGCTCAAACACCACTGGATCGACCGCGATGGATTGCTCCAGCGCATGTTGCCAAGCACTCGCTAATTTTTATTTGGAGAAATTGATGCCTTTATCTTTACCACGTCCCGTACCGCTGGCGCTGGCGCTGCTACTTGCAGGTTTGCTGGCCTTGCCGGCGCAAGCCCAACAGAAATTGATCGCCGACCAGAGTGAAATCAGCTTTGTGAGCAAACAAATGGGCGTGCCGGTGGAGGGGCGTTTCAAGAAATTCGAAGCGCAAATTGTGTTTGATCCCGCCAAATTGGCGACTTCCAAAATTGCGTTGACGGTGGACATCGCCAGCGCCACCCTCGGCGCACCCGAAGTGGACTCCGAGCTACCCAAGGCACCCTGGTTCAATACGGCCAAGTTTCCGCAGGCAACTTTCCAGTCCAGCGCCATCAAAAGCGTGGGACCGGGCAAATTCGAGGTGAGCGGCAAGCTAGGCATCAAGGGCAACACGCGTGACGTGGTGATCCCGGTCAGCTTGGCGGCCAACGGCGCCAGCACGGTTGCCAGCGGAACCTTTCCGATCAAGCGCCTGGCATTTTCTGTCGGCGATGGCGATTGGGCCGACACCTCGACGGTGGCTGACGATGTGCAGGTCAAGTTCAAGCTCGCGCTCAACGGCGTGGGCAAATTTTAATTTTGTTTCCTTGTTCCTTACTTTTCTGGAGAAAACCCATGCGTAAAACCCTTTTAGCCCTTGGCACCGTTGGCGCTCTTGCGATCACCTTGGCTGCCCCGGCCCACGCCGCACCGGCGACCTATGCCTTTGACCCGGGCCACACCTATGTCACGTTCGAGATCGGCCATTTTGGCACCTCGACCAACCGTGGGCGCTTTGACAAGAAGGAAGGTTCGGTAGAGCTCGATCGCGCCGCCAAAACCGGCAAGGTCAGCGTGACCATCGACACCACCTCGGTCAACACCGGCTTTGCGCCCTTCAACACCCACCTGCAAAGCCCCGATCTGTTTGACGCGGCCAAGTACCCGACCATCAAGTTCGAGTCCAGCAAGTTTGTTTTCAATGGCGACAAAGTGTCAGAAGTCTCCGGCAACCTGACCTTGCTCGGCAAAACCCTGCCTGTCACACTCAAGGCCAGCCAGTTCAACTGCTACGACAACCCGATGGTCAAACGCGAAGTCTGTGGTGGCGATTTCGAGACCACCATCGACCGCACGGCCTTTGGCATGAACTACGGCGTGGACTGGGGCTTTCCGAAGAATGTACGTTTGATTGTTCAGGTGGAAGCGATCAAGCAGTAAACCGTCGAACTTCAGGACTGTGCGGCCTTGGGGTCTTCGCCGTCCGGCCAGTCGTGAATGTAGGCCTTGAGCATTTTGTTCTCAAAATTCTGGCTATCTACAACGGCCCGGGCCACGTCATAAAAACTGATCACCCCCATCAGCATGCGGTGGTCCATGACAGGCATGTAGCGCGCATGGCGGTCCAGCATCATGCGGCGCACCTCGTCCATGTCGGTTGCCAGGGTACAGGTCAACGGATGGTCGTCCATGGCGGTACGCACCAGGGTAGAGCCTATGACCCCGCCACTCTTGACCAATTGGGCGATGACCTCGCGAAACGTCAGCATGCCCACCAAGTCACCATGCTCCATGACCACCAGTGAACCAATGTCTTGCTCGGACATCAACGCCAAAGCCTGCGACAGCGGCTGATCGGGGGTCGCGGTATAGAGCGTATTGCCCTTGACGCGCAAAATATCACTGACTTTCATGGTGAGGACCCGGGTAAAAAGCTTGGAAAATGCAGTTCCAAATATAGCCCACAATGGCGCTATTTTCGCTGACTGCAATTGGAGAATCCTATGCCCGGCTACGCCGATCCCGGCTTTGACACCCTGGCCCTGCACGCAGGGGCCGCCCCAGACCCGAGCACCGGCGCGCGCGCCGTGCCAATACACCTGACGACCTCGTTTGTGTTCGAGTCGAGCGAGCACGCACAGTCGCTATTCAACCTGGAACGTGCCGGCCATGTATACAGCCGCATCAGCAACCCCACCAACGCGGTGCTGGAGCAGCGCGTGGCGGCCCTTGAAGGTGGAATCGGGGCCATCACCACCGCCAGCGGCCAGGCGGCGCTGCACCTGAGCATTGCCACGCTGATGGGCGCGGGCTCCCATATTGTGGCAAGCACCGCCCTTTACGGTGGCTCGCAAAATCTGTTGCACTACACCCTGCGCCGTTTTGGCATAGACACCAGCTTTGTGCAGCCAGGCGATCTGGACGGCTGGCGCGCCGCGGTGCAACCGAACACCAAGTTGTTTTTCGGCGAAACCGTGGGCAACCCGGGGCTCGATGTGCTGGACATTCCTGGCGTGGCGGCCATTGCCCACGCGGCC
This sequence comes from Rhodoferax sp., assembly GCA_021738345.1. GTDB lineage: Bacteria > Pseudomonadota > Gammaproteobacteria > Burkholderiales > Burkholderiaceae_C > Allorhodoferax. The sequence goes on along the minus strand of JAIPCE010000022.1, from coordinate 17,522 downwards.
GGCGTGCCCTTGCTGGTGGACTCGACGCTGACGTCACCGTGGCTGATGCAGCCGCTCGCGCTCGGAGCCGATCTGGTCTACCACTCAGCCACCAAGTTTTTGTCCGGCCATGGCACTGTCATTGGCGGCATCGTGGTGGACGGAGGCAGTTTTGACTGGGCGCGCGCCTTCGATACGAGCGGAAAATTTGAGGAGCTGGCAGCGCCCTATGCCGGCTTTCACAATATGAACTTTAGTGAGGAAAGCACGGTCGGTGCGTTTTTGCTGCGCGCCCGGCGCGAGGGCCTGCGCGACTTTGGTGCCTGCCTGAGTCCACATTCGGCCTGGTTGATCTTGCAGGGCATAGAGACCTTGGGTCTGCGTATGGCGCGGCACATGGACAACACCGAAAAGGTGGTGCAATTCCTGGCCAGTCAACCATTTGTCGGGCGGGTCGGACACCCGCTGCTGGCAAGCCACCCCAGCCATGCCCTGGCGCAAAAGCTATTGCCACGCGGTGCCGGCTCGGTGTTCAGCTTTGACCTCAAAGGCAACCGGGAGCAAGGTAAAAAATTTATCGAGACGCTAAAGATATTCAGCCACCTGGCCAACGTGGGCGACTGCCGCAGCCTCGTCATTCACCCGGCCAGCACAACCCACTTCCGCATGGGTGACGAAGCGCTGGCGGGTGCCGGCATCGGGCAGGGCACGATTCGCCTGTCGATCGGACTCGAAGACCCTGATGATTTGATCGATGACCTCAAACGTGCGCTCAAGGCTGCCGAGAAAGCGGGTGTCTGACCATGGAACTGCTTGTCAACAACGCCAAAACCTACTGCTACACGGGTGGCAAGCCCTGGGACGCTGCCAAGCCGACCGTGGTATTCATTCACGGTGTGCTCAATGACCACAGCGTCTGGATCTTGCAGAGCCGCTACCTGGCCCACCACGGCTGGAATGTGCTCGCGGTCGACCTGCCGGGCCATTGCCGCAGCGCCGGCGAGGCTCCCGCTACGGTGGATGCGGCCGCTGATTTCATTGCCGCCTTGTTGGATGCGGTCGGTGTGGACCGCGCCGCATTGGTGGGGCACAGTTGGGGATCACTGATTGCGCTGGAGGCGGCGGCGCGGCTCAAGCAACGCGTCAGCCATCTGGTCCTGGTCGGTACCGCCTATCCCATGAAGGTGTCGCAGGTCTTGCTCGATGCTTCGGTGGCCGACCCCCTGAAAGCCCTGACGCTGGTCAATGTGTTTTCTCGCAGCACGCTGGCCGCACCACCGTCGGCCCTGGGGCCTGGCACCTGGGTCTATGGCGCCAGTTTCGCGCTGGGTCGCAGGGTATTGGCCAGTAACCCCGACGTCAACGTGTTTTACCGTGGCTTTGCCGCCTGCAACAGCTACGCCAACGGCGAGGTGGCGATGGCGGGCATCACCTGCCCGGTGCTGTTTGTGCTGGGTTCGCAAGACCAGATGACCCAGGAAAAGGCCGCCAAGCCCCTGATAGACGCCGCCCGCAAACATGGCAAGACGACCGAGGTGGTCAGCCTGCCCGTGGGCCACCACCAGATGACCGAGACTCCCGAGGAAACGCTGTTTGCAATCCGTGATTTTTTGAAACCCCAATAGCCAAGCCGGCCCAGCCGCTATCGCAAAGCTCCGAGCTGTATCAGGCGCCTTGACTGGCAAGCACCGCCCGCAACGTGGTGTTGCGCCACTGGCAGCGGTGCCAAAACTGCTCGGTCACGACATTGCGGTCCAATAACAGCCGCTGCACCAGCGGATCGAGCGGCGTGACCTCAGGGTCAACCAGCAGCACAAAGCGGGCCGGCCCCACATGCTCGACGGACTGGCTCAGTTGCCCCACCCAGTCCAGTGACATCAACGCCTCCAGCACCGGCTCCAGACGCAAGGTATCGAGTTTGAGGTCTGCCCCCAGTTGTTCCAGACCGAGGCCTTTGGCATTGCTGTGGCGTGCGGCATCGAGCTGCTGCAAGGCTTCCAGTGCCACCTGAAACTGCCAACCGTGCAAAAACTGGCGCCGGGCACGCCCGGCCAGCAGGCTCGGCACATAGGCCGTCAGCGCCGCCCCCAGCAGCACGATCACCCAGGCTACATAAATCCATACCAACAAGATCGGCACGGTGGCAAATGCCCCGTACACCACAGAATACGTGGGAACCTTTGCCAGGTAATAGGCGAGAATCTTTTTTGCCACCTCGAGCCCGGTCGACACAAAAAAGCCACCCATCCAGGCATGGCCCCAACGCACATCGGTATTCGGAACAAAGCGAAATAGGGCTGCCATGCCGCCGGCCACGACAGCAAACTGCAGCAGATCGAGCAACAGGCCAACGCCTCCGGGCAGGACCCCGACCAGGCCTTTGGACTCCGACACCGCGTAAGAGGTGATGCTCAAGCTCACGCCCAGCAACAGGGGTCCCAGGGTCAGGGCGGCCCAGTAAATCAGCATCCGCTGCGCAAACGGGCGGGGTTTGCGCACACGCCAAATGGTGTTGAGGGTACGGTCAATGGTGAACACCAACGCCAGCGCTGTCCCCAGCAAAACCGCAAGCCCTGCTGCCCCAAGCTTGCTGGCCTTGCCCGCAAACTGATTGAGGTAGCCCAGCACCTGTCGCGCAATGTTGTCAGGAACCAGGCTTTCTATCAACCATTTTTGCAGCACATCCTGAAATTTGGCAAACATGGGAAAAGCGGTAAACACCGCCAGCGCCACGGTAATCAGGGGCACCAGGGCAATCGTGGTGGTAAAGGTCAGGCTGCTGGCGGTCAGACCCAGGCGATCCTCCCGAAAACGCTCGCGCAACGTCAGCAAGGCGATGAACCAGGGAACATGCGCGACGTCCTGCAGCCAGGCTCTGAATCGGGAAAGGTGCGTGCTCATCCCGCTATGATGCCACCCTTCATGCAAAACACCGCCCAACCTACCCACACCGTCAAACTCACCCGCTGGCTTGCGGTGGGCAGCCTTTTGGGCCTGATTATTCTGAGTCTGGCCTGGGAACTGCTGCTGGCCCCCTTGCGACCTGGCGGTAGCTGGCTGGCACTCAAGGCGCTTCCCCTGTGCATCCCTTTGGCAGGGTTGCTGAAAAACCGCATGTACACCTACCGCTGGGTCAGTTTGCTGGTGTGGCTGTACTTCACCGAAGGCGTCGTGCGTGCTTACAGCGACAAGCCGCCCAGCAATTTTCTTGCCATGGCAGAGGTCGTGCTTTGCCTGATGCTGTTTGTCGCCTGTGCACTGCATGTCCGTTTGCGGCTAGGCAGCACCAAAGCGGCGCTTCCCCCCGATATTTCTGCGCAAACACCATGACCCATCCAATGGAATTGCTCGACACTCTTCGCCGCATTGTGGGCGACTCCCATGTTTTGACCGAGGGAGACCTCAGTGCCTACGAGCAGGACTGGCGCAAGCGCGAACAGGGCAAGGCACTGGCAGTGGTGCGACCCGCCACCACGCAAGAAGTCAGCTCCGTGGTCCGGGCGTGCGCAGCGCACCGCGTCAGCATGGTGCCGCAAGGTGGCAACACCGGCATGGTGGTGGGCTCGACCCCAGACTCCAGCGGAACCCAGGTTGTATTGAGCCTGCAACGCCTCAACCGGGTGCGTGCGCTCGATGCTGCCAACCTGACCCTTACCGTGGAGGCGGGTTGCGTCCTGCAAACCATTCAGGAGACCTGCGAGGCAGCAGGCTTTTTGTTCCCCTTGAGCATGGCGTCCGAAGGCAGTTGCACGCTCGGCGGCAATCTGGGCACCAACGCAGGCGGCACCCAGGTCGTGCGCTATGGCAACACGCGTGAGCTGTGCCTGGGGCTCGAAGTCGTCACTGCGCAAGGTGACGTCTGGGATGGGCTTTCGGGCCTGCGCAAGGACAATACCGGCTACGATTTGCGCCACCTCTTTATCGGGTCCGAAGGCACGTTGGGGGTCATTACTGCGGCCACCATGAAGCTGTACCCACTGCCAGCGGGGCAGCTGACGGCACTGGCGGCTGTTCCCAGCCTGGAGGCAGCCGTCTCCCTGTTGGGGCTGGCCCATCAGCATCTGGGCTCCGGTCTGACCGGCTTTGAAGTCATGGGGCAATTTGCCTTGAGTCTGGTGGTCAAGCACTTTCCCCAGCAGCGGGTTCCGCTATGGAACAGCACACCCTACTGCGTGGTGATCGAGAACTCGGACCATGAATCGCTGGAGCATGCCCGCCAACGCTTTGAGCGCTTGCTCGAAGTTGCGCTGGAGCAGGCTTGCGTTGCCGACGCGGTGGTAGCAGAAAACATCAGCCAGGCGCACGCCCTGTGGCACATCCGCGAGAGCATTCCGCTCGCGCAGGCCCAGGAGGGTCTCAATATCAAGCACGATATCTCGATTGCGGTATCGCGCATTCCAGAGTTCGTCAGCGAGACCGACGCCGCGCTACAGCAGGCATTTCCTGGCGCCCGGCTGGTGAACTACGGGCATTTGGGTGACGGCAATTTGCACTACAACGTGCAGGCGCCCGAGGGCAGCGACGCAGCCGCCTTCTTGCGTGACCAGGAAAATGCGATCAACCTGCTGGTATTCGATGCGGTGGCCAAGTTTGGCGGCTCGATTTCAGCGGAGCATGGCATTGGAAGCCTCAAGCGCGAGAAGCTGGAACATTACAAGTCACCTGTCGCACTGAACCTGATGCGCAGCATCAAACAGGCGCTAGACCCGCAGTCACTCATGAATCCGGGTCGGGTGTTACGGCGGGACACCGTCCCGTCCCAATACGATGACTTCCTGCGCCACGTCGATAGCCACGGCGTGTTCAAGCCCGACCGCACTGGTACTGGCACCAAAAGCGTATTCGGCTACCAGATGCGTTTTGATTTGAACGCCGGTTTTCCGCTCGTGACCACCAAAAAGGTACATCTGCGCTCGATCATTCAGGAACTCTTGTGGTTTCTCAGCGGCTCGTCCAACAACAACTGGCTCAAAGAGAGTGGTGTCAGCATTTGGGACGAATGGGCGCGTGACGACGGCGAACTGGGTCCAGTCTATGGCGTGCAGTGGCGCAGTTGGCCGACGCCGGACGGCGGCCACATTGACCAGATGGCCGAAGTCATCAAGACCCTGAAGAGCAATCCCGATTCACGGCGCATCATTGTCAGCGCCTGGAATGTGGCCGACCTGCAAAAGATGGCCCTGATGCCCTGCCACGCCTTTTTTCAGTTTTATGTGGCACCGGCTACCGAGCCAGGCGGCAAGGGCCGGCTCAGTTGCCAGCTGTACCAGCGCAGCGCCGACATCTTCCTGGGCGTGCCGTTCAACATTGCAAGCTATGCCCTGCTGACCCACATGGTGGCCCAGCAGTGCCAGCTCGAAGTGGGCGATTTCATCTGGACCGGCGGCGACTGCCACATTTACAGCAACCACCAGGAACAGGTCGCCCTGCAGCTCAGTCGCACCCCGTTGCCCTACCCTCGCCTGCACATCAAACGCTGCCCGGAATCGCTGTTCGACTACCGGTATGAGGACTTTGAGGTGCTGGACTACGCTTGCCACCCGGCCATCAAGGCTCCGGTCGCGGTCTGAGCTACAGCATGCGCTTGCACCTGATCATGGCCCGCGCCGCCAATGGCGTCATTGGCAAAAACAATGCGCTGCCCTGGCATCTGCCAGAGGACATGGCCCATTTCAAGCGGCTAACGCTGGGCTGCCCGGTCCTGATGGGCCGCAAGACCTGGGACTCGCTACCCGTGCGCTTTCGGCCCTTGCCGGGACGCACCAATATCGTTGTCAGCCGCCAGGCGCAATGGAGTGCGGCAGGTGCTCTGCATGCGCGCGATCTGCCGCAGGCGCTCGAACTCTGTGCCACGGCCAGCGATGCCTGGGTGATCGGTGGCGCAGAGCTGTACGCACAGGCACTGCCACTGGCCGACAGCGCCGAAATCACCGAAATCGACCAGGCCTTTGAAGGCGATGCCTTTGCCCCCATCCTGGGGCCGCAATGGATCGAAGCACAACGCGAATGCCACACCTCGTCCGCCGGGCTGGCCTATTGCTTTGTGCGCTATATCAACCACCACCATTAAGGAAAATAGTATGTCAGGACACGGTTTTCATGTGCACGGCCCGCACGACCACGAGTTGGAACATGCGCAAAAGGGGGGCCACGGCGACCATGGTTCAGCCGGCGGCATGATCAACCAGATTGCCATGTTCACCGCCATCATTGCCACGGTTGGCGCCGTCTTTGGTTACATGGGCGGCGCCACCCAGGCCAACGCAGGCCTGTTCAAGAACAACGCCGCAATCAAGAAGACCGAAGCGTCCAACCAGTGGAATTACTTCCAGTCCAAGAGCACCAAGCAGTCTCTCGCCGAAATGTCGCGCGATATGGCACCGGGTGAGGTCGACAAGGCCAAGTACCAGGCCAAGGTCGACCGCTACGAAAAGGAGAAGGGGGAAATCAAGGTGGTGGCGGAACGGCTTGAAGCCGAGGCCACCGATTGGGACCGCAAAAGTGACGAGCAAATGCACCAGCACCATCGCTGGGCGCAGTCCACCACGGTCCTGCAGGTCAGCATTGCGCTGGCCGCAATTGCCTTATTGACCAAGAAAAGGTGGCTCGAATACGCCATGTTCGCAGCCGGTGGCGTGGGGCTAGTGGTCGGCGTGTTGGCGGCGCTGCATATTTGACCCTACTTTCCTAGGGTGGCAAAGCCCCCACACTTTGGCAGTCTAAGCTTGGAATTTTTTTCGGCTTGCCATGGGTGGCAGCATACTTTCCTTGCAACTAGGCTCTGCGTGCAGAGCTGGTTCAGCACTTTAGACGACTTGGGGAATCCATGCAATTTTTTCGCACATCGACGTGTCTGGCGGCGGCTTTTGCCTTGCTCAGTAGCGCGGCAGCATTGGGGCAGTCTGATCCGGCGAAGCCGCAATCCGAAGCCGCCCCGGCACCACCCCTGCCGGAATTTGTTTCCATCTTTTCAAGATACCGTGGCTATGCAGACCAGGCGCTTGACTCCTGGCAAGATGCCAATCAACGGGTTCAACAGATCGGGGGATGGCGCGCGTATGCCCGGGAAATTCAGCAGCCAGCGCCGGTGGATCGCCCGCCCGACCGCGCCTTGCCTGGGGCCGGAAAATGAACAGCGCCGGTGGCCATCGCAAAAGTCGGCGACTTGTCACTGCAATTGCAAGCTGTGCGGCACTGGTGCTGACGGCTTGCAGCAGCGTGAATGTCGAAGACCTTGTGGGTCAGGTCAATCAGGACCTCAGCGAGTTCTCAAATGCCAGCTTGCAACTGGCACACAGCACGGAACAGCGCAGTGCACAAGAGCGCAAGGCGGCACACTTCCTGGCGCACCCACTGAGCCAGGACCATGCCGTGCAACTGGCATTGGTCAACAATTCCGCGCTGCAAGCCCTGTTGGCGCGCCATTGGGCTGAGGCCGCGCAAGCCGCCCAGACCGGGCGTATTCCCAACCCCAGCGTCAGTTTTGAGCGCTCCACAATGCTCGACGAAGTGGAAATTGGCAGGCGCTTGAGCTTTGGCTTGCTCGACGTGTTGACCATTCCCCTGCGCATGGCGGTGGCCGAGCGCGGCATTGCACGGGCCCAACTGCAACTGACAAATTCGGTGATCGACCATGTGACTCTGGTTCGACAGGCCTGGGTGAAGGCGGTGGCCGCCAGACAGAACCAAGTCTACGTGCAGCAAGTCTTTGACGCGGCCGAGGCCAGCGCAGAGCTGGCCAGGCGAATGCAGGCTGTGGGCAATTTCAGCAAGTTGCAACGTGCCCGGCAACAGTCCTTTTATGCCAACGCAGCCACCCAAAAGGCGATCGCCCAGCACGAGGTTTCGGCCAGCACCGAAGCCCTGGTCCGTGCGCTGGGTCTGAGTGCAGCGCAGGCCGGCCAACTCCAGTTGCCAGACCGCTTGCCCGATTTGCCGAAAGTGCCGCGCAGCGCCGATGCGGTCAGCAGGGCGGCCCGTGCCGGCCGGATGGATGTCAAGCTGGCCCAGGCCACCTTGGAAGCGGCAGCCAAGGCACAAGGGCTCAATCAGATCACCAGTCTGGTGGATGTGGAAATCGGCTTCGGGCAAACCACTTCTTATGACAACGCGGCAGGAACCTCAAGCCAAGGCAGTGGCTATGAGATCAGCCTGAAGCTCCCGCTCTTTGATTTTGGTGGAATACGCCGTGATGCCATGAATGCGCACACACTGGCCGCCGCGCGCCATCTTGAGGCCACCGTGCATGCGGCAGACTCCAACCTGCGCGAAAGTTACTCGGCCTATCGCACAGCGTTTGATATTGCTTGGCACTACCGGACCGAAGTGCTGCCACTGCGGCAGTTGATTGCCGACGAAAGTGTTTTGCGCTACAACGGAATGCTCATCGGTGTGTTCGAGCTGTTGGCCGAAAGCCGCAACCAGGTGGCGAGCGTGATGGCCGCCATCGCGGCAGAGCAGCAGTTTTGGTTGGCCGATGCCGCACTACAGGCGTCGCAGATTGGCCGAGCGACTGCGATGGCCGCCAACCGTGCGACGCCAACGGTCAACGGGGATGGCGATGCTGCACATTGATGCAGGCTGCAGGCCGATGCTGGCACTTGCGAACCTGCATTTTGCAGCCCTAACTGATTGCGAGGTAGGTTGATGCGTTCAAGAAGATTTTTTATCCAGACTGCAGGCCTGGCCGGTGCTGTTGCTGCCACGGCAGTCAGCCGGGTCGCCATGGCGGCACTGCCTGAGCCGGTAATGCAGGGAAGCCCAGACACCATGCCACCGCTCGTACCAGCCACCGGGCGCCCCTACAACCCGGTGGTAACCCCCCAATGGCTGGACCCTGCCCTGGCGCATGAACCAAGGTGTGAAAGAGTTTCATCTGGTGGCAGAACCTGTGGTGCGTGAGATGGCACCGGGCTTCAAGGCGCACCTGTGGGGCTATAACGGCCAGTCACCCGGCCCAACGATCGAAGTGGTTGAAGGCGACAGGGTGCGAATTTTTGTCACCAACAAACTGCCCGAGCACACCAGTATTCACTGGCACGGGCAGCGCTTGCCGTGCGGTATGGATGGCGTTGGTGGGCTGACCCAAGCTGCCATTCAACCCGGCAAGACCTTTGTTTATGAGTTCATGGCGCGCCGTCCCGGCACTTTCATGTACCACCCCCATGCGGACGAAATGACGCAAATGGCGATGGGGATGATGGGAATGTGGGTGACCCATCCCAAAGCCAGGCATACGCTGATCGACGAGGTAGACCGCGATTTCTGTTTTTTGCTCAACAGTTACGACATCGATCCGGGCAGCTACACGCCAAAAATCATGACCATGCTCGACTTCAACATCTGGTCCTGGAACAGCCGTGTGTTTCCGGGGATCGACAGCTTTAACGTGCGCACCCACGACAAGGTCCGCATTCGGGTCGGCAACCTGACCATGACCAATCACCCGATCCATATCCATGGGCACGAGTTCATGGTGACCGGTACCGACGGCGGCCCCACCCCCGGCAGTGCGCGCTGGCACGAGGTCACCACCGATGTCGCCGTGGGCCAAATGCGCCAACTGGAGTTGGTGGCGGACGAAGAGGGGGATTGGGCCTTTCATTGCCACAAGAGCCACCACACGATGAACGCAATGGGGCACAACGTCCCGACGCTGATTGGTGTTGATCACCGCGACGTGGCCAAGAAAATCGCCAAGCTGATTCCAGACTACATGGTAATGGGCGAGCGCGGCATGGCCGATATGGCCGAGATGGAAATGCCTCTGCCTGACAATACGGCACCCATGATGACGGGGCAGGGACCTTTCGGAAGCCTCGAAATGGGCGGCATGTTCAGTGTGCTCAAGGTTCGCAAAGACCAAAAGCCCGGCGACTACAAAGACCCTGGCTGGTTCAAGCATCCCCAGGGAACGGTCGCTTACGAGTGGACCGGGACGCTGGCAGAACCGGTGCGTGACCCTTCTGCGGGGGCGCACACCCTGCCCAGCCGCACGGTGCCAGACAGAACGATTGAAGTCCAGGTCCGTAAACCCAAGCCTAAGGCCAACTCGGGCCACTCCGGCCACTAGTCCACCCCCCGATCCACCCCCATTGCGCACCCAACTCCACACTGACAAAGGAACAAATGAAACACGCCAAAACACTGATGGGCTTTCTGGCCACCTGCCTGTCGCTTGCAGCCGTGGCAAATGGCACACACTCCGGCGGCCATGGCCACGGTGCCGATACCATAGGCGAGGCTGGCAAAGCGGAAGAAGTCACCCGAACGGTCGAAGTCGAGATGCGCGACAGTATGCGGTTCATACCCGCGCGCTTTGCAGTTAAGCAAGGCGAGACCATCCGCTTCGTGGTCAAAAACTCAGGCAAGCTCAAACATGAGTTTGTGCTGGGCAGCAAACCGGATCTTGACGCCCATTACGAGGCAATGAAGAAATTTCCCGAGATGGAGCATGACGATGACAACATGCTCAGTCTGGCTCCCGGCAAGACCGGCGAGATGGTCTGGAAGTTCAGCACCGCCGGTGCGGTGCATGTGGCCTGCCTTCACCCCGGCCACTATGACCCCGGCATGAAAGGTGAAATCCGGGTCGCCGCCAAAAAGTCGGCTGCAAGGTAGGAATATATCAACAGGAAAACACCCATGCATTCACTTCTCAAATTTTTGATCATTTCGGCGCTTGCCGCCCCGTTGCTTGGCCCGGCCCAGACCGCGGTGCAAGGCCCGTCCGATTGGGCCCAGGGAGAAATCCGCAAAGTAGACAAGGCCGCCGGCAAGATCACGATCCGACACGGGGAAATCAAGAGCCTCGATATGCCACCGATGACAATGGTGTTTGTTGCAAAAGACCTGGCGTCACTCGACAAGTTCAAAGTCGGAGACAAAATCCGATTCAATGCGACCCAGGGAGCAGGCAAGATGGTCGTAACCGACCTGCAGCCCGCCCCATAAACCTGAATTCCTGCCACCATAAAAAATCAACAACTTGCAACTCCTATGCGACTCGCCACCTGGAACGTGAACTCTCTCTCTGTACGCCTGCCGCAGGTGCTGGACTGGCTGCAGAAAAACCCGGTCGACGTGCTGGCACTGCAAGAGCTCAAGTTGACGGACGACAAATTTCCCGCTGAGGCGTTTGCTGCTGCTGGCTATCAGACGCAGTGTTTTGGGCAAAAGACTTACAACGGTGTGGCGCTTGTGTCGCGTGCGCCTGCGGTGGCCGTGGTGCGAAACATTCCGGGGTTTTCAGACAACATGGCGCGCGTCATCACCGCCTCCGTGCTCGACCCTGCGCCAGCACCAGACGCCACTGCAGAAATTCGTGTCATAGGGGCCTATTTTCCCAATGGGCAGGCACCCGGCAGCGACAAGTTTGAGTACAAGATGGCGTGGCTTAAAGGCTTGCGCGACTGGCTTCGACAGGAATTGGCCGAACATGCCAAACTAGTGCTCATGGGCGACTTCAACATCACCTTTGACGACCAGGATGTCTGGGACCCGGTCGGGCTGAAAGACAGCATCCATTGCACTGACGAAGAGCGCTACCAGTTGCGCGCCCTGGTGTCACTCGGATTACACGACAGTTTTCGCTTGTTTGAACAGTCGCCCAAGAGCTATTCTTGGTGGGACTATCGGGACATGGCCTTCCGCCGCAATCGCGGCCTGCGCATTGACCACATCCTGCTCAGCCAGGCCCTCAAGTCCCGGGCCAGCGCCTGTGCCATCGACAAGGCACCGCGCAAAAACGAGCGGCCGAGCGACCATGCCCCGGTCGTGCTGACCCTTGACTGACCTTCAGGCCAAGACGCTGTCGACCGTCACATATGGCAGCGACAGGTCGTGCGCCACGGCCTCGTAGGTGACCTTTCCTTCGCAGACATTGAGTCCATTGCGCAGGTGCACATTGTCACGCAAGGCCTGCTTCCAACCCTTGTCGGCCAAGGATATGGCGTGTCCGATCGTGGCGTTGTTAAGCGCAAAGGTGGAGGTGCGTGCCACCGCTCCCGGCATGTTGGCGACACAATAGTGCACCACGCCATCCACCACATAGGTGGGTTCAGCATGGGTGGTTGCGTGGGAAGTCTCAAAGCAGCCCCCCTGGTCAATCGCCACGTCGACCACGACAGCGCCCTTCTTCATGCGGGAAATATGGCCGCGCGTGACCAGCTTGGGCGCCGCGGCGCCCGGTACCAGGACGCCTCCCACCACCAGATCGGCATCCAGAATTGCGTCTTCAATGCTTGCGGCCGTGGAATACACCGTGCTGATGCGGTTGCCAAAAATCAGGTCCAAGTGTCGCAGCCGGTCCATATTCTTGTCGAGCACGGTCACACGCGCACCCAAGCCGACTGCCATCTGCAGCGCATTGGTGCCGACCACACCTGCACCAATGATCACCACATGCCCAGGTGCCACGCCGGGCACACCGCCCAATAACAGGCCACGCCCACCGTGCGCTTTCTCCAGGTAGGTCGCGCCGGCCTGTATGGCCATACGTCCCGCCACCTCGCTCATGGGGGCAAGCAGCGGCAAACCACCGCCGGGCCCGGTTATGGTTTCATAGGCGATACACACCGCACCCGATTTCACCAGTGCTGCGGTTTGCTCGGGATCGGGGGCCAGGTGCAAATAGGTGTAAAGAATCTGACCCGGGCGCAGCATGGCGCATTCCACGGCTTGCGGCTCCTTGACCTTGACGATCATCTCGGCGCGCGCAAAGATGTCTGCCGCGGAGCCCTGCATCTCGGCCCCTGCCGCCACATACTGGGCATCGTCAAGGCCAATGGCAGTTCCAGCGTTCTCTTGCACCATCACCTGATGGCCGTGGGCCACCAGTTCGCGCACGCTCGCAGGTGTCAATCCGACACGGTATTCATGGTTTTTGATCTCTTTAGGTACTCCGATGCGCATGGCGATCTCCGTTAAGTAGGTTGTAGTGCGAAATTGTGCACAGTGCTGTGAGAATGAACCAGGGTAGCGGGTGCCATGCAGCCAAGGTTCAATTCACTCCAGACCAAGCTCCTGAATTTTACGGGTGATGGTGTTGCGACCGATTCCCAATTTTTGTGCTGCCTCGATCCGGCGTCCTTTGGTGCTTGCCAACGCGGCAAGAATCAGCCGGGACTCAAACCTGCGCGTAAGCAGGTCCCACACGTCGCTGCGGTCAGTGCTCAGCAACTGTGCTGCTTCGGCATGCAAGTCGGTTTCCCAGCCGCTTGACGACAAAGTCTGTGGCGGCATGGCCACCTCGTCAGGCCCAGGCGCGGCACCCACAAGGGCTTGTTCCGGCGCAGACACCGGCCGCGCAAAAGCGCTAGGCACCTGGGCTGGCGCAGACCCCATGGCAGGCGTTGCAGCCTCAGGCGCCAGCACGCCCACCTCGGGCGGCATGTCTTTGGGATCAATCACTTGCGACGGTGCCATCACGGTGAGCCAATGGCAGATGTTTTCCAGTTGGCGCACATTGCCCGGAAATCCAAAACCTTCGAGCCACACCAGGGCGGCATCTGAAATGCGCTTGGGTTCAATGCCCAACTGCTTGGCACTTTGCTGCAAAAAGTGCCGCGTCAGCATGCCTATATCTTCCTTACGTTCGCGCAGCGCGGGCAAGCGTAGCCGAATCACATTGAGACGGTGGAACAGGTCCTCCCGAAACACGCCATCCTTGACCCGTTGCTCCAGATCCTGGTGGGTTGCCGCAATGACCCGCACATTGGCTTTCACTGCGCTGTGGCCGCCGACCCGATAAAAATGGCCATCGCTCAAAACCCGCAGCAAACGGGTCTGCAGCTCAAACGGCATATCACCTATTTCGTCCAGAAACAACGTACCGCCATCGGCCTGCTCAAAGCGCCCGCGACGCATGGTCTGGGCCCCCGTGAAGGCACCCCGTTCATGGCCAAACAATTCACTCTCGAGTAAATCCTTGGGGATGGCAGCCGTATTGATCGCAACAAACGGCCCGTTGGCACGCGGAGAATGTTTGTGCAGGGCACGCGCCACCAGTTCCTTGCCAGAACCCGACTCACCGGTGATCATGACCGTGACATTGCTTTGGCTCAAACGGCCAATCGCACGAAACACGTCCTGCATGGCAGGCGCCTGCCCCAGCATCTCGGGCGCCTCGGCCATCCGTTCCTCGGCCACTTCCTCGCGCTGGCTTTCTTCGACCGCACGCCGAATCAGTTCGACTGCCTTGGGCAGGTCAAAGGGCTTGGGCAGGTACTCGAAGGCGCCCCCCTGAAAGGCGCTCACCGCGCTGTCTAGGTCGGAGAATGCAGTCATGATGATGACCGGCAAACCCGGGTGCTTGGCTTTGAGCTTCTCCAGCAAATCCAGGCCCGATCCACCCGGCATTCGAATGTCGCTGACTACGATCTGCGGACCTTCCTCATCGGTGGCGGTACTCAGTGCTGCGAGCACGTCGCGCGGATTGGAGAAGCTGCGGGTTGGCAAATGCTCTCGCAACAAGGCTTTTTCAAGCACGAAGCGTATGGACTGGTCATCGTCCACGATCCAAATCGGCTTCATCTGTTGATTTCCCTACGTTCTGGCAATTGTGAATACCCCGAAACCGCCTCCCCCACCTTGCCACTTCGTTTGTCGCTCACGGCAGAGGAATCAGTATTTTGAAGTCTGTACGGCCTGGCGCGCTGTCCACCTCAATCAAGCCGTGGTGTTGCTGAATATAGGTTTGCGCCAAGGTCAACCCCAAGCCCGAACCGCCCTCCCGGCCCGAAACCAGGGGGTAAAAAATCCGGTCTTTGATGGCCTCTGGCACGCCAGGTCCGTTGTCGATGACATGCAATTCCAATGCCAACCGGTAGCGCTGTTTGCCAAAGGTGGTCTGGCGCGCCACCCGGGTGCAAAAAGTCAGCACCGCATCCCCCGCTGCCATCCGCTCGGCCAAGGCCTGGCAGGCGTTGTGTGCGATGTTCAATACGGTCTGGATCAGTTGCTCCCGGTCACCGCGAAACTCGGGGATCGAGGTATCAAAATCGCGCACCACGCGCAAACCCCTGGGAAACTCCGCAAGAATCAGAAAACGCACACGCTCGCATACTTCGTGAATGTTGACGTCCCCGACCATATGCGGTCTTCTGTGAGGTGCCAGCAGACGATCCACCAGGCTTTGCAGCCGGTCTGCCTCGTGGATGATGACCTGGGTGTACTCGATCAGCTCGGGGGATTCGATCTCCATTTCAAGGAGCTGCGCCGCACCGCGAATGCCTCCGAGCGGGTTCTTGATTTCGTGCGCAAGGTTGCGAATCAACTCCTTGTTGGTTTGCGCCTGCTCGGCAAAGCGCTCCTCACGGTCCTGGCGCGTCTGCTTCTCCAAGGGCACCATTTCCACAAGAATTTCTTCAACGAGTTCGGGTCGGGTGATCGTGATGTGCAAGGGGATGGGTTCGTGGCCCAGGCGCCTCAGCCACGCGTCATAGCGCAAGGCCTCGAATTCATTTTCCCGGGCACCCTCCAGCGCGTTTTGAAGCAGCGAAGGCTCGGTAAATGCCTCAGCAAGGTTCGAACCCACGATGTTGCGACGTGAGAGCCCAAGCGCATCTTCGAGCGCCGAATTGGAGAACAGCACGCGTCCGTCGGGCCGCACGACCGCCACCAGCGTGGCGAGCAGGTCATACGCGCAAAAGCGGTTTGAATAAGTGTCCAAGTCGGTGTATGCGTTAACGGGATGCACCGGAGGCTTGCGAGGCGCGGCCTAGCTCGCGCCGGATTCCGGCAATGTCGCTTTCATTGCGAGCGATGTTGGCTTTGAGCTCAGCAACCCGGTCCAGGTATTTTTGGTGGTTGCGCGCCTCGGGACCCATTTTTTCTGGCTCGCCGTTGTTGTACTCCTTGAGCAGCTCTGCCTGACGTGCTTCTGCCTTTTTCAACTCGGCCTCGAGGATCAGGCGCGCATCTGAATCCTTGGCGCGCTGGTCCACCGTGTCAACACGCTGACCGGCAGAGGCCACCCGGGTCGCCGGAGCGGGCGGTCGCAGCGCCTGTACGATGGTGACATTGCCACCCGAAATGAGCTTGCAGTTCTTGGCCTGGGACTCCGACACGGTGTTGGTGTACTCGTTGCCACAGCGGTAAATACGATCTTGTGCCTGCACGCTGGGTACAAGAGAGGTGGCTGCAAGGAATAGAAACAAAAAATCGGTTTTCATGCTGTATCAATACAAGAAGGCGCTCAGACCAGAGCAAACAGGGATGGCTGAAACCTTCGCCCTGGGTTTCTGGGCCGAGACCCTTGTCGATTGCAACGGTCAGTATGCTGCATAAATGGCCGTTTACAAAATCCTCTGGCCCGCACGCGCTGTTGGATACACCTTGCACCCGGCAGGTTCAATAAAAAAAGGACGGCTTGCGCCGTCCCTTCTTTGTACCACACAGACCGTGGAACTGTGCGCTTTACAGCGAGTAGTACATGTCGTACTCGACCGGATGGGGTGCCATGCGGAAACGGGTCACTTCGGACATCTTGAGCTCAACATAGGCATCGAGCATGGAGTCGGTGAAGACGCCACCCTTGGTCAGGAAGGCACGGTCTTCATTGAGGTAGCCCAGGGCCTGGTCCAGACTGTGGCACACGGTTGGGACTTTAGCGTCCTCTTCCGGGGGCAGGTGGTAGAGGTCCTTGGTGGCAGCTTCGCCCGGGTGAATCTTGTTTTCGACGCCATCAAGGCCGGCCATCATCAGTGCCGAGAAGCACAGGTAGGGATTGGCAGAGGGATCGGGGAAACGGGCTTCAATGCGGCGGCCCTTGGGGTTGGCAACAAACGGAATGCGGATGGAGGCCGAGCGGTTGCGCGACGAATAGGCCAGCTTGACTGGAGCCTCAAAACCGGGAACCAGACGTTTGTAGCTGTTGGTGCCCGGGTTGGTGATGGCGTTGAGTGCACGCGCGTGTTTGATGATGCCGCCGATGTAGTACAGGGCAAAGTCGCTCAGTCCGGCATAGCCATCGCCGGCGAACAGATTTTTGCCATCTTTCCAGATCGACTGATGCACGTGCATGCCTGATCCGTTGTCGCCAGCATAGGGCTTGGGCATGAATGTGGCCGTTTTTCCGTAGGCATTGGCAACATTCCACACCACATATTTCAAGACCTGGGTCCAATCTGCACGTTCAACCAGGGTGCTGAAGCGCGTTCCGATCTCGTTTTGGCCTGCGCCGGCCACCTCGTGGTGGAACACTTCGACCGGAATGCCCAGGGATTCAAGAATCAGCGACATTTCAGCGCGCATGTCCTGGGTGCTGTCCACTGGGGGGACTGGGAAATACCCGCCCTTGACGGTGGGACGGTGGCCGCGGTTACCGCCTTCGAGTTTGGCGCCTGAATTCCAGGGCGCCTCATATTCTTCAATCTCGAACATGACGTTGCCGGGCTCGTTGCTCCAGCGCACGCCATCAAAAATGAAGAACTCGGGCTCGGGACCAAAGTAGGCAGTGTCACCAATGCCGGAGGCCTTCAGGTAGGCTTCAGCGCGCTTGGCGATCGAGCGGGGATCCCGGTCATAGGCCTTGCCGTCACTAG
>JAIPCE010000339.1 GCA_021738345.1 Rhodoferax sp. | reverse complement strand
GTGGGGCTGGGGTACCGCTTACGGCTCCAAAAAGGCGGGTCAGCCTCCAGAGACAGGAGCCAAATCATGATGCGATATGTTGTTGTAGTGGCGGCATTGGCCACATTGGCCGCGTGCGGCGAGAAGCCGCAAGCATTGGGCCTGCCCAAATCAGATTCACCCGCCTCTGCAGGCACGGGCAGCAACTTCACTGCACCCGGCTGGAAAGCGGGCGACAAGACGGGCTGGGAGCAGCACTTGAAGGCGCGCCAGCAGAATAGTCAAAACGACTATTCGAAAATGAACTGAGAGGCACCCACCATGATGCGCTCATTGATTGCCACCTTGTGTGTTGTGTTTGGAACGCTGGGGCCGGTTTGCGCGCAGGCGCAGACGGCACCGGTCCAGAGTGCCAACATCATGGACGTGCAGCCCGAAGCCAGTGCCGACCCCAACTACTCCAAGCAAACCAACGGTGAGCGCAGCAAGGTGCAACCGGGCAACAACGCACCGATGTGGCGCCAGGTTGGTGGTGGCGTAACTGGCACCAGCAGCCTGCCCAGGAGCGAAGCGCCGGAGGCGGGCAACCTGATTCAGCCCTTCGTGCAGTACCCCGGTTCGCGTTTGACGAATGCGGGGGAAGCATGGCGGCAGGTGCGCAACAACTGGCTGATTCCCTACGGTGGCTCCTTCATCCTGATTGTGCTGGTGGCCATTGCGGTGTTTTACTGGCGGGTGGGATGCATCAAGTTGCATGACAAGCCGACCGGGCGTTTGATAGAGCGGTTCACGCCGTTTGAGCGTTCGGCGCACATGGTCAATGCAGCGGCCTTCAGCATTCTGGCGATTTCCGGTCTGGTCATGGCGTTCGGAAAATTCTTCTTGTTGCCCGTCATTGGGACCACACTGTTTGGCTGGTTGGCCTATGCGCTCAAGAATGCACACAACTTTGCCGGACCGCTGTTTGCCGTGTCCCTGTTGATCGTGATCAGCACTTTCGTCAAGGACAACCTGCCAGCCAAGGGTGACCTGAACTGGTTGATGAAGGGTGGCGGCATGTTCTCCGAGCATGAGGTCAAGTCGGGCCGCTTCAATGCCGGAGAGAAAGTGGTGTTCTGGGCCGGCGTATTCGTTTTGGGTCTGGTGGTGGTGGGCTCCGGCCTGGTGATGGACAAACTACTTCCCGGCCTTGACTATGAACGCAGCACCATGCAGTTGGCACACATGGTGCACTCAGTGTCCAATATTTTGATGGTGGTGCTGTTCATGGGACACATCTATCTGGGTACGCTGGGCACCGAGGGTGCGTTGGAGGGCATGAAGACCGGTTACGTGGACGAGACCTGGGCCAAAGAGCACCATGAGCTCTGGTATGAAGACGTCAAGGCCGGTCGTGTGCCGGCGCAGCGCAGCGCAGTCGCTGCCAGCGGTGCAGCGCCGTCTACCGTTCAAACATAAAACAAGCAGAGGCCAATATGAAGTCGATTTTTGTATGCGTTGCAGCGTTTGCGCTGGCAGGTTCAGCCTTCGCCAAGTTGCCGGCACCCAGCGACGAAGCCAAAGCGAAGGCTGCAGAAGCCGCTGCCAAGACGGCACACGGCGGCAAGGTGGAAGCCTATTTGTTGTGCAAAGCGCAAGACAAGGTTGCAGCCCGGACCAATAAGGTCGCCAAGCCCGCCGGCAAAGACGCCAAGGCCGCTGCGGCTCCAGCGTCGGCTTGTGTCGACCCGGGTGCGTTTGTGTACACGCCAGCGGTGCCGGCGGCACCCGCTTCTGCAGCGCCTGCGCCGGTTGTTGCTGCGGCGGTTGTCGACAAGCCCAAAAAGTAGTGGACATTCAACCTGCCCAAGCATGACCGGTTTTGAACTTCCCCGACTGACCCAGGCAGATGCGCCGTTGACCCGCGAAGTGCTGGTGGTCAACGAGTGGGGTGAGACCGTCAGCAGCACGATTCCCTGCGAGCGCGCGCTGACGGTGTATGTGGACAAGCGCGAACTGGTTACCTTGATGACCCTGGGTGGTCATCCGGAATTGCTGGTGCTGGGCTTCTTGCGCAACCAGCGACTGGTCCAATCGGTGCATGACATTGAGTCTATTACGGTCGATTGGGAGGTTGGTGCCGCTGCGGTCAAAACGCGCCAGGGCATTCAAGACATCGAGCAGCGAACGGCCAAGAGGGTGGTCACCACCGGGTGTGGGCAGGGCAGTGTGTTTGGCGGGCTGATGGATGACGTTGACCGCATTGCGCTGCCACCGGCCACCTTGCGCCAGTCACAGCTTTACGGCATCGTTAATGCGATTCGGACGCAGGAAAGCATTTACAAGGCCGCGGGTTCGGTGCACGGTTGTGCGCTGTTTCAAGGCGATGAGATGCTGGTTTTCATCGAAGACGTGGGTCGACACAACGCCATTGACACCATCGCCGGGTGGATGTGGATGAACCGGTCGGCCGACGGCGAATCCGTGTCCGGTGCCGACAAAGTGTTTTACACGACGGGCCGGTTGACTAGCGAGATGGTCATCAAGGCGGCGCAAATGGGCGTGCCGATCGTCGTATCGCGCAGCGGCATTACCGAAATGGGCCTGGAAGTGGCCCAGCGCGTAGGCCTGTGCGCCATCGGGCGGGCAACCCACAAGCGGTTCCTGTGCTACAGCGCGCTGGAGCGACTGCAACTCGAGCCGGAGCTGGCTGGCGCGAGGTTGCGCGCAGTTGCCTGAGTTGGCAACCAGAGCTGTGCCGCTTGGCTAGCTTGCCGACAATTTGAATACGGCCACGGTTTGAACCAGATCGTCGGCCTGCGATTTCAGGCTGCCGGCTGCAATGGCCATTTGCTCCACCAGTTGTGCGTTTTGTTGCGTCATGCTGTCCATCAGCGTAACGGCCTCGCCCAACTGGGAAACGTCTTCACTTTGGCGGTGGCTGTCGGTGCTGATTTCTCCCATCAGTTCTGTCACCTGCCGAATACTGGTCACCACTTCTGTCATGGTGGTTCCGGCGCGGTCCACCTGCAGGGAGCCCTGCTCGACCCGCTCGACGCTGGCATTGATCAGATTCTTGATTTCGCTGGCGGCTGCCGCCGACCGGCCGGCCAGGGATCGCACCTCGCTGGCAACCACGGCAAATCCACGGCCTTGCTCGCCCGCCCGGGCGGCTTCGACGGCTGCATTGAGGGCCAAAATATTGGTTTGAAATGCGATTCCGTCGATCACTTGAATAATCTCCGAGATCCGGTGTGATGACTCGTTGATTCCCCGCATGGTGCTGACCACTTCGGCTACCACGTCACCACCTTTGGTGGCGATTGACGTAGCGGTCAGGGCCAAGTCATTGGCCTGCTGCGCATTCTTCGCGTTTTGCCGGATTCTGTCGCTGAGGTCGGTGACCGCCGCTGTGGTCTGCTCGAGCGATGCCGCCTGGCTGTCGGTTCGTGTGGAAAGGTCGTGGTCACTCTTTTCAATGCCATTGCTGGCCAGCGCAACCCCATCAGCGCCGTTGCGTACCTGCCAAACGACCTCCGTCAGTCGCTGTTGCATGTCTTTCAGTGCGTGCAGCAGCATGCCGGTTTCATTTGTATTGGTTGCGGTGATGGTCTGGCTCAGGTCCCCGGACGCTACGGTCCTGGCGATTTCAACGGCTTGTGTCAGCGGCGCGGTGATCGAGCGGGTAATCGTCCATCCGAAAAAACCAGCCAAGACCAGTGCGACCAACGCACTGCCCACCATACTGGTGTTCATGGTGCCGGCGGCAACGACTGCGCCGGCGGTGACCGCATCGGCCTGTGCAACTTGCTGCTTGCGAAAGGCTTCCAGCGCCTTGCGAATGGTTTCACTCTCCTTGTCAAATCCGACCGAGCTGCTGGTGCCTTTCATCAAGAGGTTGCCGGCATCCATTCCGTCCTTGATATAGGCCGCTGCCATGGTTTTGCCAGAGGCGTAGAAGCGGTTGAAGTCGCTTTCAAGCCTGTCCACCTGTTGCGTGCGTTGTGCATCACCCTGGTAATTCTGGCGAAATTTTTGAATCCCGGCGTGAAAGGTCCTGGCTGCGGTTTCTGCATCCTTATAGCCCTCGGGGTCATGGGTTGCCGACACATCGGTCAGGAACTGCTGCACCTCAGACCGCGCCAAATCCATTTCGTCTGCAACCAGCACGTGGGGCAATGTCACCTGGTTAATTTGTCTGACATCCGCTGTCAATTGAGACAACAAAATGCCCATCAACAGAAAGGTGAGTCCAAAGACGCCCATCAGGCAGGCAAAGGCCAGTCCAATTTGATATTTGATACTGAGGCTATTCAACATGCTCGCTACTTTCTCTCATTTTGTATCGCGCTGACGGGGTTCGCCGGTAAGCGGTCCCCCATATTGTGCAGAAACGCCTGTAAATTGGCATTCGTGTCACATGGTAATCCCTCATCAGCATGCATATGTTTGATATGCGCTAAGGTAGCACCATGAGAATTTCATTTTTGACTCTGGGGTGGCGCACCCTGTGGCGCGATCTGCGTTCGGGCGATTTGCGTCTATTGATTGTGGCCGTGACACTGGCGGTGGCGGCACTCACCGCGGTAGGCTTTTTTGCCGACCGCCTCAAGGGCGGACTGCAGCGTGACGCTCGCCAGCTTCTGGGAGGCGATGCCGTGGTGTCCAGTGACAACCCAGCGCCTGAAGCCTTCGCTACCAAAGCACGCGAACTGGGATTGTCTGTTGTGTCGACCATGGGCTTTCCGACCATGGCGCGTGCCGGCGATGCGCAAGGCGGCGCGGCCAAGCTGGTGGCGCTGAAGGTGGTGGAGCCCGGCTATCCGCTGCGGGGTGCGCTGCGGGTTGCCAGTGCGCCTGATACGCCTGACACGCTCACCCGCGCGATCCCGGCTCCAGGGCAGGCCTGGGTCGATGCCACGCTGCTGGAGGCGCTGAACCTGAAGATGGGCGATACCTTGTTGCTGGGCGACTCGCGCCTGACTATTGACACCATCATCGTGGTAGAGCCAGATCGTGGCGCAGGTTTTATGAATTTTGCGCCGCGGGTGAT
>JAIPCE010000338.1 GCA_021738345.1 Rhodoferax sp. | reverse complement strand
GGCCAATGCTGCCAGGTACGCCGCACAATTTTTGTTGCAGCCTCCGCGCCCGCCGCATTGGGGCGGTTATCGGCTCAGGCCCGACAACTGGCAATTCTGGCAAGGGCGCAAGAGCCGTCTGCACGACCGCTTGCGATATACCCTTGTCGCCGATGGCCAGTGGCTGCGCGAGCGCCTGGCACCCTAACCGGGCGAGCCCCTGGCACTGCTGGTGCCGCCGGCGATGAGTGTGTGGGTCATCAACCGCCACGGAAGATCGCTCGATCTGCACCAATGAGTTCAATGATCGGTGATCAGTTGATCCATATCACAACCAGTTCATTGATGCGCCCTACCATGGGAATCCAGTTACTGGAGAACGCTTGTGAATCCCAAAAAGAACCCGACACCCGATTCCCAACCAGCGCCGTTGCGTGCGTGCTCGGCCTGCCCCGGGGCGGCAGAGCCATGTGGGACGACTCCCGCAAGCTCGCGCCGCAACTTTCTGGCTGCAGGCGGTATGCTGAGCATGTCCTCGCTGATGGGCGCCGCGGCGTTGATGACACAGACCGACGAACCCAAGGCCACAACCGAATGGGCTGAGCATTTCCAGACCAATTACCGGCTGATGACACCGGAAGAAAAGGCCGAGTCGCGCGCACGTCTGGAGCGACGCTATTCCGCCCAGTACAGCAAGAAAGTGACGGTTGACACCACCGAAGCGCTGCCGGGTGTGCTGATGGGGTACGCACTGAACATCCGCAAATGCATAGGCTGCCGGCGCTGCGTGAAGGCCTGCGTCGAAGAAAACAACCAGACCCGAGGCAAGAGCCCCGGGGAGCGCATTGAGTGGATCCAGGTGCTCAGAATGGAGCGCGGCGAATTCGCACAAGACAAGATGAACCAGGGCTACCCCGAGGGCCTGGGCATTCAGGTCGGTGGTAATGCCTACACCCCGGCCGGTCAGGTGCTGGAGGGCCAGTACCACTTTGAGCCCGAGGCCGTTCCCGAAAAAGACGCCACCTACATGCCGATTGCCTGCATGCAGTGCGAAAAGCCACCCTGTGTCAAAGTATGTCCGGTGCGAACCACCTACCGCGAGGCCGACGGTCCGGTGGTGATTGACTACAACTGGTGCATCGGTTGCCGCATGTGCATGGGTGCCTGCCCCTACTGGGCGCGCCGCATCAACCTCACCACCCCGGTTCTGCCCAAGGACGAGATGAACCCGGTCACGCACTACCTGGGCAACCGTCCGCGCATGCGCGGTGTGGTTGAAAAATGCCACTGGTGCCTGCAACGCACGCGCCAAGGCCGTTACCCGGCCTGCGTCGAAGTGTGCCCGGTGGGTGCACGCAAGTTCGGCAACCTGCTGGACCCCGAGAGCGAAGTGAGCATGATTCTGGCCCGCAAGAACGTGTTCCGGCTCAAGGCGGAGCTCAACACCTTTCCGAAGTTCTTTTACTTCTACGATTGAGGAGCGCGATTGTGGAAAAACTCATCAACTTCACCACCGACTACACCCGCTATGTCCTCAAGGGCGGAACCAAGTTCTATGCCTGGATGGGCTTTTTGGTCGTCCTGACCGCAGGTGCTCTGTACGCGTTTTACCTGCAAAACACCGAAGGCCTGATCGTCACCGGAATGACCAGCCAGATTCACGACGGCCTCTATTTCGCCAACCTGGTGTTTCTGGTCGGCGTGGCCGCCGGTGCGGTGACCATTGTCTTTCCCGCCTACGTCTACCACCACAAGGGCATGCATGAGGTGACCGTGCTGGGTGAAATGCTGGCCATATCGGCGGTATGCATGGTCATGCTGTTCGTCTTTGCCCACATGGGGCGCCCCGACCGGCTCTGGCACATGCTTCCGTTTGTCGGCATCTTCAATTTACCGGGCTCGATGCTGGCGTGGGACGTGCTTGCGCTCACCGGCTACCTCATGCTCAATTTCGCCTGCGGGTTCTACTACCTCTATGCGAAATACACCGGTGTTCCGGTTAACAACAAAATCTTCATGCCCCTGGTCTACATCTCGATCGTCTGGGCACTGAGCATCCATACCGTCACCGCCTTCCTGATCTCGACCATGCCCGCACGCCCGATGTGGTTCCACAGCATGATGCCGATTCGCTTCATCACCACGGCGTTTGCGGCGGGTCCGTGCCTGATCATCCTGGCCTTCATGATCATCCGCAAGAACACCACCATGTGGATTCAGGACAGCGCCATCAACCTGCTGGCAGTCATCGTCACCTGGTGCCTGGGCCTCGCCCTGTTCCTGACCATGTCGGAAATCGTGGTTGAGCTGTATGCACGCACCGAGCATGCGAACGGCCTGTACTACCTGATGTTCGGTTTGCACGGCCTGACCAGCCTCGTGCCCTGGTTCTGGAGTTCTCTGGCGTTCATGGTCATCGCCTTCGTGATGTTTCTGATTCCCAGTGTGCGCACCAACTACAAGTTGCTGCCCATTGCCTGCGTGCTGGCTTTTGTCGGCATCTGGATCGAAAAAGGCATGGGGCTGATCGTTCCCGGCTTCATTCCAACCCCGATCGGAGAAGTCACCGAGTACTACCCCACCTTTATCGAAGTGGTGATGAGCCTGGGAAACTGGGCGATAGGCTTTTTCATCCTGACCATTTTGCTCAAGGGTGCCATCGGCATCCTGATGGGCGAGGTCAAATACGCTGGTCGCACGGCCACCAGCGCATCACGATGAGGCACGCACCATGAAAAAGATTACATTCAGCGCAATGATTCTGGCCCTCTGCTGCGGGCTTATTTCTGCCGCGGTTGCCCAGCCAGCACCAGCGCCCGAAACAACCTGCTTTGAAAGCCGCAAGGGCGCATCCGAAGTCGTCAAGCGCGACCTTCAGCCTGGCTGGCCCAACGTCAAATGCTCCCCTGTAACCGGTGCAGTGCTGTGGTGGGGCGACCCGTTTGACGGCACCGTTCCCATGGGCGACATGCCCCTTCTGGAAAAAATACCACCAGGTCATGCGGTCGTCAAACCACGGTCCGAGAAACTCGCCCTGATGCCGCTGTGCGGCGTCGCGTGCCATAACGGTGTGGGTCCCAAGTTCAACCCGCCCAAACTACCGACGAGCAAAAAGCCAGCCCCGGTGCCGACGATGGCAGCCATGGTGCCCGACCTGCAGAACCTGCAGCACGGGCGTGGCCGCATCTGGTGCCTGGATTGTCACCACACCACACAGCGCAACAAGCTGGTGGATAACTTCGGTGACCCAGTCAGCTTTGACCAGCCCCAATTGCTATGCGGCAAGTGCCACGGCGACAAGATGCGCGACTGGCGTGACGGCATTCACGGCAAGCGCATCGGCGAATGGGCCAGCACCGGCAAGAAGCGCTGGTTTACCTGCACCGAATGCCACAACCCGCACAACGTGCAAGATGGCGCACGCAACAGGGGCTTCATTCAGATTGCACCCGAAACTCCACCCCAGCTACCCAAGGGCATGAAAGACGCCAAACACGAACTGCTCCATGGCGTTGCACAACACTGACGACGGCGCGAGCCCGGACGACCCCGTGTTGCCGCCCGGGCCCATCGGCGAGCGGGGCGACCCGAGCTGGATTGCGCCTGCCCTGACGGCGTCCGAGAAGACGCGCCATGTCGGAAAAACCAACGTCTTTTTTGGTCCCCCGCTTGCGATTCTGGCGGACGGACAAAAGAACACCCTGGAGATCAGCGGCAAACTGAACCGCACCGCCGAACGCTATCTGGAAATACTGAAACACCACGGGCTCGAACTCACCGAGGCGGAGCGCAGTTGTCTTGCACACATCTGCCACATCGGCTTCATGTCGCCACTGGAAATCGAGGAACTGTCCTTTGAGGTCACCATGACCAAGTTCGAGTGCGCCGGATTGGACAAAGGCGCGTTGGCGGCAAGGCTCGAACAGGCAAGTTTCGCTGACCTGGTGGCCATCGTCGAGTCACTGGGCTTTTAAGTTCAGTTTTTCCAGAGAGAGACAAGCTATGCCGAATCGTGTGCAATGGAGTCCAGGCTACAACATGGGCCATGAAACCCTCGACCGTGAGCACCAGAATATCCTGGCGCAGTGCAACGTTCTGGCCGACTGCATTTCTGATGCCGCACAGGAGAGCGACCAGACGTTCCAGCAAACCTTCAACACACTTATGGCCCAGGCAGCGGAGCACTTCGCCACTGAGGAGGCGTTGCTGACCCAAAGTGGGTATCCGATGCTGGAGGAGCATCAAAACGAGCATGACGAATTCGACTATCTGGCAAACGAAATCATCACAACAGAGAACTTTGAAAAAATCGAACTCCAGAGGTTCCTCTCCCTCTGGTGGGTCGGTCACATCGTCGGGTCTGGCAAAAAGTATCGGGGCCATCTGGAGTTGATGGCACCGAGCCCGCCACGCCAGATCACTCTCGCACTGCCGACAAAAACTGCCGCAACTCCGGGGTCTGCGGCCGGTTGAATATCTCGTCGGGCGTGCCCGACTCATGGATCAGCCCCTGGTGCATGAACACCACGCGGTCACTGACTTTTCGGGCAAAGGCCATCTCGTGCGTGACCGGATTTGCTGTGAAATGAATGCCGCCACCGTGGTTGAGTCGTCCTCAAAGCGCTGAATCTTCAGTGTCGGCGGGGCCACCTTTTGCAGCACGTCGTCCTGGATGGTGCCGCGTGTCACAGCAATGCTCTTGCCGGCCAGATCATCAAAACTTTTGATGTTCAGTGCCTTGGGGCCGAACACGGCCTGGAAGAATGGTGCATAGGCCACGGTAAAGTCAATGACCTTCTCGCGCACAGGATTCTTGCCCAGGGCCGACACGATCAGGTCAATTTTCTTGGTTTGCAGGTAGGGGCTGCGGTTGGGCGTGCTCACCGGGACGAACTCCGCCTTGACGCCCAATTTGTCGGCGATCAACTGCGCCGTGGCTACGTCCACGCCGGTGAGTTTGAAGTCAGAACACATGCCACTTTCGCAAGATGCATGCCACTTGCGACACCTGGCATCAGCCTTGCAAACAGATGATGA
>JAIPCE010000021.1 GCA_021738345.1 Rhodoferax sp. | reverse complement strand
TTTCGCAACGCGGATTTGCAGAGCAAGATATTTGACACCAAGCCAAAAGATCGCATCGAGGCCAAGCGCCGCATCCATCGCACCAGTCGGCTGATTACCAAACTGCGTGGCCATCGATTGATCCATAAGGTTCAGAACTCACGCCTGTATCGGCTCAGTGCACAAGGCGTTCGAACCATGTGGGCCGCTGTTCGCCTGCATGACGTGGACTTTCCATGTGCATTCAATTTGACTTCAACATTCGCGCAAGAGTGACAATTGTTGCGGAGGAATTCCATAGTCACCTCGGAGGGAAAGACTCTCATCACCAATCGCAT
Source organism: Rhodoferax sp. (assembly GCA_021738345.1). Taxonomy (GTDB): domain Bacteria; phylum Pseudomonadota; class Gammaproteobacteria; order Burkholderiales; family Burkholderiaceae_C; genus Allorhodoferax. The sequence continues at coordinate 31,993 of JAIPCE010000021.1, read as the reverse complement.
CAGCTGACTTGCCAGCGCCTGCGTTTTCACCGATCGTCGTTCAAGAAACTTGTAGTAGGTCGTCCAGTGCTTCTCGTGGCCAACGATGCTGATGACCTGCGTCACCCAGCCCTCTTGAGACATCAGGCAACCGCAATGCAATTCGACGAAAGTGAGACGACCGCGTAATGGAACCGTTCCGAGAAGAAACGTAATCCATTCGGAAAGCAGCGCGCAGACAATGGTTGTGAAGGACATGGTTCAAGGAAAAATTTTTCCTTGATACCACCATTGTTATGGCGCAAGGCTCAAGCGATTTCCACCAGCCAGACTGGCTTGGAGGCGGTGCCAATGTCTAAACTAGTCGGGTAGTAGCGAACGGCCGGTTACTGGAAGTCCAACGCGTTACCAACCAGAAGTCATTTGATGACTTTGCGAAATCGATACGCGATAGCTTCGTGACCCACATCTAGGAGCTTCGATTCTTCCTCGGCAAATACATCTTGATCTCCAATCCGCCTTCGGATCGGTTGCGAGCTACGATTTTTCCACCGTGCCACTGAACCGCCTGGGCCGCAATCGCCAAGCCGACGCCAGTACCCCCGGATTCACGCTCCCGAGCCTGAGACACTCGGTAGAACGGCATGAATATTTTTTCAAGTTCGTCTTCTGGAAGACCAGGACCGGAGTCGCTGATCTTGATGTGTACCCCGTCTCCGGCGGCCTCAGCCGCTAACACCACTGCAGTGTGGGGAGCAGTGTAGTGGATAGCGTTGCGGACCGCATTTTCGATGGCACTGGCAAGGCGCGCTTCATTGCCCACCATCATCAAATGCTCTGGCAGTTGCAGCGTGACATCCTTCTCGTTCGCTTGCGCTTCAAACCGAGCGTCGGCACCCAGGGCCCTCAGTGTCACCGCTAGGTCAAATGAGCTCACCACACTCTCATGACCGACATTGCCGTCGCGAGCCAATGCCAGCACCTCGCCGATCAGTGCATTGAGTCGCTCGCATTCCATTTCCATGCGCTCAAAGCTGGTTTCGCTTGCGGTCCCGGCTTTCCGGCTCGCAAGACCAATGGCTACTTGTAAGCGCGTCAGAGGCGATCGCAACTCGTGCGAGACATCACGCAGCAGGCGCTGTTGACCATCGAGTGCCGCCTTGAGGCGTTTTGCCATGCTGCCAAACTCTTTGGCCAACGCGCCAATCTCATCTTTGCGCAAGGCGACTGCATCTATATCCTTGCTGTCGAAATCCCCTTGTGCCAAGCGGGCGGCCGCACGCTCCAGCCGGTTTAGCGGCCGTGTCAGAGAAAGCGATAACGCCAGCGAAATCAGCCCGCTGACCAATAGGGCCAGGCCTAGCTGTGCGCCAGCATATCGACCCTTCCACCAGCTTCCGAGTTGTGGAGCGTCGCTCGGGGACATTGGAAGCCACAGCAACAGCGCGGTGGGTGGAGAGGTCTCTGCAAGGACTTTTGGCCCCAGCAGCGTGCGTCCTTCGCGCTGCTGCATCTTCGTCGCGTCAGCCCCGCGGGTGCTGGTAAAAAAAGCAAGTACGGTTTCGGGTACGACTCGGTCCAGCATGTCTTTGCCGTCGGCATCCAGCAAAAAGATGGTGACTCCTCGGTTGGTCTCCACATCCTGCGAGAAGCGCCGAAGCCCCTGCCATCCCCGGTTGCGGTAGATGGTTTGCACTTGCCCCAGATGCTGGTCCAGCTGTCGCTGCTGAAATACACCCAGTGGCTGCAATCCTTCCTGTTGGCGCAATGCTTCCAACAGGATGGCGAAGCCAGTGACTGCCAAAAAGAAAGTCAGCCAAAACGCGAGAAATATCTTGACCGCAATGCGTGACATCAAGATTTGCCCGCCAGTGTCAATACATAGCCAGCTCCCCGAACGGCCGTGATACGCGCGCTGCCGTCGGGGTGGGCGCCTAGTTTTTTCCGCAGGTTGCTGATGTGCATGTCCAGACTGCGGTCAAATGCCTGCTGGCGTCTCCCTAGGGCGCGCTGAAACAGGTCGTTCTTGTCAATGACCTGTCCTGGCAATCGCATCAGCTCCTGCAGCACACTAAATTCCGCACCAGTCAGCAGTATTTTTTGTTCTGCACAGAACACTTGGCGTGTGGCCGAATTCAGCTCCAGGTCGGCCACGCGCAGCACTACGGCCGTTTGTTTGTCTTCTTGCGTGATTTGACTGCGTCGCAAAATGCTGCGTACTCGTGCCACCAATTCGCGCGGACTGCTGGGCTTGGGCAGGTAGTCATCGGCACCCAACTCAAGGCCGATGATGCGGTCCATTTCCTCGCCCCTGGCTGTGAGCATGAGCACCGGCGTCGTGTGACTCCGGCGGACTTGTCTCAACACGTCGAGGCCTTGCTGGCCGGGAAGCATGATGTCCAAAATGAGCAAGTCAAAGCTTGACTGCTCCAAGGCGGGAAGCACCGCATTACCGTCATGCACCGAATGCAACTCCATACCCTCCATTTCGAAGTACTGCTGCAGCAAATGGCACAACTCCATGTCGTCATCGGCAATCAACAAGCGTGGCATGAGGGCTCCGGAATCATCGGTTCAGTCTAACAAGTCTAACGAGCTTAGTCACAAATTCACCCACTCCAATGCGTAAAGAAGTGTCAGGAAGACCTTTACCCACACTTACTTTGCACTGACGTTTCCCGGCTCTTCTGTGACCAGAATTGAGTCATCGAACGGCTACCGCGCAGCGCACAGCGGTTCGATTTCAGCAACCTAATCTATGGAGCCCATCATGAAAAAGTCTACGGTCCGAGTAATTTTGTTTGTCACACTGACAAGTGCTTTCAATGCCCACGCCCAAACGGCAAATGCGTCTACAGCGCCCGTCGCGCCGACCAAACCCGCACCACACACACTGAATGAAGAGAAGCGGGCCGAACAGCATGCAGCGGCTCAAGCACGCTTTGCGGCCATGTTTCGGGAGGAAAAGGCTGCGAACAAAGGTAATAAGCAAAGGCCCACAAAACCTGGGGCACCGGCTGCACCCAATGGTCGCAAATAGGAACTCGACGGAGGTAACATGAAAACTGATTCAAAAATGTATGGGTTCACGCTGGCAGTGCTGACGATGCTCAGTGCATGCGGTGGGGGCGGTACCAACCCAGCCGCACCCACGACCTCCGTCACACCCACACCCACAGTCACACACACACCCATAACCTCGCCTACGCCTACGCTTGCACCTATCGATGTCACAGTTGGCAACGTCGTAGTTTCAGAGTCTCCCAGTCCGACAACCACCGACCCGTTTGCCCACTTTACATTTTCAGCTGCAGATGCGAGCAGCTTTGAGTGTGCACTCGACCAGGAAAGCTTCACGCGCTGTGCAAGCCCGCTGCAGCTACCGCGTATGAATGCCAAAAATCAGTTCGAACGACTTGCCGTGGGTAGTCATGAACTTCGGTTGCGCGCACTGAATAGAAGCGGTGTAGCAGGTGCGAGCACATCAAAAACATGGAAAATCGACAGCATCTTTGCGACTGGTTCAGTCGACTTTACAACCCAACGTCTGATTGATGGGCAGGTCATCCCTACGGCCGCAACCCCAGGGGGGTGGAAAGGCATTATGCGGATCAACTGTTTGTTTGACCATGCCGCTTACAACGACCCGGTGGTCTACCCCGGCGTGCCCGATGGCAGTGTATTGAACATGTTCTATGGCACCAAAAACATAGACAGCGCTACGACCTTCGACAAATTATTCAGCAGCCCCGAGGCAGGCTGTTCAGGCAGTACCTTGAATCGTTCGGCGTATTGGATGCCGGCGCTACTGGCACCAAAGTACAACGCCTCCACGGGTGTTCGCACGTTGGACGCCGCCGGTGCACCCGCATGGGAGGTAGTCAAGGCCAAGGTGGGCGAGGGTGACCGTTCGGCGGCAGCGGCCCATGAGGTGTTTTATTACTCAGCGGCGGTCAGCGACTTGAAGAGTATCTGGACGCCACCGATCGGTCTGCGTATTGTTGCTGGGGATGCCACCAGTGTCCCAAGCAAAGCGGCACAAAGTACCTCGGTCGCGCGCTGGCACTGCCAAAGTTGGGACTCAAGCGATGCTGCAGGGGGACCCTGGAGCAGCACCATCCCGGAGTGTGCCGCACCCGACATGTTGCGCTTCGACATCTTTTTCCCCAGTTGCTGGAACGGGGTTGATCTGGACTCCCCCAATCACCAAAGCCATATGGCGTATCCCACTGGAACGGCCAACACAATGACGTGCCCGGGCACGCACCCTTATCCCATTGTGCGGGTGAGCTACCACTTTGCTTTTCCACTGTTCCCCGCCCAACTCGACCCAGTGACCAAAACATCCAAAGGATTCCGACTGGCCTCTGATTTGTACACGGTTGACACCAAAAACCGAGGGGGGTTGTCACTGCATGGTGTCTGGATGAACGGCTGGCACCCCGAAGCGATGGATCTGCTCCTTAAGGGATGCGTAGTGGGTCAGAGGGACTGCCATGACGGAAATTTTGCAGTGACTAGCGCCACTAGCGGCACCTCGGGCACTTGGTCTGGTAGCCTGAGCCTGGGTGGTCTCGGTGCAGGGAGGGGCACCGAGTTCATTCCCGAGATCATCAACCAGGGTAGGGGCAAACAATGAAAGCCAAGTGCCTTAGCATTTTCGTTTTGCTGGGCGCACTGTCTGCTTGCGGTGGGGGAGGCAGCAGCCCCGAATCTCTGGACGCAGCCAAGCCCTCCGCCAATCCCTCCGATATGGCCGCAACTTGGGCCTGGTCCCTGCCCAGTTACTTCGTTCTGCCCACCGTGCCCGCAGACAATCCCATGTCAGAGGCCAAATTCCAGCTAGGTCGGTCTTTGTTTTACGATACGCGCCTGTCAGTCAACGGCATTCAGAGCTGCTCTTCGTGCCACGTTCAAGCCAAAGCCTTTACGGACGGGCTCCCCGTATCACGCGGTGCAACAAGCGAGTTCACGCACCGCAATGCGCAGCCTCTGGGCAACAGCGCCTGGCACACCAGCTACACCTGGGGCCGCCCGGATGTCACCACGTTGGAGGCGCAAATGGTGATTCCGCTGTTTGCAGAGCACCCTGTTGAAATGGGCCTTACACCGCTAAATCAAGGTGCCATGCTGGCACGCTTACAAAGCGATACCAAACTGGTGACCAAGTTTTCAGAGGCGTTTCCAAACGAAGGAGCGCCCGTAACATTGAGCAACATCATCAAGTCGATTGCCAGCTTTCAACGCGGCATGGTCACATCTGACAGCCGCTATGACCAGTCTTTGCAAGGCAAAGTGGCGCTGACGGCAAGCGAATCTCGCGGCAAAGAACTATTTTTTAGCGATGCGGCCAGATGCTCCCGTTGCCACAGCGGCTTCAATTTGAATGCGCCGTCCGACGATGTGCGTGGTGCATCCAACCACTTTCAAAACACGGGCCTTTACAACATCGATGGTTTGGGTGGCTTTCCCGCACCGAATCGAGGAATCTTTGAGGTGACTGGACGGGCCGACGACATGGGCAAGTTCCGGGTGGCCAGCCTGCGCAACGTGGCGCTGACCGCGCCCTACATGCATGACGGAAGTATCTCCAGCCTGGAAGCCGTCATTGACTTTTACGCCGCGGGCGGACGACTTATCGCAAGTGGCCCCAACGCTGGGGATGGCCGGGTCAACCCCTACAAGAGTGCTTTGACCAGCGGCTTTCCGATATCGACTCAGGAAAAGGCCGACCTCATCGCATTTCTGCAAACACTCACGGACCACACGTTCGTTGCTAATCCACGCTTTAGCAACCCCAACGAGTAGCCACCCACCATCGTTTTATCGAGGTTTTCATGTTCAAACTGCCGATACCCGCACTTCCCGTACTTGCTTTGGCGATGTGCTCGCTCATTGCACCCATCCAGGCACAAACTGTTGCCCCAACGGACGCCGTCTGGCGTGCCAGTTCTCGTCTGGGCTACGGGCCGACGCCAAGTCTGGTGCAGGACATATCGGGCGCAGGCGGTGCGCAGGCTTGGGCAGCACAGCAGATCGATGCCGCCTACCGAGCGAGCCAAAAGCCAGCGGCCATTCCAACCCAGTTCATCCACTTCAACCAGTCGCTCGCTCAGATATTTCCGGTATTTGAGGCTGAGCGGAAGGCGCGCAAGGCCGGACAGGAAAAGCTGCAAAAGAAGGACGACGCAGAGCCCGGTGGCGGTCGGATGGTGGGGGCCATATTCAGCCGCGATGCCGCGCGTGAAGCGGCCGCATGGCGCGTCACGGCGTGTAGCAACCCCGAACTGGAAAACCCGCTGCTTGCGCGCATGACCGAGTTTTGGTTCAACCACCTCAACGTGTTTGCAGGCAAAGGTCCGGTTCGGCCGTTTGTCGGGCATTACGAACTCAACGTCATCCGTGCCAACGCACTCGGAAAGTTTGAGGATCTTTTACTGGCCAGCGCCAAGCACCCCGCTATGTTGTTCTATCTGGACCAAGCGCAAAGTGTGGCCGATGGCAGCACCGGTCCGATGGGGCAGGCCAGAGGGCTCAACGAAAACTACGCCCGCGAGCTGCTGGAACTGCACACGCTGGGTGTGAACGGTGGCTACAGCCAAAGTGATGTGCGCGAACTTGCGCGTATTCTCACCGGCTGGACGGTAGCACCCAGAGGCGTATCCGGGTTTCGGTTTAACCCGCAGACGCATGACAACGGGCCAAAGCGCCTGCTGGGCACCACGTTTCAAAACCAGGGACTGCGGGAGGGCGAGGACGCCATCCGCATGCTGGCCCGGCATCCGGCCACCGCCCAACGCATCGCTACCCGAATGGCAAGTTTTTTTGTGTCTGACAAGCCCAGCCAGGCGTTAGTCGACAAACTGGCTGCCAGCTTCACTGCTTCGCAAGGGGACATACGCGCGGTCCTGCGCACGCTGGTAGAGTCTGCCGCGTTTTGGCAGTCTGACCAGACCCTGTTCAAGACCCCGATTGACTTTGCCTGCTCCACGCTGCTGGCGGTAGATGCCGCGCAAGACCGGCGCGACTTGGCACAAACACTCAAATTCTTGAATGACGCCGGGCAGCCCGTGCAAGGCTGGCAGACCCCGGACGGCTATAAGACCGATACAGCCACCTGGCTCTCACCCGAGGCATTGACGCGCCGCGCCGACTTTGCCATGGCACTCGCCAAGCAAGTCGCCGTGCTAGAGTATTTGGCCCCCTTCTTTAGCAACGCGACCCGTCAGCGCATCGCCCAGGAGCCCGCCCCCTCGCGCACGGGCTTGATGCTGGCGAGCCCCGACTTCATGCGTAAATAGGAGATCACCCACCATGCATCCCTCCCTATTCTCACAACGCCGACAACTACTGCGCACTCTGGGTTTTGCCGCAGGTTCCGCCTTGCTGCCACAAGCTTGGGCGCAGCCTGCGCCTGGACTGACCAGCGGACGTTTGATCATCGTTTTCCTTCGCGGCGCCTATGACGGACTTTCTGTCTCCGTGCCGTATGCCGATGCGCACTACGCAAACATGCGTCCCAACATTGCCATTGCGGCACCCGACGGTAGCGGGACAACTGCCATCAAACTGGATGCCACCTTTGCGCTGCACCCGGCCTTGGCCCCGTTGCTGCCGTTGTGGAGAAGCGGTGTTCTGAGCTTTATCCCCGGTGCCGGCTCGCCTGACCCCACGCGTTCCCACTTTGAGGCACAAAACCATTGGGAACTTGGCATTCCTGGAAAAAGCAATGCGCCGCGTGGCTGGCTCAATACGCTGGCTGAGTTGGGTTCTGGCGGCAGCAATGCACCCACGGCCATCGGCGTTGGCGAGGCCAATCCGAAAATCCTCAGCGGGCAAGCTCCCGTGCGCTTGATCCCCAAGGGGAAATCAGCGATGCAGGAAGGCGTTTTGGGGAACCAACGCACGCGCCAGGCGCTCATGGATTTGTATGCCGGCACGGACGCCGTCTCCAGCGCCTTCCGGCAGGGCGCGGACAGCCGCATGAACAGCGCACAAGAATTGAACCAGGAAATGATGGCGTCGGACAACGGAGCTTCGAGTGCCGCAGGCCTTGTACTGGACGCGCAGCACCTTGGGACATTGATGCGCAGCGACCGGCGTTTGCGCCTGGGGTTTCTGTCGGCCGGTGGTTGGGATACCCACGCCAATCAGGGAACCGCCACCGGGGCATTGTCACAAAATTTGGGCAGACTTGGACAGGCCTTGGTGCAACTCAGGCAAGATTTCTCCGAGAACGGCGACGTGATTGTGGTGGTCAGTGAGTTTGGCCGCACGGTAGCCGAGAACGGCACGCGAGGAACTGACCACGGCCATGGCAACACCATGTGGCTTATCGGCAACCGCATCAACGGTGGGCGCTGGCACGGAGAATGGACCGGCTTGTCCAGTGGAAACTTACATGAGGGGCGCGACCTGCCCGTGCATCACGACTTTCGAAGCGTTTTTTCCCAGGTTTTGCGGACTGGCTTTAACCTCAGCCATGATCAGTTGCAAGAAGTGTTTCCTGGTAGTGAATTTGACGCACGACTGGCGAAGCTAATGAAGCACGCCTAAACGCTGCTCTCGTGGTCGCGCAGTCTACAGAATCGAACTGTTCGTAAACGGCCATTGGCCGGAGACTGCAGATGGTCAATTGAGGGCTCACTAATTGACTAAACAGTTGCCTCAAAGTTGACGGTCGCTCCAAGGCGGCCAACGGCCGGTCTGGAGCGACTAGTTGGAGAATATCAGCACCCGCTTTGGGTCTTCTGGAGTCGACCAAAATATTTTCCGTTTTCACTTGACCGGCTCCTGTAGACCCATTGCGGACGCCCACCACAGACCGCTTTCCGGTGGTCCGATGCAGCGCTGTCAGCAGCATAATGCGGAATTCAACGCTGGACATAACCTAAGACGCATCTGAGACACGCCATTCCAAAAAATCAGGGATTTTGGTTTATGCAAGCCATCATCCAAAGTAATTTCCAAACCTGAGATTGTCATTATCTCTAAAGAAATCTGTCTCCCAAATTCTCTTGCCTACGCGTTTAGGATTAGTAACAAAGAACGAATTGCGTTCACAGAGATGTCTTGACATCGCAATTTTCATTTCTTGTTCAGATTGGTAGTCAGAATTATGCACAACGGCCCGCATCATTCCTGAAAACACGCCCTCGATTACATTCAAAAACTGAGAGCTTGTAGGCAACGGTACTATTTCTATGACTGGCCCTTTACCAAGTTTTTTAGTGGTGTCATTAAAACTATCCAACCACGTCATTAGCTCGACTGACTTATGCCAAGAAACAGCGTCCCAGGTGATGAAAATTGCTTTCTTGTCATAATATTGATTAAAGAGAATCTCTATCAAATCAATGATGAAACCACTGTCCTTCGACTCGCCAAATATCCAGGTTACTTGATTTGTTGTGGCGCTCAATGCACCCAAGAGTGTTACCGATCCTTTGGAGATTTGTCGGCGTGGGGTGTTGGGTACAGTGCCGTTCAGAACATAGGTCCTCCCACCGCGCTTCTTCACTAATAAGGGACCAAGTTCATCAAGAAAAAAGAACTGCTCATCGTGGGCAAGTGTTTGAAGTTTTGATAAAAGGAGTTCTACTTTTTCACGGTAGTTCGGATCAGGAGACGTCAGTATCTTCTTCGCCTTCATCCATGTGAATCGTAGTTCTTTAAGCGAGCGCGCAATAGTGGAACGAGAAATCTTTTCATCGAACTGCGTTTCATATGCTGCGCCAATGCTTATCTGACTCCAACTTGTACGATTGATTCCAAAACCGCTTGGCCTTTGATGGAGTAGTTCGATAATTCTGTTAGTTCGATTTGCATCCTTAGTGGAATCATTATTTTTGGCTCGATTCGAGGTGAATAGAGTTGAAATACCAAGATTTTTATATGAAATATAATATTCACGAGTTGTACTTGGTGAAGAATTAAGAGCTGATGCAATGGTGCGATTTGGAAGTCCATACTCACGTGCCAATATCGTACAAGCTCTTTTTCGATCTCTAAGGCTGCCTTTTTTAATTTTTCCGAGCAGAATTTTAGTTTCTTCCGAGGAAAGTAATTCATTGGAAAAGTATTGAGGAACGTTTTTACCGTGAAACAAATCTTGCAGCGAAATTATCTTTGAATTTCTAGAATTAGTGTTACTAGAAAAATCTATTTTATTATTTCTACAATATCGGGAAAAAGTTGAATACGGAACATTAAATCCTTTGACACCAAGCTCGCTGAACACTTCTGACCTAGTCAATTTCCGATCAGCAAGTATGGACATTACTTCGCGATGCCAATCACGTATCTTATTGGCGGGCGCTAATCTTTGAACCTTGATAGAGCCTCGTCTGACTAATTTCCTGACTGTACTTCGCGTTACTGTCAGCAGCCGCGCAATACTATGAAAACTTTCTCCGCTACTATGGAGTTTCAATATTTGAGCCTGGACTCTGCGACTAAGCATATCATTTAAGGGGTTTTAGTTCGAGACCTTCGATTCCAATCACAAGCAGTCACAACACCTTATTCTTAGCATATATCGAAACCGTATTACAAACTAATCAACCATCGCATGGCACTTCGCATTGAGCGGACACGCTTGTCAATGTCCGAACTTCGGAGTCCGTCAAAATATCGTCGACGTTCTCCAGACAATGCAAATCCTGAAGACAGAGTCTTGCGGGAGAATTCGTCGATCCATCTGAACAGACTCGGGTACCGACTAGTGACTACTTCGCGGATATCACTTACCTTACGTGCATCCAACAGAAATCTTTTGCATAGAGTTGCATTTGAGTCCCCAACCGCAATCGACACGAGCAAACTCGTGTGGCTCAGACCAGTGAGCAATGGGAGATCGCCATCGGTGTTCATAAACTCATTGTTTCCGCCTTTTCGATCACGTTCAAGCTTATTATCTTGCGTCAACTGCTGCAAAATATCCAATGAACGACTCTCATCTGTTAATAGCTTTCGGATGTCGATGTCAAGCACTGCCTCAGCATGCAAGGCTCCCTCAACTTCAAAGAGATTAGGGTCAGTCGATGAAATTCGGCCGTGACTTGTTTTCATTTGACTAAAGATTGGAAATACTTTAGCGTTCATTTCGACTTTGCAAATCGCGTCAAGCAATGTGACCTGTTTCATCAATCGCCTGTGTTGCACAACTGCACTGGCAATGGGACTAAGCTGAGCGAGCTGTTCGAGTTGCCCCTGCCGTAGCGGCTGTGTTCCAATCCGGTCACGAACTCCTTCGATTCCGCGCAAAACTGAGGCGACGTCCTGCATCGACTCCAAGTCGAATTTTTTACCAACTTGGGCAAAAATAGCTGCTTCTGATAGCACTGACTTGTTTGACAGCGCCTCTCTCTTTTCCTTTATGGCATGGATGTCCAGTGTCACGCCGTCGATCTCTTTGTCGCCCAAAATGCGTATAAGTGGCATCACGGTATCCACGAACTGGCTGTAGATGTTCTTATCTATTAGGTCAGCGCGCAGGTGACTGTACAAAGCCAGCGTTGTAGAAGCGTCTGCGCATCCATGTTCGACTACATCGGCAAACGGAATATCCTGAAGAGTCTGGCCTTCGTCAACGATGTCCCTGTATCTCTTAACATCCCGTCCGAGCAACCTTTTTGCAACTGCACTGAGATTGAAAAAGTCCCAGTCGCCGAAGCACTCGTACGCTGCCAACATCGTGTCAAAGTACGGCTCTTGAATTTGGATGCCATGCCGTCGAAGGAGCACATAGTCATATTTGAGATTGTGCCCGACGACTTTAATCGTTCCCGTTAGAAGATTGCGAAGAATCCCAACTACTGAGGCCGACGAGACATCCCGAAGGTCAGACTGAGTCAATGGAACGTAAAATGCACCTCCTTCACTAACGGCGATTGCAACACCAAGTAGAGTTGCACTTCTTGGATCCTTGCCCGTGGACTCTGTGTCGACAGCACAAACTACTGCGTTCGCAACCACAGTTTCCATATTACGTAGACCAGCTTTGTCGACAACCGCAAAGTACGATTGCGTTTGAATTCTGGCAGAGCTGACCAACTCAATATTTGGAGGCACACCAAGAAGACGCCCTAGTGACGGCATTCCCCACTTCCTGAGCAAACGGCGACTCTCATCATCGTCTCTGACGAATGGCCCCAAGGTAGTGGCTAGCGTCGAACCCTTGTGATCTGCAATAGTCAACTCCTGTAGTCGTGCGAGTAATGCTGCCTTGTTCGTATTGATGTAGCGCCTAATCTTTGGTGAAAGCGAATCGGTTCCGGGACCCTCGAGCGCAGATCCAAGGGTTCCGTGCACTTCGAGCAGTCGCACGGCTTGTTTTATCGTAAGTGACGGCCCACCGATGACTTCAGTAAGCGCAATAAAACTCGGCACCTGCACGCGGGTAATGTGATAGCGCGATGTGAGTGTGTTCTCGGTGATTACCTCTGGGGTCGACCCCTCGAGCGTTAGGATAACGCCGCACCCCGACTCGACAAGTTGCATTAGGGACTTATTCCCAGTGACAATCCATGTTGCCTTACCTTTCAGATGCAGCGACCGTAAGAGTAAACCGACGCCAACTGTCGGTTCATGCAAGACCTTTGAACCTATGCCACGCAAAAGGTCGCAAAACATGTCAATACTTTGCGGAGACGATACCCTATTGGCATCATCACCCACGACCACGATTCCGCTGACAATGCCGAGTGCCTTTCGAAGTTGCAGCAAGCTTCGAACAGCACCGTAAATTACAGAAGTGTTTCGCCCACATTCATCGGCAATCGCAACAGATCCAAGGAAGGCCTTTTCGGCATCAGCCAGTAAAAAAGTCGCATCGATCACGAATGAATCGACTAAAGGACCGGCTACCATTCTCGATAGTTCCCAGAGCGAATGTTCTCATTGTCATCAAAAAAGTCGATCTCCCAAATCTTCTTTCCTGCTCGCCGTGGATTTTCACGGAAGTGCTCGTTTCTCTCTGTGAAATGTCTTGAAATCGCCTTCTTCATTTCTGGCACGTCCCGATAGTCAGAGTGGTGAACAACGGCAGTTTTCATCCCGCTAAAAACTGCTTCGATTACATCCAGAAACTGTGAGGATGTCGGAAGAGGGACCAATTCAATCAGTGGTCCCTCGTTCAATAGCTTTGTGGTTGCGTTGAATGTGTCGAGCCAATCCACAAGCATTGTGGACTTATGCCACGATGCGGCATCCCACGTGACGTAGAGTTTGGAAGCTGAATGGTACTGGTTATAGAGAAGCTCCATTAGGTCGATCATAGCTAATGTGTCCTTTGCCCGACCATAGATCCATGTCACTTGATTCGAGGTTGCGCTGAGAGCTCCTGACATCATGATCACACCTCGGTGTGCCTGCACTTGTGGATAGGTGAGCGTCTCATTTTTTTTCACGAGTGCACGGCCACCGTACTTCTTGACTCGCAGGGGGCCAAGTTCGTCGATGAAAAAGAAGAGCTCGCCTGGCTTCAGCGACTGAAGGGTGTTCAGCAAAAGCTCCACTTTCTCCCGATAGTTTGGATCGGGACTTGTTAGGACTTTGCGCGCTTTGCGAATGGCGTAACCAAACTGGCGCAGCAGATGTCCAGCGTAGCGCTCGCTGATAGTCTCGTTGTGCTGCTGGCTATAGGCTAGTGCGATCGCCTTGCGGCTCCAACTGCTGCGATTAATTCCGTACGCACTTGGTTTGGCATGGAAAATTTCAAATATCCGTCTGGCTTTCACATCGCGAACGGCTGTACGGCCTGCGATGCCACCCAATTTTTCAACTCCAACGTGAGCGCAAGGTTTCTTAAGCCCATCGAGGCCAAAACGGTTGAAGGCCTTTATCCATCGATCGACATTACCTTCAGTCTGCTCAATCTTTGAGGCAATATTTTCAATTGAGAGATTCCGGTTTTCAAGAATGGAAACCGCTTTTTGCCAAAGTGTCTTGTTGTTTGATGCGCGCCACTCCTTCAATATAGATGCGTCTGTATTGCTGATGGAACGAATTCGCAATCGATCACGGGGAGGATCAGGTTCTACGACCGTTGGTTTTTGGATCTCGCAATCTGAATCTAAGGTACTGCCATCACAGCCGCATTTGGTAAGTTTCTTCCCTTGGCAAGAGAGTAGTGATGGCACAACTTCGTTGATTGCAGACGGCCGAATTTCGAGTAGCGTGATACGAAACATGCGGCGGTTGCTTGAGTGAAGTGTGTAAGCAAATCTGTCTTCGATAGCTAGACCAAGCCGCTTAATCGGAATATGACACGAAATGGTCGGTCCAATTGCATCAACGAATAGACCATCGCTTTCCAGAGGGATGAGGTGTGCATGCACTCGATTGGCGATTCGAAACTCATAGAGGTGCCTTCCGTCCCACCCTAGAACGTTCTGAATGAGGTCGCTGAGTTGTTCGAGCGTATGCCTCCCAAGCACGGTGAATTCACGTACCCAGTCAGGCTCAACATCTAGCTTCACAATCGCTGCCAAGGTGTCAGCAAATGAAACGACCGACCGCTCCGAAACCTCATCCACAACGGTCGGCAGTATTGGATTGATTACGTGCTCGATTCGTAGTGAATACACTCTTGCAGCATCACTTTTTTCAGGTTCGCTTGGCGCAACCGGATTCGCTTCAAGTTGAGTTTTCAAGGGTTGCTCGTGAAGACCACGGGGACTCTTTGGCCGTATTTGCCTAATGAATTCCTTAACGGGTGTGTAGCCACCGGAGTAGCCGCTCTTGTTCAATCGCCGAAAAATGTCAAAAGCAGTCAAGCGATGGGTGCTCTGCAAATGCGCATCGAGTAGCTCAACTACTTGCGCCTTGAATGGATCAAGCACGCTTGCACGCACTGCGCTCTTCCTTGGTTGGTACTTTGGCAAGATGGCCCACTTCGCCACCGTGCGAACGTTCAAGTGCATTTCCACCGCAATTTGTGCAAAAGTCATATGCTTGCGGCGGCTTAATACCCGAATCTGACGCCAGGTTTCGTAAGTAATCACTTCGAGCCTTTGAGTTGGAGAGTCAAATCAACATGGTTGTCCATGACAGTTAACTGCTTAAGTGACTCACACTAGTTTTCAGATGCCAGACGGTCGTTGAGTATCGGGGCGGCGTTGCCCGTTTCTCCAACTATGATGGTGGGTCGTTGTTCAAGCATATTCCGTTTCAGTCGAATTAGTGGTAAAAAAGGCTTAACGTGCATGAGCCATGTTTCCCGAGAGGTTCCAAATGAGCACATCGACCCACCAGATCAACAAGAGATGAAATCCCATGAACGCCTCCACCCACTATGAGAATGCTAACTTCTTGCGCGAACTGGCAGAAAGCCTACCGCGCATTCGGCCGCAGGGCCACAGCCAGAGCCAAGCCGAGCTGCTTCAACGGCTTGCCGACGACGAGCTGGCCCAGGCCCAACACGATGAATGGGTTCGCACCAAGGTGGCCGCAGCGCGTGCCGACAACAGGCCAACCATGACCACCGACGAAGTTACGGCCCACCTTGGCGCCCGCTACGATAGGTTGAGCAGTGCATCGCGTTGATTGGAGTGCTTCGGCCCTTGAAGACATCGAGGCACTGTTTGACTACCTGGCCGAAAACGCATCTTTATGGGACGCTGTGAACCTTTGCAAAAGCCTCGTGCTTAGCACAGAGCGCTTGGCCGAGTTTCCAAGACTTTACGAAGCCGCGCCTCAATACGGGGAAGGCGTGCGCCGCATCAGCCTGTCAGGCCAGCATGTGCTCTACGAGGTGGACGACCAGGCGCAGGTCGTCACGGTGCTGGCCGTCGTGGGCCAACGTCAAAGCCCAAGGCTAGTCCGGTGAGAACTTGCAAAATTGATCCCTAGCCAAGTTCAACCTGGCTGCGGCTGGAGTTTCAAACGTTTTAAGTACGGTGTGTGGTTGTAGTCAGGGATTCCAAGCTAAAAAGCACAAAGTTGAGTCAGAAGACACGGGATCCATTCGGGTTTTATGTCAAGTTTGGCTTAGGTGACTTAGCCCTAGCACCAATGTCGGCTATCTGCCGGTCAATTTGGACCTCTGTATTTCCGCTTACGCTGCAGTGCCGACCGCCAGTTTGAAAAGATGATTTTCACCGCTGAATGACCGCTCCCGAGATTCGGGTGTCAAAAAGAAAAGTCTGCTTTCGGCGAAATCGAAGGGCTTCTTTTGACTTTCCGATGGTCGCTTGGCAATTCTGGTAAGGGGTGCGGAAATAGCTGAGGTACCGTTTATGGTGGTGCTGGCGGGATGCAGTGCGAGACGCCCTGAGTGCAGTGTGGCTTGCCACATAAACGAAGGGTAACGACGCAATGCGCCCGTCGGTGCCGCCAGAAACGGTACATTGGTTGTTTCCGCATCCCTAAATGGCCGCTAAGGGTCTGTGCCGACCATGGTGAATGCTGCTTTAAGTGTCAGGCATCAAGTCCACTACCAACGTTCCGACCTCATCGGGCAAATTGCCTAATGACAGCCCAACCCCAGAAAGACAAAGCCGAGCCAAGTCAAGCCATCAATCTTCGGCACTGCAAAGTGGTGCGATGGCCTGGGTGAATACGTCATCGACTCGGGTCCAGGCTATCGGATCAACCTCGCCAATGATGGCGACGCGCTGATCGTTCTGATTGGAGGTGGCGGCAAAACTGGTCAACACCAAACAACGACACTTCCTGGGCATTGTTGGTTCAATAAAAGGCACGAAAACGGTGCTGACAACCAAGTCAAGCAACACCCTCAGTGAGTAAAAAAGATTTGACACTGACCAGAAATTTCAAAGAAACCGCCATTCAGCGTGTCCAAGGCGATGCTTCTTTTGCGCAGGCGCCATTGGATGAGGCTGCGACTGTTTCTCCATGGCGAACTTGAGACTGCCCGACTGATTCTGCGTGAACTTGTCAACGCCTCCATCGGATTCGAGCAACGTGCAACACTGAACGCCCTGCCAAGCAAGAGTTTGCCTCGCATGTTGTCGCCTAGCGGAAATCCCGGCATGTTTGCCAAGTTTCGCGGCATACTTCGATCGCAATCAATGGGCCGGTGTGCCCGCAACTGGGAGATAACGCGCATGGAAGTTTGGATATCTGTTGGCCTGGGCCTGGTGTTGCTATTGGTGGGTGGCGAGTTGTTGGTGCGCGGGGCCGTGGCGTCGGCCACGTCGTTGGGGGTATCGCCGCTACTGATTGGGTTGACGTTGGTGGGGTTTGGCACCTCGACCCCCGAGCTGGTGACCAGTGTGACCGCAGCGCTGAACGGCTCGCCCGGTATTGCGGTGGGCAATGTGGTGGGTTCCAACATCGCCAACATTCTCTTTATCCTGGGACTCTCGGCGGTGATTTACCCAATGGCCGTCAACCCCAAGGGCTTCAGGCGCGATGCCATGATGATGTCGGCCGCTGCTGTGGCCTGCTTGGGTGTGGTGCTGGCTGGGCGCATGGGCATGCTGGTGGGTGTGGCGTTTCTTGCCAGCTTGCTGGCGTATGTGGTGTATGTCTATTTGCAGGAAAAGCGCGCACCCGATGAGGCGGCGCTGGTAGCCGAGCACCGCGCGCAAGACGCTCGCAGCGGGCCACGCCAACTGGCGTTGTCTCTGGCAATGGCGGTGGGCGGTATTGCGATCACGATTTTTGGGGCTCGTTTTTTGGTGGACGGCTCCATTGCAATGGCCAAAGAGTTGGGGGTGTCGGACACCGTCATCGGGCTGACGATTGTGGCGGTAGGCACTTCCATGCCCGAGTTGGTGACTTCGGTGATGGCGGCGCTGCGCAAACATGCCGATGTGGCCTACGGCAATATTGTGGGGTCCAACATCTTTAATGTGTTCTTTATTCTGGGAACCACGTCCGTCATCCAGCCGATTGACATTCCGCCTCAAATTGCCGGTTTTGACATTTGGGTAATGCAGGGTGCCACAGCTCTGCTGGTGTACTTTGCGCGCTCAGGTGCCACCTTGCAACGCTGGGAAGGCTGGATATTTCTCACGTCCTACGCAGCCTACACGGGCTACTTGATCTCAATTGCCTAGAAAGCTCCACAACATGACCGCGGCCGCATCCGAACAAAAAGTCCTGGGTTTTTTGCCGCAAGACGCAGTGCCAGGCACTCTGTTGGTTTTTGTCTCCGCGTTGGCAATGGTCGTAGTGAATTCACCCTGGGGTTCTGCGTACCAATCGCTCCTTGCCACCTCTTTCAGCATTGGGCCCACGGGCGGCGGCATTGAGATGAAGGTGGCGTACTGGATCAAGAACGCGTTGATGGCCTTGTTTTTTTTCTTCGTCGGGCTGGAACTCAAACGTGAGATGCTGGAGGGGCAGCTATCCAACCCAAAGGCCGCGCTGCTACCCGTGCTGGCCGCCGCGGGCGGCATGGCCATGCCAGCGCTGGTGTTTTTGGCACTAGCCGGCAGTGCAGGCTTTAGCAAGGGCTGGGCTATTCCGGCGGCCACCGATATTGCCTTTGCATTGGGGGTGTTGTCCTTGTTGGGCAATCGGGTGCCGGTCGCACTGAAGGCGTTTTTGCTGGCGGTAGCGGTGGTTGACGATCTGGGGGCCATTTTGATCGTGGCTTTTTTCTACACCGAGCAGGTTTTTCCGGACTACCTTCTGATGGCTGCAGGCGTCAGTGCCGTGCTGGTGGTGATGAACCGATTCAAGTTGGCGGCCGTGGGCCTGTACGTTTTGATAGGTATCGTGCTATGGGTGGTGATGTACCAATCAGGCATTAGCCCCACCATTGGCGGAGTGATCGTGGCAGCGTGCGTGCCGCTCAAAGCCAAAGACGGCCACAGCCCCCTGCATGAGGCGGAACATAGCTTCAGACCCTGGGTTTTGTTTGGCATCATGCCGGTGTTTGCCTTTGCCAATGCAGGCATCAGCCTGGACGGTGCGGGTCATTACCTGACGCACCCCATTACCTTGGGTGCAGCACTGGGCCTGGCACTGGGCAAACCCATGGGTATCGTCTTGATGACCTACCTGGGAGTCAAGCTCATCAAAGCCAACAGGCCAGGCGATTGGTGGCAAATCGTTGGTGTGGGTTGTATTGCGGGTGTGGGCTTTACCATGAGTTTTTTTGTTGGCGCATTGGCCTTTACCGATCCGGCGCTGGCAACACCGGTGCGCCTGGGCGTGTATGCGGGGTCGATTTTTTCGGCCATCGCGGGCCTTGTCATTTTGTCGCGCGCGCTGCCCAAAACGGCCAACGCCCCATCCGCCAACACCGATGATCAAACCCGTCCGTTCCTAGTGGCTGAGCCCAAGTACGAACTGTACGAACAGGGCAAGCCTTAACGAAACAGCCAATGTACCGTTTCTGGCGGCACTGACGGGCGTAACGCTTGGGTGGCCTCCGGCCCGCCAAAACCACCGCCAATAATCACCAGGTGGGGACAGCCTGCGCTAGTGTCCATGGTGCTGCGCTCAGCTTGCGCAGATGGCAGCCAGGTAGCCGGCTTCTTCCAGGGCCGAGGCAATCTCCTCTGGGCTGATAAAGCGGGTGTGCTCGGCCCAGGCGCTGCGCTGTTCCAGGTTCACATCGGCAACGTGGATGCAGGGCAGGTCTTGCAGCACAAACATCACTGCGTCAGCATCGTTTTGTGAAAACATGCTTGGAATTGCGAAATGGGTAGTGACCATAGACTGCAACAGGTGTAGGGAGCAAGTGAGCACACTGTAAGCTTGGGAGCAAAACCGTGTCCACGCTGGGGGCGTTGGGCCATTTGGCTTTGTCGGTCGTGTTACTTTTTCGGCGCGCTTTTGCCAACTCGCAGGAGCCAAGGAATGGTAGAGAGCACGAATAAGGCAATCAAAGTGCTCAACACGGCGGTCGACTCCCGCCCTATTCCTGCCGCTACGCCGATTGCTGCTGTTACCCATATGCCCGCAGCCGTAGTCAGCCCCCGAGTCTCTACTTCTTTGTTCCCCAAAATAATGCTTCCGGCCCCAAGAAAACCCACCCCGGCAATCAAACCCTGCAATACACGGCTTAAATCGGTGGGAGATGCACCCAACTGCTGGGGAATCAGGACAAAAAGAGCGGCTCCCATGGCCACCAGCATGTGTGTTCGCACCCCCGCACTCTTACCATGCTGTTCGCGCTCGTACCCCAATAGCCCGCCAAGGGCTGCCGCCACCAGCAGGCGCAAGGTGATGCGAGTAATTTGGGCCGCGTCAGGGATATCCGAGAATTCGGACATCACGGTATTGCATATCTCTTGCCACATCATTTTTCCTCCATATTGCTTTGTAGCGCTTCTGTGCTACATCAGGCAGCACAGCAAACCCCGGCTGCCCATTGCTTCAGTTTCGTTATCTGCCATAAGCGGTGCGACTGGAATCACGCGTGCCAGAGTCGGCCAGAGTTACATGCAGAACACTTTGTACCGTCAAGCTTGATTACGCCAAAATGGCCAAATGTTAAACCTACTTTCCTTAGTTGACCGCTTACTTTTGTTGGTAACTCCGCATGAACACACACTTTATTGGCTTTGAAGGACATCACCTTTTGGGTGAAAGCGCTACGTACCCGATTGAGCCGCTGACAACGCGCCTGGGGTCGTTACTCCTCCTTGCAGGCAGTAGCCTGCAGCGTCGTCGCGCCTACCCAGACGCGCCGCCAGCAGCCCACTCGGGCACGTCCAACTAAGGAAAGTAGGTTAAATCTTTGCGCGCGCAGAAGCCAACTGTCATTGCGCTGTTGTGCTGGAGTGCGATTCAAAGTGATGTGGCAATTCGGTTTTTCCCCCTCGCCCCAGCGGGGAGAGGGCTGGGGTGAGGGGCTGCCACAGATTCCAGATTTCTTTCAACAATGCAAAACATCACCCTTCACCCTCACCCTAACCCTCTCCCCGCTGGGGCGAGGGAATAAGAGTCCACATCACTTTGAATCGCACCCTTGCGCTGTTGGTGGTCTTTGGCTGGCGTGCAGTATTTCCCCAAGGCACCAGCGCAGGAGCAAAGGCCCGCGTCTGATTGAACGACGGGCCACCCTGCGCTGCAGGCTGGCCAAGTTGCCTTGTAGTGGCGCGGGTGATGCCAACCGGGGTCGAAGGACGGTGCACGACCCATGCATGCATGTCCTCGTTGCGTGTCGTCTGAAGTTCAGCCCCGTTCCATGGGTGTTGAAATGATCAGCTGATAATCAGCCGCCGGCATATATTGCGGCACGTAGCTAATGCCCAGATTGGCCAAACTTCCGACGAACGACCGTAAGTGGTTTCGTGAGCCCTTCAGGAGGTTTTGGTAAACCAGCACCATGTCCTGGTTGTCTATGCTGAGCATGGCCTTGTTGATATCCACCATGTCTATTTCCTCGATCGCCGCACCCACTTTTAACGCTTCGGCCAACGATACGGCACCGGCGGTGGTCAGTTGGTTGTACAGGCCCTGCAGGACCGTGTTCTGGAACTGTCCCGCTGCAGCCGGTGCGGGGTCTGGGAGGCTATAGCGCAGCAACAGTTGCCGTACCGCCTCGGTGTGGGTGGCTTCGCTGCTGGCAATACTGCCGAAAGAGCGGGTGCTGCTGCCCCAACGCAAGTCGAGCTGTGCGTAGACATCATGGGCCAGTTTTTCTTCCTCGCGCATGAACAGCAGAGACTCCTTTTCGGTCGCACTAAGAGCTTCCATGGGCAATGCCACCAGCGATGCTCCAAGCGTTGTGGCATTGAAGCTTGACACGCCATTGGCATCCACGACAAGCGGCGGCCCGCCATTGCCTATAGCGCCGGCGTTGTCACCGCCGCCACCGCATGCGCCTAGCGCAAGCGTGGAAAGACAGATAGCAGCGATTTTTGTCAATTGTGTTTTCATAAGTTTCTCGATGTGAAGTAGTTCGGCCCTTAGCGTCCACGGCCCATGCCGCCCCGTCCACTTCCACCCATTGCCGTACTACGCTGTCGATTTTCAAAGCCAGCCCCGTATGGCAAACGCAGCGCACTACTCCCCCCATCTTTTTTCCCATTGGTCATTGTGGAATCTGACTGTCCTGCAGCCATGCCGTCCGTTCTTTCTGCTGGACTCGCTGGGGCCTTGTCCTGGCTTGCCTTTTTGGGCAACGAAAGATTGAGCGGCGCAGCTTGTGCAGTCTCAGAGTCAATTGACTGCCCTTGTGCAGAGACCGACCCCGTCACGACCAGCAACAACAATGAGAGGAGAGTAGTGCGCTTGTTCATGGTGCTTGTTTCCGGGTGTTGGTAGGATGCATCGCGTGCGTTGCGCCATCATGTCACGACAGCCGCGCTGTGTATCCGTTTGTCGCCGAAGGTATCACCCGCAGCAATAGCATGCAGCGTCTCCTTTCCATGGCTTAAACTGCCTTCACCCCACCATGAGCGACCTGACTTCCCCACGCATTCTTGTTGTCGATGACGACCCGGATCTGCGCGATCTTCTTTGCACCTAGCAACTGCGGCTAGGAAGCCGCAGCTACACAAGAAAATCGGTGCCACCACGGTTCCGACGGGGTCAGGACGTCTGGAGTTGAACGTGCTCGATTCAGCCGTTGGTAACGACCCCAGGCGCGATGCCAGCGGCGCAGTCGGGTGCGTAGCGCTGTCACCCAAACGGTGATGGAGTTCAAAGCCAAAAATGTGAATATCCGGAAGGGGTTGCTGAACAAATTCAATCTTTTCAAATCATGAGAAGAATTCAAACATCAAAGTCATTCGCGGCGGGAGCGCCGCTCCAGCGGAGCTTTGTTTTTGTTGGAGCGGCGCCCTCGCCGCGAACGGTTGTTCGGTTCTGGCTTGTCCGGCTTAGGTTTATGAGATGGTGCATGCCTCGCGCGGGTCCGAAAATACGCTGGCGCACCGCGCCTTGGGCAACCCGCAGGGCAAGGGGCACTGCGGTGACGTTCTGAAGGACAGCAAACAGGCCAACATCGTGCTGATTCCCGTGGCGCCACATACCCTGATGAATTTGCCCTTTGCCGCCCGCCCGCAATGCCACGCTCGGGTTTGTCTGCGACCTGCTCAGACTCTGAAGTCCCCTGCCCATTTGCCAAGGGCCAGATTCGGGGGCGGACGGTACAGCGAATCAGGCTGACGCACCGATGTCCGGAAGCATGTCAGACCGCATGAGGGTATCTGCCTGCAATCGCGTGACCCACGCCTTTTCAACAATGCTGTCGGTCACGCCATAGTGCCCGTGACTGACTCGCATGAGCAAGTTGGCAGCCGTCATCACACCGATGACGCCCTGAACCTCCTGCGCTGTGACATCGCGACCGGTTTTGACCGAATACTCTTTCAGTGCGTCTGCAGTAAACCCTCCTTTAACGTTACCTCCAATACTGCAAATACGTGAAAAAACAGCTTCTGCAAGTGGACCAAGCGCTTCTATCTTTTGAATCTCTACATCGGCTGCGGCAGCACTCAGCGACTGGGCGATGGTGGGCAAATGCTCGTCGGCGTTAGCGCCCTGGGGCAACTCGCGTAAAACATGGAGCGCTTTCATCAATTCTTCAGGGCGACTTCCCATTTTTTTGAACGCCTTTTCAGTGACAGCTGCAGAAGGGGTTTTACTTCCCAATTGTGGCTTGACGCGGTGCAGCACGTATTCAATAAAGTCACGGCCAAGCACCGGAAACTCGTGCGTTACCGCACCATTGAATGCCTGGTTGCCCTTGATGGTAAGTTCCTGCACGCGAGCCCGGTGCGAACCCGTTCCAAGAAAGAGAAAGTAGCCCGGGGTGTCCGGTCGCGTGTTGATCGCATCGCGTGTTGCTTTCAGCGCGTGGAGCATGTTGCCGCCCTCAGCACTTCCCAGAGCATGCTGCACCTCGTCAACGATCAGCACCACGCTGGTTTGGGCCTGGTCAATGAGCTCGGTGAACGCATGGGCGAGGCTGACTCCGCCTTCCTTACCGAGGTCTGCGAGCTTGAATCCAAATTTGAAGCCTGCAGCGCCAGCCTCAAAGCTGGAAACCTGCTTCAACTTCTGAAGAATTGTGGAGCCAGGAATTTGCAGCGCGTTTAAAGACTTCTGAATGGCACCGTGAACCAAATCTGCCGGATTTGCCTGTGGTTGACTCCACAGATCAACGTAGATGACGATGGCACCCCCTCTCTGCCAAAGCAGGAATCAGGTCGGTTGCGAGAAACGTGGTCTTACCCACTCGCCGCGGTCCCGAAAGAAACAAACCAGAGCGTAAGCTTGTGTCAAGAAAAGAGGGCTGCAGTAGTTGCTGCGCCATTTCCAGAGCGAGGGCGGTACGACGGAAGGTCATGATTTATGCTTTTTTATTGTAATTTGATAATTATGCAAATTTCATAATTATAGGTAAAACGAAATGGAGAAGATGCATGGGGTACCAGGTCAGATTCGGGTGGCACGACAAGGAATGAATTTTGGGTATCTGAGTTGGTAGCGGCCTTTGACACGGCCATCAGACTGGATATAGTCAGGTCGCGGGCCGGCTCTGTTGGCCTCGCAAAGGGTCCGTCATCTGCGCGGATACGAGCGGTTCAACTTTGAGTAGCGAACAAACCCAGGAGATTTTCATGTGTTTTGTGTGTAATGAGCGACGGGCTTCCCGGCGCAGTTTTTTGTCCATGACTTCTGCAGGTGCCCTGGCCGGCCTTGCACTGTCGATTAGTCCGGCCTTTGCTGCGGGTGGCGCTACCACGAGCTTGACGGCAGACCAGGCACTGGCCAAGCTCAAGGAGGGCAACGAGAAATATGTCAAAGGCCCCGATCTTTGCGCTGTACAACTGGGTTCCCAACGGGAACATGTCGCCAAAAGCCAGGCGCCCTGGGCCACCATCGTGTCCTGCGCCGACAGCCGGGTGCCCCCGGAGTTGTTGTTTGGCGGCCTGGGACTGGGTGAACTGTTTGTGGCGCGCAACGCTGGCAACATGGTCGACACCGCCACCATGGGCACGATTGAATATGGCTCCGGCGTGTTGGGGGTACCGCTGATCATCGTGCTCGGGCATGAGCGCTGCGGGGCGGTGGCTGCCGCCTGCGAAGTGGTCGGGAAGAAGACCAAGTTTCCCGCGTCGATTGGGCCAATGGTGGGTGCCATCGTCCCTGCCGCCAAGGCGGTCGCGGGCAAGCCTGGCGACTTTGTTGACAACGCCGTGCGTGAAAGCGCCATGCGCACAGCCCAAAAGATTGCTACCAAGAGCAGCATCGTGGCGGACTTGGTCAAGAAGGGCAAAGTCAAAGTACTGGCCGGTCGCTACGACCTGGACGAAGGACGCGTCGAGTTCTTTTCCTGATCTCTTGTCAACTTCAACCGGGCAGGGGCCAAGCTGGCTTAAACCGCCGCAGCATGAAATTGAATTCTGTTGCCGCCCTGTTCCTTGGCCTTGTACATCGCTGCATCAGCCCACTTCAGAATCTCGTCCTGGTTGCTCTCGTTGTCGAAGAAAACGACCACGCCGATGCTGGCAGTGCAGCGATGCTGAACCGAGATTTCCCTCTGGTCCCCTTGGTGATACGCCAGCACATAGGGCTTTTCCAGCACAGCCCTGAGTTTCTCGGCGATCAAGCGTGACTGTGCTGTCGCTTCCGCCTTGTTCGCACCCATTTCACTGAGAACCACAATGAACTCGTCGCCGCCGAAACGTGCGACCACGTCGACCGTGCGAACGCACCCGCTCAATCGGTGGGCCACCTCCACCAGCAACAAGTCACCCATGAAATGCCCATACACATCATTGAGCGACTTAAAGTTGTCCAAGTCCAGGAACAGCAGGGCGCTATGGCGGCCGCTGCGTTTGCTTACCTCCTTGATTTGACCGAGCCTCTCGGTTAATAGGCGCCGATTCGGCAATCGGGTCAATGCGTCATACAGCGCCAAGTCCAGAATTTGTTTTTCTGCAAGCTTACGTTCAGTAATGTCGCGCGCGGCGGCAAATACCCCCTGCAGCTTGCGGTCACGGTCATAAAACGTAGTGGCGTTGTAGGAGACCACCGTTTCCTTGCCGTTGCGGTCGCGCGCAGTTAACTCGTAGTTGGTGACCTTTTTCTTGGTAAGTACCAACATGATCGCATCTTCGGCACGGTCTGGATCCGTGAAATAGTTTTTGAAAGGCGCTCCTATCAGTTCGTCTCGCGTGCAACTGGTGAGCGATTCCATTTGTTTATTCACATCGGTGATGATTCCTGACGGATCCGTGGTCATGAGCGCGTCAATATTCGCCTCAAACAATGAGCGGGTGTAAAACTGGTGGTCACGCAGGCGTTGACCCAGTAATTTTTGTTCGGCCTCAATCTGCTTGCGTGCGGTGTTGTCGGTGCCGATCAGCAGATAGCCAATAATCACATTTTGATCGTCGCGCAACGCGGTCACCGAAACCACTGCTGGAACGCGGGTACCGTTCTTGCGGATGTAGGTCAGTTCGTAAATATCTTCAATACCACGCGATGCCTTGAATACCAGCGCCTCAAAGCCAGGTGCGATGGCGGTTTCGAGTTCAACACTCAGCGCCTTGGCCCGCACAATAAGTTCATGGGGATCCGACAAGTCCGCCGGTGTAATTCTGTCCATCACCTCGGATGCCTCATACCCCAACATGCGCTCTGCACCCACGTTAAAGATTTGAATGACACCCTTCGCGTCGGTAGCGATGCTCGAGAAATTGGCGCTATTGAAGATCGCCGCCTGCAGTGCACCGGCCTTGATAAGCGCCTCCTCGGCATTCTTGCGAGCGGTATTGTCGGTGCCAATCAGCAGGTAGCCAATGATGCTGTTCTGGGTATCTCGAAGCGCGGTGACCGAGACCACCGCAGGGAAATGGCTCCCGTCCTTGCGGATGTAGGTCAACTCGTAAATATCCTCGATGCCGCGCGATGCCTTGAACACCAAGGCCTCAAAGCCTGGCGCAATCGGGGTGTTAAGCTCGTCTGTCAGTGCTTTCGCCCTGGCAATCACCTCCTGGGGATCGGAAATATCTGCCGGCGTGATTTTGTTCACGACATCCGCAGCGGCATATCCCAACATGCACTCCGCGCCGACGTTAAAAATCTGAATGACTCCTTTCGCGTCGGTGGCTATGCTCGAAAAATTGGCGCTGCTAAGAATCGCGTTTTGCAAGGCACCGGCAATCAACAAAGCTTCTTGTCCTTGAACCTCATTGTGATCACCCGCCAAATCGCGCCCTGACTCGTGGATTGTTTTTTGCTTTGCAGATACGTTCATGTAGAACCAGGTTGGAACCTCAGTCGCGGGCCGCATGCCCATCCGACTTCTCTAAGGGTTTTCAATCCTTATACGCCGATCGAGGAAAATTGATAGCCCTTATTCGGCTCATTGCGCGAATCAAGAGGACTTACCTGGGACCTGGCAGGGGAGTTTCAGATCGCAGCAACGTCCAAAGGTCCCAATCAACGAGCTGCGCAGAGCATTTAGGACCGCACCGCCCAGCGCAATTTGGCTGAAGTGGAGCGCGGGTTGGAGCGCTGCTCTGCATAGGAGGCGCGAATCGGGTCAGGCGCTACGGAGGTGTAGGTGCCGTCGCGTTCGCCACTTTGAAAGGCCTTCTTCACGCGGCGGTCTTCGCCGGAGTGAAAGCTCAAAATGGCCACCCTCCCCCCAACCTTGAGACACGAGGGCAGTTGCGCCAGCAGCTTATCCAACACGCCAAACTCGTCATTCACTTCAATGCGCAGCGCCTGAAACGTGCGCTGCAATGCCTTTTTGGTCTCTGCGAAACGCTCTTCCTGTGGCATGGAACGTTTCAAAGTACCTTCCATCGTAGCGCGCACCAGGTCGGCGAGCTGCAAGGTCGTCTGCAGGTATTGGCCCTGCAATGCAGCGGCCAACGCGATGGCGAAGGGCTCGTCGGAATTGTCGGTCAGCAGCTCACGCAGCCGCGCGCGTGTGACCGACAGCAAAAGCTCGCTGGCCGACTGACCACACCCGGGGTCCAGACGCAAATCCAGAGGTCCATCGGAACGAAAGCTGAAACCACGCGCCGGGTTGTCGATCTGCATCGATGACACGCCCAGATCGGCCAGAATAAAGTCAAACCCTCCACCAGACGGCGGCAACAAGAGGGCCAGTTCGCTGAAGTTGCTGCGCTGCACGATAAGCACTTCTTCGTCAAACCCCAGCGCCCGCAGTCTAGCCGTGGTACGCGGCAGCTCAATCGGATCAACATCGATGCCAAACATGCGTCCACCCGGCAGCACCAGCGGCATCAGAACCTGGGTATGACCACCGAAGCCCAGCGTGGCATCGAGGCCGGTCTCACCCGGCTGCGGCTTGAGAATGGCCAGAATTTCATCGACACAGATGGACCGGTGCATGCCCGCAGGTGTCTGGCCACGCTGCATGACCTTGTCAACCTCGCTGGCATGCCGCTCGGGATCGAGCTCTTTGTATTTTTGCTCAAACTGGCGTGGGTGAGTGCCAGCGTAGCGCACGCGACGCTTGTGGGGAGGGTCCGGTGGGAGAGGTGGTGACGCGTCGTTCATGGGGCCCATTGGACCTTAAATCTCTGAAGTTGATTGTTGCTGCTCTGGGCCGCGTCAATGGTATCGATTGAACGTCTTACGCATTTTTGCTGAACGTTGGCGCACTCGAATAGAAATGTAACTACTCACCCGTCGTCATTCCAGCCTTCGCGGGGATGACAGATGGGAGGAATTGACATCCTGTCGTTTCGCTGGAAGGTGAGTAGTTAGGTGTAGGTGGATGCGCATCAGTCACGATGGCGGCTATGTATTGATTCACGATGCACAGGTGATGCCATGCTAGGGCAGCGCAATAAAAAAGGGCACAACTGTGCCCCTTCAAGTTGACGATCCTTAGTTCAGAAATGAACCACCACGGTGAATTGCAGGATACTGGCATCGAGGTCGATAGGCTTGTCGATAGGCAAGCCGGCATAGCGATTTTTGCCACCTTGTCCGGGCTTGGCCTTGCCATAAATCATCAGGTAATCCGCCTTCTTGGTTGGGGAATAGCCCAGAATCAAATCCCACTCGGTAGCAAACTTGTCGCTAAGCGTTGAGCGGCTCGTGATGGAATTGGCGGTACTGGCCTGGTCAAAGCGGTAATCGTAGTACTGCAGTTTTATCCAGCTTCCTTGAATCGGAGGGGCCAGAGTTAGATGGACGAAATGGGTGTTGAGATTGCTCGGGCGGGTTTCGTAAGTACCGACCACGATGCCCTGGTACCAGTAACCAGGGCCGCGTGGGGTATAGCCGTAGTACAGGTAATCCCAGCCTTCGTTGGTACCCGGCGTACTAGCCTTGTCGCCCGAGAACGAAGAGTAGCGATAACCCAGAGTCGGATACCAGGGCAGGAAGGGCATGAACAGACCGGCCTCGACAAACCAGGCACTGGCATCGCGGTTTGCTGCGCCGCCCTTTTGACGATTGTATTCACCGGCCAATTCCAGTATCGGCAAGGAAGTGATCGGGTGACCACGGCCATGCACACCAAAGACCGACACACCTTTCCGGTCTTGTATGGGTGCCCTGTTGATGTCAAAGTGGGTGGAAGCACTTACTTCAAAGTAGGACACACCAACCTTGCCCAGTTTGGCATCCGCCAACTCCAGGTTCATACCCGTGATGGTGTCGTCACCATAATCGGACACTGCATCCAGGGCGAATAACTCAGCCCGAAAAGGTGCCTTGTTGACGCGCGCGATAGCCGTGTTGTTCCATGCCTGACGTGCGATGCCCAGCCAGTAAAGCCCCTTGCTCTGGGTTGCTTCATCGGTACCATCGGACAAAACCATGCCATCACCTAACTGGAAGTCCTGTCGGCCAATGCTCAAATCCAGGCCATCCTGGCCCAAAGCAGGAAAGAGATTGCCCGACTTCCAGCCCAGGTAAGCCCAGTCCAGGCTGCTATTGGACATATTCTTGCCAATGATCCCTGGCAACGGTGTTCCGTTGAAATAGCCTTGGCCGTCGAATTGCCAGTGTTCGCCAATGGTCTTGCCGTAACTGTCGCCATCGCCGCGTGTCATGGATGTGACTCCGCGTAGGCCGCCATAGACGGTCGAAGAGTCGGATTGCTTCCAGGTCATGTTCATGCGCGGTGCCAGATAGAGTTCGCTGCGGGCAATGTCGTTGCTTAAATTGGCACCTAACTGCCCGGCACCAAAATGCGTGTTGGTCAACGAAAAAGCTGAAAAACCAGCGGCCAGACCGAAATCAAATTGCGGGCCGCCTGGCGCGGGCGCTGCATCGGCAGCAAAGCCGGGCGCAGCAGTCATGCACAGCGCAGTACCCAAGGCAGGCAACCAGGTTTGCGCCTTTTTGGAAATGATCGAATGTTTCATACAACTCCACAAACAATGAAAATGTTTAACTTAAACAACATCAAAAGTTGACCATGCAACCAATGTAGAAGCCGGAGAACACCATCGTGAGCTTCTTGCTGTCATCGATGACAAATCGGTCTTCGGCGGCCGTTCTTTCGTAGCCAGCCACCACGCTGATATTTTTGTACACTGGAACTTCGGCACCCAGTCTGAGATTCAAGACGTTTTTGCCAATCAACATATTGGAGTCCTTCACGTAGCCATGGACTGCCATATCTGGCACATAACCCAGCTTGTAGGTAAGTGCAAATTTGTCATCCCAGGAGCGCCGACCCTTGATCCCGATTTCAAGGCCATCGAACCAGTTTGCCGGTGCAACGGAGAGCTGTTCCCACAAACGGAAATAGCCCAGGGTGACATCCAGTTTTCCGATCAACGGGTGATTGACCACGTTGTAACCGCCCAAAATTGTGAGCACTTCTGTGTTCGCATGGGTCAAGGGCGTGAAGGTGGGAGAGTTCGGCGTGAAATCCAGCCCGCCAGGAACGGTGTTAGACGTGCCCGTCAGGTAGTCCACACTCAGGCTGACCTTGCCAAAGTTGGCTTCACCCAGAAAACCGTAAAAACCATTGCCGCCATTGCTGTATTCCTTGGGTTGCATGGCGTTGTCATAGGTCTTCAACTCGGTTTTGTGGGGTGAAGCAATCACGGCCAGACGAAATTCGGGATCGGCTGCGGCAGGCAAATCACCCGCTATGGCGCCGGCGGAAGCTGCAAGACCTACCACCGCCCCCAGCACGTATTTAAGCTTACTCAGCATTGTCAATTCTCCTTTGAAAAAATCGCATTCAACATTCAACTTAACCCGATGATAATAGTGTTAAGGC
Organism: Rhodoferax sp.; assembly: GCA_021738345.1. GTDB lineage: Bacteria > Pseudomonadota > Gammaproteobacteria > Burkholderiales > Burkholderiaceae_C > Allorhodoferax. The sequence continues at coordinate 903 of JAIPCE010000021.1, read as the reverse complement.
GCAGGCCATGTGTTGTAAAAGCGCCAATCACAGCACAGTTTTGCCGCGATTCCTCCTGCTTTCGAGCTCGGGAAATTTGGGATAAACTGGGCTTACCTCACAAAATCTTAATGTCCGGAGCCAAGCAGCCATGTCATTCCAATCCTACGTTGACGCCCACCTCAAACTCCTGACCGAAGGCGATGCCGTCTGCATGGTGGACAACGTTTAACACGAAGATGTTGCCATGGTCCTGCTAGTCGAGTCCGGTGGCCAGGTGCTTCGCGCCAAGGACGCTCGCAATGGCCAACTCGGCGACTACCCGAAAAACATTTGCCGTGGTTTTGTGTTCACGCAAAAACTGTGCATGTCCGAAGACTCAATTGCTCTCGAAGCCACTATTAACACCATGAGCGGCGAATCCAAGGTCCGGGATGCCATGCACATGAAAGACAGGAAGATCTTGCGCCATTATTCCGGCGTTGATCGGTTCTGTATCAATTTCGTATAGTTTGCCCCCAAATACTTCCAACTCATCCCGCACTCATCACAACCATCATGAATATCAATTTGCATGTCAACCAGGTCGCTCGGCAAGGCGACAGTGCCCTGGATGTGCCGCTGCTGGATTTTCTGCGCGACACATTGGGATTGACCGGTACCAAACGCGGCTGCGACTCGGGTAAATGTGGCGTCTGCACAGTGCTGGTGGACGGTAAGGCCACCAAGAGCTGCCAGAAACTCGCTGTTGAAGCGAGCGACTGCGCCGTGACCACCATCGAAGGTGTAGCTGGGGCTGAACTTCATCCACTGCAACAGGCGCTGTGGGACAACTTTGCCGTGCAAAACGGGTTCTCGACACCAGGTACCATCATGGCAGCGCTAGAGTTGCTCAATACCAATCCCGACCCGACCGAAGCCGAC
>JAIPCE010000337.1 GCA_021738345.1 Rhodoferax sp. | reverse complement strand
GTGCAGGCACCGCAGCCCACGCACAAATTGGGCTGGACCTTGATTCTTTGCTGCTTGAACTCGCTGCTGATGGCCGAGGCCGAGCACACCTCGATGCAGGCACTGCAGCCGGTCTTGTCGTTGCGGCTGTGGGCACAGAGTTTTTGTTTGTAATTGAAGAACTTGGGCTTCTCGAATTCACCCACCAGCGAACGCAGCTCCAGCACCGCCTGCATCAGGTCCTTGCGGCCGCCAGAACCCGCCGCACGCGCCGGCGCATCAAACGCCTGCGCCCCGACGAAAAAATAGCCTTGCGGCGCGGCGTGCTGGCTAAAGGCCGTGGTGGCACGCAAGTCCAGGACCAGATCAAAACCCTCCTGGTGCACCGTGGGCGCGCGGCTAAAGTCAATGGCACCGACCGCGCCACAGGCTTTGACGCAGGCCCGATGCGCCTGGCACACGGCGCTGTTCACCTGGTAGTCGAATGCGATGGCACCCTCGGGGCAGGCCGCAAGGCAGGCGTTGCATCGGGTACACAGGTCCAGGTCAATCGCATTGTTTTGTGTCCACTGCAACTCAAATGCGCCCAACCAGCCTGTCAGTTGGTCCACCTTGCCGCTGAGCACCGGGTAGCGCCGCTCCTGCGCACCGCCGCCCTCCCCTGCCCCATCACTGAACAGCGTTACTTCTAGCGTGTCGGCCAGCAGCGCCGCGGCACGTTCTGCCACATCCAGGGCACCCAGTACCAGCACCCGGCCGACACTTTGGTAAGACACGGTGGGTACGGGTTCGGGCTCGGGCAGCCGCGCCATGGCCAACAAGGCCGCCAGTTTGGGGCTGGCCTGGGCCGCGTCCCTGCTCCAGCCGCCAGTCTCTCGGATATTGACAAAGCGCAGCGGCACCGCCCTGGCACCGGGTGTCTGGGACGCAATTTCCTGGAACAGGCGGCTCTCCTGGGTGCAGGCGACCAGTACTTCGTCACCGCTGCCCAACGCCTGTTGAAACGCCCCTGATTCGCGGCGGCACAAGGCTGTGTGCAGGGTCAGTGTTTCATTGAGTGCCGTGCCCAGGGATTGGGGCGACAGGGGCATGGTCTTGTTGCAATCGCAAATCAGGGTCGGCATGGTCAGATAGGGGTTGGGGAGAATCCGCCACGGGTGTCGCGGTGGGCTCGTCGTCAAAAAGCTTTAAAAACTGGGCGCTGGCCATTTTGCGCAGCGTCGCCATGGGCAAGGGGTCGGGTTGGGAATAGTCGTCAATATAGGTGTCGAGCCTATCCATGACATTGAAATGCGGATCGGCAAACAGTTGTTTCATGGCAGCGTTGCGCACGCTGGGGTCGACACCGCGCGCCACAAACGGCCGATAGTCAGAGTCCCGACCCAGCGCTTGCGCCTCCTGCAAGGTGGGCGGCGGTGTTGCCAGGCCAGCGTCTGCTTGGACTGCGTCGGCGTGCGGTACAGGCTCAGCCAGCGGGCCGGCCCGTGTGCTTGCGACAAGCGCGGCAGGGACTTTGTCCGGGGCAAGCGCAAGCGGCATGGGTGTTGCCTGGACCTGATCCGGTGGTTCGGGCGCGATCTCGCCGTAGCGCGCCTGCGCCTTGCGCTGCGACCAACGACCCAGAAAGCCCTCAGCCATGGCCTTTATCCGCCGCAGCTGCCTGGGTCCGGCGCACCCCGGCTCCTTTGCCACCCTTGCTGGCACCGCTGCCACCGCCCAGCCCGCCACCCGACCCGTCCCCCGGTCCCCACTTTTTGACGGTGGTGATAGAGGCCGGATTGCCGAAGCGATCGGTCAACGACTTGAAGCTCTCAGGCCGTTTGGGGCGCTTCACTTCAGGCTGGTAAAACTCGGCAATATAGGCTTGTAGCCAATCCACCACTTCGGGCGGCGCGGGCAATTGCTCCACGGTTTCTTGCGCATCGAGCCAGCGGCTGGCGTCGTGATAACTGAGACTCACGGCCACCGGCGTCGCGATGGGTTCTTCGTTGGAGCCTGTTGGTTCGCCCAGGCGCCACAGCACAAACCAGCAAGGCGCAGGTGTCGTGGCATTGAGCTGGTAGCCCTCGGTGTCGTCTTCAAACAGCTCCACCCGCAAACCCGGGTGCAGCCAGCGCTGCAACTCCTCATTCTGATAAAGCAAGCGGGGTAGCGTGCCAAACCCGACTTCCTGTGGCACCACGTCGTCGAGAACCCAACGCCAGGTTTGCCAGCGGCTCATGGCACCCACGATGCGCTCCTTGCGCAGAACCACCGCGAGCTCCAGCGCTGGACGCTCAATAGCCATGGGACACTCCCCGTTTCAGACTCCGGGAGCGGCAAGCACGAGGAGCCGGCGCGCCTGTCAAGTGCCCTTGCTGATCGTGATGGAAGGGAACTTGGACGAAAAATCCTTGTTGCGTGCGGCAATCGAGACCGCCACCTGGCGTGCCACGGTCTTGTAAATGCCGGCAATTTCGCCGTCGGGGTCAGAGACCACCGTCGGATGACCGCTATCTGCCTGCAAGCGAATCTGCATGTTCAAGGGCAAGGCACCGAGGTAGTCCATCTGGTATTCGGCGGCCATTTTTTTGCCACCATCGGAGCCAAAAATATGTTCCACATGGCCGCACTGGCTGCACACGTGTACCGCCATGTTCTCTACGATGCCCAAAATCGGCACACCGACCTTTTCGAACATCTTGATGCCTTTCTTGGCATCGAGCAGTGCAATGTCTTGCGGTGTGGTGACGATGACGGCGCCGGTCATGGGCACGCGCTGGCTCAGCGTCAACTGAATGTCACCAGTACCGGGCGGCATGTCGACAATCAAATAATCAAGGTCTTGCCAATTGGTCTGGCGCAGCAGTTGCTCCAGCGCCTGGGTCGCCATAGGGCCGCGCCAGATCATGGCCTCGTCCTGCGACACCAGGAAACCAATGGACATCACCTGCACACCGTAGTTTTCCAGCGGGTCCATGGTCTGCCCGTCGGTTGACTCAGGCCGGCCTTCAATGCCCATCATCATCGGTAGGCTGGGTCCATAAATGTCGGCGTCCAGCAGGCCCACGCGCGCACCCTCGGCGGCCAACGCCAGCGCCAGATTGACGGCGGTCGTGCTCTTGCCCACGCCCCCCTTGCCAGATGCCACCGCCACCACATTCTTGACTTTGGGCAGCAATTGCACACCGCGTTGCACCGCATGGGCGACGATCTGGCTGTTGATATTGACCGAGACGTTGGCCACGCCCGTTACCGATTTGGCGGCGTCGATCAGCGCCTTGCGAAAGCCGGCAATCTGACTCTTTGCGGGGTAACCCAACACGACATCAAACGACACATCGGCATCAGAGATCGAAAGATTTTTGATCGCCTTGGAAGACACAAAATCACGCCCGGTATTGGGATCGACCACCACCTTGAGCGCGTCCATCAGCGCCGATTCAGTCACCGTCATCAATTACTCCTGAAAAGGGTCTAGTCTATCCAACCCGCTAAGCCCTCTGGGGAATAAGGGATGCGGGTTAACCCGGTGGCTGCCTTGCGCCTGAAGCTATCGCACCTGTCCACCACGTTTCATAATGGAGGGCATGTCAAATGTGCCCGTCAGCGCCCACACCACCGGCTTATTGCTCACCGGGGGCGGTGCCCGCGCGGCCTATCAGGTGGGTGTACTTGAAGCGATTGCCGATATCCGGCTGGCGTGCGGCGCGCGTGACCAACCCAACCCGTTTCCCATCATCACGGGCACCTCGGCAGGTGCCATCAACGCGTCGGCACTGGCCTGCGGGGCCGACAATTTTGATGCCACGGTGCGCATGATTTCGGCGATCTGGCGCAATTTTCGGGCCGAGCAGGTATACCGCGTCGACCACTTCAGCATGTTGCGCTCGGGTGCCACCTGGATGACCTTGCTGTCGCTGGGCTGGGTGCTGGCCAAATGGCGGCGCATCAAGCCACGTTCCCTGCTCGACAATGCGCCGCTCACTCAACTGCTGAAGACCGCGGTGCCCCTGGAACGACTGCCTGGCCTGGTGCGCGATGGCCATATGCAGGCGCTCGCCGTCACCGCATCAAGTTATAGCTCAGGCGAACATGTGACTTTTTTTGAGGGCGACCACCGCCTGCGTCCCTGGGTCCGCAGCCAACGGCTTGCAGTGCGCGACCGCATCACCCATGCGCACTTGTTGGCATCGAGCGCCATTCCGTTTGTGTTCCCCGCGACCCAGTTGCACATCCATGGACACCATGAATATTTTGGTGATGGCTCCATGCGCCAGTCGGCACCGATGTCGCCGGCCATTCATTTGGGGGCGCAGCGCATTATGGTGATCGGCGCAGGCCGCATGCACGAACCCCAAGGCGACCCGCAAGTTCCCGTGAACAACGCCTACCCCAGCCTGGCCCAAATTGCCGGCCATGCGCTGTCGAATATTTTTCTCGACGCACTGGCCGTGGACGTGGAGCGGGCAAGGCGCATCAACCACACGATGACACTGGTACCCGAGGCCATGCGGCAGGCCAGCCTTTTGCGTCCGATCGAATTGCTGGTGATTGCGCCGAGCCAGCGGATTGACACCATCGCTTCGCGCCATGTGGGTGCCTTGCCGCATGCGGTACGGACCCTGCTGGGGGGTGTAGGGGTGTCATCGCACAAGGCGGATGTCAAAGGCTCCGCCTTGGCCAGCTATCTGCTGTTTGAGTCGGGCTACACCACGGAACTGATGGCTTTGGGATACGCCGATACACAAGCCCAACGTGCCGGGGTCTGCAGATTTTTCGGCTGGACCGACAGCCGCCCCGCCCTGACCGACGGCACCGGCCCGCCGCGTCTGGAGCGCCGCCAGGACCCGTTGCGCCTGCGTTGACCCGGCCGCGACGTCAAGCAAGGCGCGGCAGACCACGGCTTGCGGACTGCATGGATTGCTTCACTACGTTCGCAATGACGGACATCCCGGGTGCGATTCAAAATGATGTGGCATTTCGGTTTTTGCCCCTCGCCCCAGCGGGGAGAGGGCTGGGGTGAGGGGCTGCCACAGGGTCAAGAATTCTTTCAATAATGCAAAACATCCACCCCTCACCCTAACCCTCTCCCC
>JAIPCE010000336.1 GCA_021738345.1 Rhodoferax sp. | reverse complement strand
AGCGCGGCAAAGACCCACTGGCAGGCGCCCTGCGCTTGGGCGTCATCTACACCATTGCCCCCTATTTGTTGCCCGATCTGGTGCGGCAGGTCATTCGGCGCACCCCCCAAATGCCACTGATCTTGCAAGAAAATTTTACGGTCAAGCTGCTTGAGATGCTGCGCACCGGAGAAATTGACTGTGCCCTGCTGGCCGAGCCTTTTCCGGATGCCGGATTGGCGGTGGCAGTGCTGTACGACGAGCCCTTTTTCGCCGCGGTGCCAATTCAGCATCCGCTGGCAGCGCTGAGCTCTGTCAGTACCGAAGCACTCAAGAAAGAGACCATGTTGCTGCTTGGCAATGGGCACTGTTTTCGTGACCATGTGCTGGAGGTCTGTCCTGAGTTTGCAAGGTTTTCCAGCGATGCAGAGGGCATCCGCAAGAGTTTTGAAGGCTCGTCGCTCGAAACCATCAAGCATATGGTGGCCGCTGGCATGGGCATTACCTTGGTGCCGGGTCTGAGTGTGCCGGCAGGTGCATTGGAGAATCCGTCCAAAGGCAGGAGCGACGAGTTTGTCAAGTACCTGCCGGTGCAGGATGGTCCCAACGGCGAGCCCCCGATGCGCCGCATCGTGCTGGTCTGGCGGCGCAGTTTTACCCGTTACGAGGCAATTGCTGCGCTGCGCAATGCCGTTTACGCCTGCGAGTTACCGGGTGTGAGCAGGCTGTCGTGAAAACTTTGAAAAATAGAGTGCGGTTGTATCTGGACCTGATCCGCTGGAACCGCCCGGCCGGCTGGTTACTGTTGTTGTGGCCTACGCTGAGTGCGCTGTGGCTGGCAGCGGGGGGGTTTCCGGGGTGGCATTTGCTACTGGTCTTTACCCTGGGTACCATTTTGATGCGCAGTGCCGGGTGTTGCGTCAATGATGTGGCGGATCGCGATTTTGACAAACACGTGAAGCGCACGGCGCAGCGGCCGGTGACCAGTGGGCAGCTCGGCGCCAAAGAGGCACTGGCACTGGGCGCGGTGTTGGCGCTGGCCGCGTTTGGCCTGGTACTGACCACGTCGGCGGTGACCGTGATCTGGTCGTTTGCGGCGCTGCTCCTGGCGTTGGTCTATCCGTTTGCCAAGCGCTGGGTGTCCATGCCCCAGGCGGTGCTGGGAGTTGCCTTCAGCTTTGGTATTCCGATGGCGTTTGCGGCAGTGCGCGGGGGTGAGCCCAGCCTGGCCGGGGCTTGGGCTGCCGTGCCCGCGCAGGCCTGGCTGCTGCTGCTGGGCAATCTGTTTTGGGTGTTGGCTTACGACACCGAATATGCCATGGTCGACCGTGATGACGACCTGCGTATCGGTATGAAAACCTCCGCCATTACCTTGGGGCGCTGGGATGTGCCCGCCGTGATGCTCTTTTACCTGGTGTTTTTGGCACTGTGGAGCGCTGTCATCACGCCCGAGCTGCAGTCGATCTGGTGGGATCTGGGCGTCATGGGGGCTGCAGCCCAGGTGGCCTGGCATTTCACGCTGATTCGAGGCCGCTCGCGTGAGGGCTGCTTCAAGGCATTTCGCCTCAACCACTGGGTAGGTTTTGCCGTGTTTGCCGGGGTGGCTGCTGCAATGGTGTAAAGGCGGACCGGCTGGGACAACGCGCAGCAGCGTTTGGTTATTTGGCGCTAAGGCACTCTTTCATGAATTTCTTGCGCTCGTCACCCTTGAGTTCTTTGGTCTTGGCGTCGGCGTTGCAGGCTTTCATTTTTCCTTGCTGGGCGCTGGCCGGAGCGGCATCTGCTGCGGGTGCAGCAGATTTGGCGCTGAGGCACTCTTTCATGAACTTTTTGCGCTCGTCGCCCTTGAGTTCTTTGGTCTTGGCATCGGCATTGCAAGTGGCCATTTTTCCTTGTTGCGCTGTTTTTTCTTCGGCAGCGTAGGCCGTACCCAGGGATAGTGACAGTCCCAAAGCGACGAGTGACAACATTTTTTTCATGGTAGATCCCATTGTTGAGTGGCAGCCTGATGCCGGTCGAGTCGGGCTGCCTCCCGGGACGCCGTCGTAGATTTTTCTACAGTCCCATTCGAGCACAGTTCGCCCATGCTGGCAATGTGGATATGTCGGATGCGCATTAAAACCACAGTGACCGGTAAAATCGCCCGATGTTGACTGTAAAAACCGAACTCCTGGGGGCGCTCGCGGCGTCGCTCGAAAAATTGCATCCTGGCGCGGCCGATAAAGCGGCGTTTGAGTCGCCCAAGGTGGCCGCCCACGGCGATCTGGCGACCACCGCCGCCATGCAGCTTGCCAGGCCGCTCAAGATGAACCCGCGCCAATTGGCGGAGCAACTGCGTAGCGATTTGCTGAGCCAGCCGGCCTACATGGCGTGGGTGGATGGCATAGAGATCGCTGGTCCGGGTTTTATCAATATTCGCCTCAAACCAAGCGCCAAGCAGCAGGTGGTGCGCGAGGTGCTGCAGCGGGGTCCACTTTTTGGTGTGCAGCCACCGCTGGGCCAGCGTCTGCTGGTCGAGTTTGTGTCGGCCAATCCCACGGGGCCGCTGCACGTGGGCCATGGACGGCAGGCGGCGTTGGGTGACGCCATCTGCAACCTGTTCCAGACCCAGGGCTGGGCGGTTTACCGCGAGTTTTATTACAACGACGCCGGGGTTCAGATTGCCACCCTGGCAAGCAGCACGCAATTGCGGGCCAAGGGCTTTAAGCCCGGCGATGATTGCTGGCCCACGGATCCCGATAACCCGGCGAGCAAGGCGTTTTACAACGGTGAGTACATTGCCGACATTGCTGCAGACTTTTTGGCGGGCAAGACGGTGCACGCCGACGACCGCGAATTTACCGCGAGCGGCGATGTCGATGACCTCGATGGTTTGCGCCAGTTTGCGGTGGCCTATTTGCGCCACGAGCAAGACCTTGACTTGCAGGCTTTTGCCGTGAAGTTTGACAACTACTACCTGGAAAGCAGTCTTTACACCAGCGGCAAGGTGGCCGATACCGTGGCACGGCTACAGGCCGCAGGCAAGACCTACGAGAAGGACGGTGCGCTGTGGCTGCAGTCGACCGATTACGGCGATGACAAGGACCGCGTCATGCGCAAGGGCGACGGCAGCTTTACTTACTTTGTGCCCGACGTGGCCTACCACATCACCAAGTGGGAGCGCGGGTTTGCCAAGGTCGTGAATATCCAGGGCACCGACCACCACGGCACCATTGCCCGGGTGCGCGCGGGCCTGCAAGCGGCCAACGTGGGCATTCCGCGCGGCTACCCTGACTATGTGCTGCACACCATGGTGCGGGTGGTTCGGGGCGGTGAAGAGGTAAAAATCTCGAAGCGCGCGGGCAGCTATGTGACGCTGCGTGACCTGATTGAGTGGACTAGCAAGGATGCGGTGCGTTTCTTCTTGCTGAGCCGCAAACCTGACACCGAATACACCTTCGATGTCGATCTGGCCGTAGCCAGGAACAACGACAACCCGGTCTATTATGTGCAGTACGCCCATGCCCGGATTTGCTCGGTATTGGCCGCGTGGGGTGGTGACATAGAAACGCTGGGGCAGGTGGATTTGTCGCCGCTGCAAAGCCCGCAGGCCCATGCCCTGCTGCTGTTGCTGGCGCGCTACCCCGAGATGCTGAGTGCTGCTGCCGTCGACTTTGCGCCGCATGATGTGACCTTTTACTTGCGTGAGCTGGCAGCCTGTTACCACAGTTATTACGATGCAGAGCGAATCTTGGTCGATGATGAGGCAGTGAAGCTTGCGCGGCTGGCGCTGGTCGCCGCTGCAGCCCAGGTGTTGCACAATGGTCTGGCGGTCTTGGGCGTCAGTGCGCCGCAGAAAATGTAGTTGCCTGCGCAAGCGGGACGGGCAGCGTCCCGATCGCAAGCAGGTTTTGGCGAGATCAACAACGGATCAACAGGAGAGCGGTGCATGAGGCGACAGCGGGGTGGAACGATTTTGGGGTTCGTCATTGGCATGGTGGTGGGGCTGGCGATTGCCTTGGGTGTGGCGGTTTATGTCACCAAGGTGCCGGTTCCCTTCATGAATAAGGGGCAAAGCCGTTCTGCGGACCAGGACGAAGCCGAGGCACGCAAAAACAAGGACTGGGACCCTAACGCCCCCTTGTATGGCAAAAACCCGGTCAAGGCGGCACCGGTGGCTGCTGGTGAACCGACCGACCCGAACGCGGCAGCACCAAAGGTCGAGGCCAAACCCGCGGCAGAGCCGAAGGTAGCGACCAAAGAAGCCAGCAAAGAGGTGGTCAAACCCGATCCCAAGGCCGAGGCCAAATTGAAGTCCGACGCCAAAACCGAACCCAAACCCGCTGTGTCGGCAGACCCGCTCGGCGACCTCGCGCGTGCCAAGTCCGGTGCCAAAGAGGCCGAGCCTTTTCAATATTTTGTCCAGGTGGGGGCCTTTCGCAACGCCGAAGACGCAGAGAGCCAGCGCGCAAAGTTGTCGCTGAGCGGAATTGAGACCAAAATCTCGGAGCGCGAGCAGTCGGGCGGCCTGGTGTACCGGGTGCGGGTGGGGCCGTTCGATAAAAAAGAAGACGGGGAAAAGTCCAAGGAAAAGCTGGAGAAAGCCGGCCTGGAGACCGCGCTGGTGCGGGTACAGAGGTAAGGCTTACCGCACAATGCAGGCCGGAACTTTCTTTGGGTGGCCTACTCAGACACAACTATTTGGAGTGACACAACATGATTATGAAAAGGCGTGAGTTTTCACGGTTGACGGCTGGGGTCGCTTTGGCGTCTTCGGCGGGGTTGTCGGTGCAGGCCCAGGCGGTCAAGCCGGTTGCCGGCAAGGACTACCATGTGCTCGACCCGCGGGCACCTGTGGAGACCGCGGCCGGCAAGGTCGAGGTGGTGGAGTTCTTCTGGTTTAACTGTACCCACTGCAACGCGTTTGAGCCCATGCTCCAGGCGTGGACCAAGAATTTGCCTAAAGATGTGGTGTTTCGTCGCATTCCGGTGGCCTTCAACGACAGTTTTGCACCTCAGCAACGCCTCTTCTATGTACTGGAGGCCATGGGCTTGGTCGAGAAGCTGCACGCCAAGGTGTTTGCCGCGATTCACGTCGAGAAGCAAAAGCTGGACAAGGGCGATGCCATCATC
>JAIPCE010000335.1 GCA_021738345.1 Rhodoferax sp. | reverse complement strand
GGTGCGTTTGACAGCTTGCAACTCAACCGCGCCGCTCTGGTGGCCAGCATCGACCGCGCGTTTGAGTTTGCCGCCGCTGCGGCCGCCAATATCCACCAGGTAGGCTTGTTTGATATGGGTGGCGATGATGACATTGGGTCAAGCACCCAGGAGCCAGAGTTGGTCCACGCCTTGCCCTGGGGCGTTAAAGAACGTTTGACGCAAGAGAAGACAGCGGTCGGTTTTTACCTGTCGGGCCATTTGTTTGATGAGATCGCTCTTGAGGTGCGTCGCTTTGCCAAACGCCCGATTGAAGAATTGATGGATACCCGCGAGCCGCAGTTGGTGGCCGGCATCGTTACAGATTTTCGCGTCATCAATGGACAGCGCGGCAAACTGGCGCTGTTCAAGCTTGACGACAAGTCAGCCATGATAGAGGCCCGCGCCGAAGAGGCCCTGATCCAGGCGCACAAGAATTTGCTCAAGGACGATGAACTGATCATTGTGATGGGTAAGGTGCAGCCAGACCGTTTTTCGGGGGGTATGCAACTCACTGTCACTCAAATTTGGGATCTGGAGCAGGCGCGTTGCCGCTTTGGCAAGTATTTGCGGGTGGCGGTTAATGGCAAGGCACCCGATGTGGCGCGCATGTTGCGCGAGTTTCCGCCCCGGCGAGAGGCTTCAGAGCAAGGGGATTTGTGGCGTGGCCTGTCCATCAGGTTGCAGCTGCAGTGTCTGGCGCAGGAACAAGTTACTGTGGACGCCGAGGCTTGTGTTGGTGCCACAGCAGAACTGCATCTGGGCGACGACAGCCGATTTTTCCCCAGCGACGCTGCCTTGGCTGCCTGGCGGGCGCAAGCCGACCAGGGCAAGGCCGTGATTGCGTACGACTAGGAGACAGTTTCAGCCCGCCGGATAGCCTTCTAAATGAGATATACTCTCATTTAGAAGGCCGCTCGCCGCACCAAACCCTTGGCTCTCGTCGTTCCACACCATGAAATTAGCTCGTCATTCCGGCGCAGGCGGGTATCTAAAAAGCACCGAATCCCCTGAATTTTCGGCCTCGCGGGATTGACGGCGGGGTCACACTACAACATGCTTTTGTCTCAACTCCCGAACGGGGCGCACGCGCTCGTGACCAGTGTGGTGGCCGGTTCCGCCGAGGTGGGCGCAGCCACGGTGCGCCGTCTTGGCGAGTTGGGTTTCATTCCGGGCGAGCCGGTCTGGGTTCTGCGACGCGGTCCGGGTGGACGTGAACCGCTGGCGGTGCAGGTGGGAGAGACCCAATTCGCTTTGCGGCTGGTCGAAGCCCAATGCATAGAGGTGTGCGCACTTGACGCCACGGGGTCATAAAGCATGTCAAGCGCCATTGTTCCTGGTCAGGCTCATAAAAGCATCGCCTTGGTCGGTAATCCCAATTGCGGCAAAACCGCCTTGTTTAACCTGCTGACCGGGGCGCGACAAAAAGTTGCCAACTATGCGGGTGTGACAGTGGAGCGCAAAGTCGGTGTCGCCCGGCTGGGCAACGGTCAGACCATTTCGGTGGTTGATTTGCCGGGTTCTTACAGCTTGAATCCTGCGACGCCTGACGAAGAAGTCATGCTGGAGGTCATAGAGGGCCGCCGGGCGGGCGAGGACGCGCCCGATATCATCGTGGCGGTCGTTGATGCCACCAATCTTCGGATGAATTTGCGCCTGGTGCTGGAACTTAAACACTTTGGCAAGCGGCTGGTGGTGGCGGTCAATATGGCGGATGTGGCGCGTGCCCATGGCCTGGCGATTGATGTGGACCGCTTGGCTGCCGAACTGGGTTGTCCGGTGGTCGAAACCGTGGCCGTGCAACATGACGGGCATGCCAACCTGTTGGCACAATTGCAGCACGAATTTGACCATCCACCCGTTGCGCCAGGCAGCACACCGAAACGCGTGTTGCACGAAAACTCAGCGGATTTGCAACGTGAAGTGCGTCGCATTTTAGCCCTGGTGGCGCCGCAAGCGGCGCGTTTGGGGCGGTTTCAAAACCACCTGGACGCGGTGGTGATGCACCCGGTGGCGGGCCTCGTTGTGCTGGCTACCGTGCTGTTCCTGATATTTCAGGCGGTGTTCAGTTGGGCCAACTGGCCGATGGATATCATCAAGGGGGCGATTGCAGCCGTGGGCGACTGGACGCTGGCACAGATGGCGGAGGGACCCTTGCGCAGCCTGCTGGTCGATGGGGTGATTGCCGGGGTTGGCGGGGTGCTGGTCTTTTTGCCGCAAATTCTCATTTTGTTTTTCTTTATCTTGCTGCTGGAAGACTCGGGTTACCTGCCGCGCGCCGCCTTTTTGCTCGATACGCTGATGGGCAAGGTGGGTCTGTCGGGGCGCGCCTTCATCCCGCTGCTGTCGAGCTTTGCCTGTGCCGTGCCCGGCATCATGGCGACCCGCACCATTGCGCACTGGAAAGACCGCTTGGCGACCATCATGGTGGCGCCGCTCATGACCTGCTCGGCGCGCCTGCCGGTCTATGCTTTGCTGATTGGTGCTTTTGTGCCCAATCGCTCGGTCGGTTGGTTCAATCTGCGCGGGCTCACGCTGTTTGGCCTGTATGTGGCGGGGGTGCTTGGCGCCATGGCCGTGGCCTGGATCTTCAAGCGGGTCTGGATGAAAAGTGGCTATCAGCCGCTGATGCTGGAGCTACCGCCCTACCGCCTGCCCAGCATGCGCAATCTGAGTTTGGGGCTGTGGGAGCGTGCGCGTATTTTCTTGCAGCGCGTGGGCGGCATCATTTTCTCCTTGATGGTGATTTTGTGGTTCTTGTCGAGCTTTCCAGGCCCGCCTGAGGGTTGGGATGCGGCGCAGGGACCGGCGATTCAGTTCAGTATCGCCGGGCAACTTGGGCACGCGCTACAGGTTGTATTCGCACCGATTGGTTTTAACTGGCAAATTGCGATTGCCCTGGTGCCGGGCCTGGCGGCACGGGAAGTGGCCGTGGGCGCGCTGGGTACTGTGTATTCGCTGTCTGCCAGCGACGGCAGCGTCGCCAGCGCTTTGTCGCCGGTCATTGCGCAGGGTTGGTCGCTGGCAACCGCTTATGCCTTGCTGGCCTGGTATGTGTTTGCGCCGCAGTGTATTTCCACGCTGGCGGTAGTGCGACGGGAAACCAATTCCTGGAAATATCCCTTGCTGATGGCCTTGTACCTGTTTGCCCTGGCCTATGCGGCCGCTTGGCTGACGTACCGCATCACACTCTGGATGGGGGCTTAGGCAGTGGACTTGCAGTGGTTTGTGAGCAGTGTGCTGGTGCTGGCCTGCGCGGTCCATGTGGTCAGGTCCCTGTGGCCCAGGCGGTCGCAAGACGCACGCGCGTGCAAGTCGGGCTGCAGTGGCTGTGGGCATGCGGGTACAAGCGGTGCAGGGGCAGCATCTGAGGCAGTCACGCCTTGCACGGCTCACACAGCCAGCCTTAGCCCCCTGATCTTTCATCCGCGAAAAACGGACGAAAAATAGACAGTTGGGTTGGCATCACGCACAAACATGCTAGCCATTTACTACGACCGCAGGCCACTACTGTGGGAACGCAAATAGGTAACGCAACTTTGCCCCCGTGATTCCGTATTCGGCGAGAGATAACCAAATGAGGCTCCCCTCTTCCGCCCGGCGGGGCGGGAGAGGGGTTGGGGGAGTGAGTGGGGGAGGGCGAGGTGCTTCTGCAAAAAGAATGCAGACACGGGAAGAAACCCAGCAACCCGCAACGCAAAGACTCTCTCGCCTTCTGACACCGCGCTGCAATAGGGGTCAGAGCCCGATTTCGTTGTGGTACCTCGAGCTTCGTCCGGACTATTGTCCTGAATCGGGATCTGACCCCTATTACAGCCCTCTTGGCGCTTGTAGCTACGACATCCGGCAACGTACGCCGCCATGATGGAAGAAATCAGACTGGCAAAAGACGGCATACGCCGGTCAACAGGTGCCAAGAGGTGAAAAAGTCTGTGCGCTGCAGGCTAATCCTTGGGGCGAAAACTGATGATGAGCGAGGTCGGGACCCGGCCATCGACATCTTTGGGCAGCACTTCGGTTTTATCAATCGCGTTGAGCACCGCGTCGTCCCAGGCCTTGACCCCACTGGAATGGGTGAGCTTGCGGCTAATAATCGTGCCATCGGGGGAAGTGCGGACTTCCACTTCAGCCGTGGGATTGTCCGCAGAGCTCTCGGTATAGGTGATGTTGGGCTTGATGCGTGCCCTGATGCGGCTGCCATAACCGGCGGATGGGCCGGATGCCTGTGCCGCACTCCCGGTAGCGCCCGGGCTACCCGATCCGGCGGCCAGGCCCGCCATGCGCTGCAGATTTTGCTGGCGCAGATCGGCGATTTTTTTGGCTTCAGCCGCTGCCGCTTTGGCCTCAGCCGCCTTGGCTTCTGCGGCCGCCTGTTGCTGCTTTTTGTCTGCTGCGGACTTGTCCCGGGCCAGCTTTTCGCGTGCCTCTTTGTCCTTTTGCAGCTTCTCGGCTTGCAACTTTTCTTGCTGGCGCTTTTCATTTTCCTTTTCGGCCTGGGCTAGTTTGATTTTTTCCAACGCCAGTTTTTCTTGCTGCACTTGCCGCTCTTTTTCATTTTCCAGACGAAGTTTCTCGCGCGCGATCGCAATCGCGGGGTCAGGCACTGGTTCGGACTGCTGCTGAACCGGTTCGGGTGGCGGTGGTGGGGTTTTTTCCTCAGGGACAGGTTGCGGTGGCAGAGCGGGTTCGGGCACCGGTGTGGGCGGTGGTGCAGCCTCTTGCGGTAACGCCGACCAAAGTTCAGCTTCAACGGTCACAGTGGCAGGTGCCTGATGTTTCCATTGCACCCCGGTCGCCAAACCCGCAAGCAAGGCCGTGTGCGCTAGCACCGCAAGCACCACAGACCGCACCAGGCCAGGTGTGGGCGGTGGTGCAAACTCCATTTTTGCGTGGTAAGACGACATGGGATTCACAGCGACTTGAACCTAGATTTCTCAATCAGGCACGTCGCGCTGTCACCCAAAAGGTGATGCCCTTCGAAGCCAAAAAAGTGAGTTTTCATATAGGCTTGGCAAAAAAAGTAAGCGGTCAACTGAGGAATCCAGGTTGAAGCGGCTAGCTCAGCAGTTGCACCGACAGGCCGACGCGCTGAATG
>JAIPCE010000334.1 GCA_021738345.1 Rhodoferax sp. | reverse complement strand
CCAAGATCGCGGAGAAGATGGCGTTTTTGAAGGGACTCGATGATGAGGCGGGCGCCGCGAAGTGAGCGTTGCCCGTCAAGCCGGCATGTTTGCGAAGCCACTTAGACCCAAGAAAAATGGCTGTGAACACCTAGGTCCCGCAGCAATCCTCGACCGCCGGACCACGGCGACTACCGCACAGCAATGGCGCGGTCGGTTCAAGGCACCGCGCAGGCGGCGGGTTGTGGTCCGCAAACACGGGGCGTGCCAGCAAGGGTAAACCCCCGCGCTCGCCGTCCGTTTGAACCGGATAGCTTCGTTACAATCCGCTCAAAGAGCCTGCCAAAGCCCCCTGGCGAGCTTCTTGCTAGACACTCGCAGCCGCCCCAAAGCCCCTGCGGCGGCTTGGCAAACTGAACTGGCTTCAGTGTCCGCTTTGCGCGATCAGGACTTTATCGGAGACGTTTATGGATATTTTGTTACAGCAGATCATCAACGGTCTGGTGTTGGGCAGCATGTACGCGCTCATTGCCCTGGGCTACACCATGGTCTACGGCATCATCAACCTCATCAATTTTGCGCATGGCGAGGTCATGATGGTTGGCGCATTGACGAGTTGGACCATCATCGGGCTGATGCGCGAGTCCATGCCCGCCACACCCGGTTTTGTCATTTTGCTGATCGCACTCGTGATCGCCTGTGTGGTGGCCGCCTCGCTCAACTTCGTGATTGAAAAAGTGGCCTACCGACCCTTGCGCAACAGTCCCAAGCTGGCACCGATGTTGACCGCCATGGGCATGTCGATCTTGCTACAGACCCTGGCCATGATTATCTGGAAGCCGAACTACAAGTCCTATCCCACGCTGCTACCCAACACGCCGTTCGAAGTGGGCGGAGCGGTGATTACGCCCACGCAGGTTGTGATTCTCGCGGTCACTGCCATTTCCCTGGGTTTGCTGATGTGGCTGGTCAACTTCACCCGGCTCGGCCGTGCGATGCGTGCGACGGCAGAGAACCCGCGGGTGGCGGGGCTCATGGGTGTGAAGCCCGATGTGGTGATTTCCGCAACCTTCATTATTGGCGCGGTGCTGGCTGCCATTGCCGGGGTCATGTACGCGTCCAACTACGGTACCGCACAGCACGCCATGGGATTTTTACCAGGCCTCAAGGCCTTTACTGCAGCCGTGTTTGGCGGCATTGGCAATCTGGCCGGTGCGGTCGTGGGTGCCATCCTGCTCGGGCTGATCGAATCGATTGGGGCGGGCTACATTGGTGCGCTGACCGGTGGAGTGCTGGGCAGCCACTACTCCGACATTTTTGCGTTCATTGTGCTGATCATCGTGCTGACCTTACGCCCCTCGGGCTTGCTGGGCGAACGGGTTGCCGATCGCGCCTAAGGAGAACCATTCCATGAAACAAAAAAAACTGCTTGTTTTTCTGCTGGCGGCTGCGGGCCTCATGATTTTGCCGCTGTTTCTGCAGGGTTTTGGCAACGCCTGGGTGCGCATTGCAGATATGGCGCTGTTGTATGTGTTGCTAGCGCTGGGGCTCAATATTGTGGTTGGGTATGCGGGTTTGCTCGACTTGGGCTATGTCGCCTTTTTTGCGATTGGCGCGTATATGTATGGGCTGATGGCGTCGCCGCATCTGGCAGATACCTTTCCGATGATCGCTGCGATGTTTCCCAACGGACTGCACACGCCGCTGTGGGTGGTGTTACCCCTGGCTGCCGGGTTAGCCGGTGTGTTTGGTGTCTTGCTGGGCGCGCCCACCCTGCGCTTGCGCGGTGACTACCTGGCCATCGTGACCCTGGGTTTTGGCGAGATCATTCGGGTGTTCATGAACAATCTGGACCATCCCTTCAATATTACCAATGGTCCCAAGGGTATCAGCCAGATTGATGCCCTGAGCTTTTTTGGCATGAATTTCGGTAAGAAACTCTCGGTTTTTGGCTTTGAGCTGGCATCCGTTACCTTGTATTACTACCTCTTCCTGACGCTGGTGGTGGTCAGTGTGGTGATTTGTCATCGACTGGAGCTGTCGCGCGTGGGCCGTGCCTGGATGGCCATCCGTGAAGACGAAATCGCCGCCAAGGCCATGGGCATCAATACCCGCAACCTCAAACTGCTGGCCTTCGGCATGGGGGCGACCTTTGGCGGTGTCTCGGGTGCCATGTTTGCCTCGTTCCAGGGATTTATCTCACCCGAGTCCTTCAGTTTGATGGAATCGGTCATGATTGTCGCCATGGTGGTGTTGGGCGGTGTAGGTCACTTGCCGGGCGTGATATTGGGGGCAGTGCTGTTGTCCGCACTCCCTGAGGTCTTGCGCTACGTGGCCGGACCTTTGCAGGATATGACCGGGGGACGGCTGGATGCGTCGATTTTGCGGCAACTGCTGGTGGCTCTGGCCATGATCAGTGTCATGCTGTTGCGTCCGCGTGGCCTGTGGCCCTCGCCCGAGCATGGCAAGTCGCTGCAAAGTCTCAAAGCATGACCTGAACCTGGGCGGATTTCACATGACTGACATGGTATTGAATGTTTCGGGCGTATCCAAGCGCTTTGGCGGTTTGCAGGCCCTGAGTGACGTGGGCATCCAGATCCAGCGGGGCCAGGTGTATGGTTTGATCGGACCCAATGGCGCCGGGAAAACCACTTTTTTCAATGTGCTGACCGGGCTCTATACCCCAGACAGTGGTTCCTTTGAGCTCGCAGGCAAACCGTACCAGCCCACCGCGGTGCATGCAGTGGCCAAGGCCGGCATTGCGCGAACGTTCCAGAACATCCGCCTGTTTTCGGAAATGACAGCGCTCGAAAATGTCATGGTCGGACGCCATATCCGCACCCATTCGGGGCTGCTTGGAGCCATCTTTCAGACCGCCGCCTTCAAGGCCGAGGAAGCCGGTATTGCCAAGCGCGCCCATGAGTTGCTGGACTATGTGGGCATCGCAAAATTTGCCGATTACAAGGCCCGAACCCTCAGCTATGGGGACCAACGGCGTCTGGAGATTGCGCGCGCTTTGGCCACTGACCCCCAGCTGATTGCGCTTGATGAGCCCGCCGCTGGCATGAACGCCACTGAAAAGGTCATGCTGCGCGAACTGATCGACCAGATTCGCAAGGACAACCGCACCATTCTGTTGATTGAGCACGATGTCAAACTGGTGATGGGCCTGTGCGACCGCGTGACCGTGCTGGACTATGGCAAACAAATTGCCGAAGGCACCCCAGCCGAGGTGCAGCGCAACGAAAAAGTGATCGAAGCCTACCTGGGCACGAGCGGGCACTAATCGGCACATTAATGGTCACTAGTGGGCATGAGCGTACCCTAACAATTTAACCTGTTGTGGGCAGTGCAAGGTGTACTGTCCTGCGAGGAACCTATGGATACCAAGACTTTGCTGAAGGTAACTGGTCTGAAAGTGTCGTACGGCGGCATTCAGGCGGTCAAGGGTGTGGACTTTGAAGTGCACGAGGGCGAGCTGGTCTCGTTGATTGGCTCCAACGGCGCGGGCAAGACCACGACCATGAAAGCCATTACCGGTACGCTGCCCATCAATGCGGGTGACATTGAATACCTGGGGAAAAGCATTCGCGGACAAGGGCCCTGGGACCTGGTCAAGCAGGGCTTGGCCATGGTACCCGAGGGTCGAGGTGTTTTTACGCGCATGACCATCATGGAAAACCTGCAGATGGGTGCCTATATTCGCGTTGACAAAGCAGCTATTGCGTCGGATGTGGATCGGGTGTTCACGACCTTTCCGCGCCTGAAAGAACGGCGCGATCAGTTGGCGGGAACCATGTCGGGTGGCGAGCAGCAAATGCTCGCCATGGGACGCGCGCTCATGAGCCGTCCCAAGGTGCTGTTGCTAGACGAGCCGTCCATGGGCTTGTCACCGCTGATGGTCGACAAGATCTTTGAGGTGATACAGGAGGTTTACGCGCAAGGCGTCACGGTCTTGCTGGTGGAGCAAAACGCAAGCCGCGCCCTTGGTATTGCCAACCGCGGCTACGTGATGGAGTCGGGCATTGTCACCATGTCGGGTGACGCCAAACAGATGCTCAATGACCCCAAGGTGCGTGCGGCCTATTTGGGCGAGTGACCGACCTCTCCCGCGATGCCATGTCCCCGCGCGGCGGTAGCGGGTCGGGCGTGGTAGGGCTGAAACTATTGCACATCGCTTGAATATTCACGTACTTGCCCTGCTGTTCGTCACGCTGGTATGGGGCGCCACTTTCCCGGTGCTCAAGATCGCCACTGCGCACTTGAGCGGCATCGAGGTGTCGGCGTTGCGGTTTTTGATTGCGGCGCTGTGCATGCTGCCGTGGGCATTGCGGGCACCACGTCTGGCCTGGCGCGATGGTGGCGTGCTTGGTGCACTGGTGTTGTTTTCTTATGTGGCGCAGGCGTTTGGCCTGGAGTTCATTTCATCCAACCGCAGCGCCTTTCTTACCAGCCTCAATGTGCTGATGGTGCCCTTATTGGGCACGCTGCTGGGTGTGCGGCCCACGCTGTTGATGCTAGGGTCGGCAACCCTGGCGTGTGCCGGCATTGCGCTGATGTCCTGGGAGGGCGGTGCGCACTTGCTGGCTGATTCGGCCACCGTCCTGGGCGCCCTGGCCTATGCGGTGTATGTAATTGTGCTGTCGCAGCGGGCCAGTCGGCACAGTCCGCGCGAGTTGGCGGCCACGCAAATCATCTGGATGGCGCTGTTGGGTGTGGTCTGGATGCTGTTGCAAGCCTGGGGCACTGAGCGTTTGCAGACCCTGCCCGCGCGTCTTAATCTGACGGTATTTGCAGGTTTGTGTTACCTGGGCATCGTGGCCACCGCCGGTATGCTGTTCTTGCAGGCTGCGGCACAGCGTTTTGTCAGTGCCGACAAAGCCGCGCTGATCTACGCCATGGAACCGGTATTTGCGGCCCTGTTCGCCTGGGCCTGGCTGTCCGAAATGCTCACGGCGCAGGCTGCGGTCGGTGGTGCGATGGTGGTGTGTGCGGTGGTCTTGAGCGAGTGGCGCAGTGCTGCCGCCATTGCCACCACTGCCTCTGCACCGGGCTTTGCCAAGAATCCGTAACGTGAATCGGATGGCTCAAGCGGTGTGGTCTTTGTCGGCCTCCGAGGTGAATGCGTCGGCGAAAAACTCTTCTTCGGG
>JAIPCE010000020.1 GCA_021738345.1 Rhodoferax sp. | reverse complement strand
CCGAGGTCGAGGGATCAAGCACCATCACGTCGGTCTTGTTGACAAACGAGGCTTTATAAGCATCGAGGCTGCGGTAAAACTGGGCAAACTGCGGGTCGCGGCCGAAGGCTTCGGCGTAGATTCGAGCGGCCTCAGCATCGCCCTCACCCTTGATTTTTTGCGCATCGCGGTAGGCATTGGCAATTGCCACTTCACGCTGGCGGTCGGCATCGGCCCGAATTTTTTCACCCTCAGCGGCACCGGTAGAGCGTAATTCGTTGGCCACCCGCTTACGTTCGGCCTCCATTCTGCGGTAGACCGACTCGGTGATGGCCTCAACATAATCGACACGGGTAATGCGCACGTCAACCACATCGACTCCCCACGGTTTGCTTCCCTTGACCTTTTCCAGCACTTCGGTCTTGACGTCGGTCATCAGATCTTCGCGCTTGAGTGACAATAGTTCCTTGACCGTGCGCTTGTTGATTTCTTCTTGAAAGGCGTTGCGCACCACCCGATTGAGCTGGTTCGCGCCAGCAGATTCGTTTAAGCCCACGTTGCGGATGTACTCCGAAGGCTCGGAAATGCGCCACCGCACATACCAGTCGATCACCACGCGTTGCTTCTCGGCTGTCAGCATGGGCTCGGTGTCGGTGCTGTCCAGCGTTAACAAACGCTTGTCAATATAAGACACATTCTGAAACGGAGGCGGCAGTTTAAAGGCCAAGCCGGGTTCGGTGATGACCTCCTTGATCTGACCTAGGGCGTACACCACGCCAAACTGGCGCTGGTCCACAACAAAAAGGGTTGAACTGGCCAGTGCCAACAGCACCAGCAGCGACGAAATGATTAATCCAATCCGATTCATCTGGTGCTCCTAGCGGGAATCGCGTTCACGGGTGCGGGCTGCTTCACGCCCGCGCGCGTCGCTCGATAAAGGCGCTCCCAAAGGACTGCTTTGGGCTGGTGCTGGCGTGGTCGACGTTGCCAAAGCATCATTGCCCGGCGTAGCACCATTTCCCATCTGCATGATCTTGTCGAGAGGAAGGTACAACAGGTTGGAGCCCTGGCGGGATTCCACCAGCACTTTGGTCACATTGCCATAAATTTGCTGCATGGCGTCAAGGTACATGCGGTCACGCGTGACCTGGGGGGCCTTCTGGTACTCGGCAAGAACCGAGCGAAAACGCTGCGCATCACCCTGGGCCTGCGCGACAACACGTGCCTTATAGGCCTGGGCCTCTTCCTTGAGACGTGAAGCCGACCCGACCGCACGCGGTATGACATCGTTGGCGTAGGCCTCAGCTTCATTTTTTGCCCGCTCACGTTCTTGCCCAGCCTTGAGCACGTCGTCAAACGAGGCTTGCACCTGCTCGGGCGGGCGCACACCACCTTGCTGCAAGTTGATACCGACAATCTCAATACCCACGTTGTAGCGGTCCAGTATGCTTTGCATCAGGGCACGCACCCGGGGCGCAATCTGGTCGCGCTCCTCGGACAGTGCGGCATCCATTTTCATCTTGCCCAAGACCTCGCGCACTGAGGTCTCGGCCGCCTGCACTACAGCCTCGGTCGGATTCTTGCTCTCAAACAAATAGGCCCTGGCGTCACTGAGTCGATATTGCACAGCAAACTTGATATCGAGAATATTTTCATCCTGCGTCAACATGGCGGACTCTTTGAGACCGGTGGCCTTCAAAACGGTGTCGCGCCCGACATCGACCGATCGAATCTGGGTCACAAATACCAATTCATGGCGCTGGATGGGGTACGGCAGTCGCCAATTAAAACCGGCGTTCACCGTGCCCTTGAATTTGCCAAACTGGGTAATAACCGCTTGCTGGCCCTCTTGCACGATGAAGAACCCGGTACCGAGCCAAATCAGCACCACAACACCGAAGATCAGGCCGACACCCAGGCCGGCATTTTTCATGTCAGGCTGGAAACCACCACCACCACCGCCACCGCCGTGCCCCCGGTTGGTGCCACCATTCTTGCCAAACATCGAACCGAGTTTGCGGTTGAAATCCCGCCACAGCTCATCAAGGTCCGGGGGACCTGACTGAGCCCCCCCCTTGCGACCCGGTTGCGACCCAAAAATGGGGGTCGGTGGTGGCTTGTCCGATTCGGGCGGTGGCGTGTCGGGTGCGCCCGGGTCCTTGGGCTTGTCCTCGCCGCGCCCCCAGCGTGAGTCATTCAAATTAAACATGTTCGCGACCCAAGGCGGCATCGCGAGCTTGCCAAACACCAAATTACGACTGTGAAATTTCATTTCTCAACTCTTGATCAACTAGACCCGATTGTGCCCAATCCTCAGACCCAACCTTGGCGGCAGGGTTTTCGGAAGGTGCAGCCCTGGTGTCGGTATTGGCAACTGCAAACCAGGCCAGACGCTGGCGCAAGGCCTGCATGCCAGTTAAAGTCCTGGCGCTGACAAAAATACGCGGTGTTTGCACGCCATCCATCTCGTAGGTATCTTCGGATTTGAGAGGCTGCAGTTCTGGCGCAATGCAATCGGTCTTGTTAAACACCAGCAGTTGGGGAATCGACTCTGCACCAATTTCTGCCAACACTTTTTGCACCTGGGCAATTTGCTCGGCAAAATTCAGGTTGGATGCGTCGACCACATGCAGCAGTAAATCCGCGTCCACCGCTTCTTGCAAGGTCGCGCGAAACGCATCGACCAGACCGTGCGGCAAATCGCGAATGAAACCGACCGTGTCAGAAAGCGAGACAGTCCGCCCCGCTTCACCCAAATAGAGCTGGCGCGTCGTGGTGTCGAGGGTGGCAAACAATTGGTCCGCTGCATAGGCACGTGCCTTGACCAGCGCGTTGAACAAGGTCGACTTACCGGCGTTGGTGTAGCCAATAATCGAAATATTGAAGGCGTCGCGCCGCTCACGCTGGCGTCTTTGGGTTTGACGCTGGCGCATGACTTTGCTCAGGCGCTCTTTGGTGCGCTTGATGTTTTCGCCAATCATGCGGCGATCGAGCTCGATCTGAGTCTCGCCCGGCCCCCCCCGGGTGCCAATGCCCCCGCGCTGACGCTCCAGATGGGACCAGCGCCGCACCAGACGCGTGCTGAGATACTGCAGGCGCGCCAGCTCGACCTGCAATTTTCCCTCGTGACTGCGCGCCCTCTGGGCAAAAATTTCCAGAATGAGATAGGTCCGGTCATTGACCGGCAGATCCAGGTGGCGCTCGAGGTTGCGCTGCTGACCCGGACTCAAGTTTTGGTCAAACAACACCTCTTGCGCACCCAGCTGGGTCGCAAGCAACTTGATTTCATCGGCCTTGCCTGAACCAATAAACAGCGCCGCATCGGGTGCTCTGCGCTTGCATGTCACGCGCGCCACTGGCTCGAGGCCAGCGGTTTTTGCAAGCAAACCCAGCTCTTCCAACGCGCGGTCGAAATGAGGCTCACCAAAATCCACACCCACCAGAATGGTAGGTACGACCGGCTTGGGCGTTGAGGCAGTCAAATGGCTAATGTTTCAATCCACACCCCAGAAGGGGTCGGTTTCAAAGCGAAATTGTTTTTGATGAAACCGCAGGACCGGGCAGAGCCAGGCGCGAACGAAACGCAAAGGTACTCAAGTCGCTGAGGCTGAATCAGGGTCGGCGTGGGCGAGGTTCACCGCACGACCGGGCACTATGGTCGAAATGGCGTGCTTGTACACCATTTGCGTCACCGTATTGCGCAATAAGACCACATATTGGTCGAATGACTCCACTTGTCCCTGCAGCTTGATACCGTTTACGAGGTAAATGGAAACTGGGACGTGCTCTCTACGCAAGGCGTTGAGAAATGGGTCTTGAAGAAGTTGGCCTTTGTTGCTCACGATATTCTCCGTGTTCAGGAAAGTGAATGGACTCTGACGATACCACACCAAAGGCGTGGTCAAGGGGAAGCGAAGAGAAACTGCATAAAAGTTGTGTGAAATAAACTGGTGAATACAACGCCACGTGCTGACCATCACTCAGTCAGGCCCGCAACTCCTTGGCATACGGGTTTTCAGAAGTTTTGAGCTCAATGCGCAAGGGTGTTCCGACCAAGTCAAATTCCTTGCGAAAACGCCCTTCGAGGTAACGTTTGTAGGCCTCGGTGACATGCTCTAGTGAGTTGCCGTGGACCACGATGATAGGGGGATTCATGCCGCCCTGGTGCGCATAGCGCAGCTTGGGACGGTACATGCCAGACTTCTTGGGCGTTTGAAACTGCACCGCCTCCAACAGCAGCCGGGTCAACACCGGGGTCGGCATTTTCTTGAACGCCGCCCGATAGGCCTGGCCAATGGAATCCCACAGCGGTCCCAGCCCCTGGCGTTTCTGGGCAGAAATAAAGTGGAGTGCGGCAAATTTCAAGAAGGGCAAACGGGTCTCGAGGGAACGTTTGACCAGCTCGCGCTGGTACTCATCGACGGCATCCCACTTGTTCACTGCGATCACGACCGCCCTGCCGGACTCCAGGATATAGCCCGCAATATGGGCATCCTGATCGGTGACGCCCTGCATCGCGTCAATCAACAGCAATACCACGCTGGCCGACTCAATGGCCTGCAAGGTCTTGACCACCGAAAACTTTTCAATCGCCTCAAACACCTGACCCTTGCGGCGCAAGCCGGCGGTATCAATCAACTCAAATTTCTGACCATGGCGCTCAAAAGGAACTGAGATTGCGTCGCGGGTCGTGCCTGGAAGATCAAATGCCACCAGCCGCTCTTCACCCAACCAGGTATTGATCAGCGTTGACTTACCCACATTGGGGCGACCTGCAACTGCCAACTTGATGACGCCAATGGTCGCTTCATCGGCGTCCTCGCTGTCATCGTCCAGCGCCAAGGGTGCCAAGGCTAGTTCAATGAGGGATCGAATACCCTGCCCATGGGCAGCGGAGATCGGAAATATCTGACCCAGGCCCAATTCGAAGAACTCCGCGTGCTGTACACCCTCGGTCATGCCTTCTGACTTATTGGCCACCAATACGCAGGGTTTGCCCAACTTTCGCAAGTACTTCGCGATATCGTGGTCCTGGGCCGACAGTCCCGCACGCGCATCGACGACAAAGAGCACCACGTCAGCCTCAGCGACCGCCTGGCGTGTTTGCTTGGCCATTTCCATGTAGATGCCGGTCAATGCATCGGGCTCAAAACCGCCGGTGTCAATCACGATGAAGGTATGCGCGCCTTGCTTGCCGGCTCCGTAATGGCGATCCCGCGTCAGTCCGGCAAAATCCGCAACGATGGCGTCGCGCGACTTCGTGAGTCGGTTAAATAGCGTGGATTTGCCCACATTAGGCCGCCCAACCAGCGCTATGACGGGTTTCATGAATAGATTACCTGTTACAGGATGCAAGATACCCCGCCGTCATTCCCGGGAAAGCGGGAACCCACGAGCTTGGTGCTATGTGAATGCGTGAAGCACAGGGGAATTTAAGGGGTGCCAAGACCAACATTCATTGTTATTACACGGGTTCACGACACCTAAGACTTAATCGGGTCGAAACGCAAACACGCTACCGCGCTGGGTTACCACGATCAAGGTCTCGCCGACCAGCACCGGCGTTGCCGACACTGCAGAACCGTCGGTTGCGACACGATTCAGTGGCGCACCATCTTCACGCGACAAAAAATGCAAGAGTCCGGTCTCGTCGCCGACCACTACAGACCGCCCCACCGCTACCGGCCCCGACAAGGAACGAAAGCGCAATCGCTCAGACGTCCAGAGCCGTTCGCCGTCGGTGCGCCGCCACGCCGCCACCTTGCCATCACTTTCAGACCCATAGACCGCGCCAGCGTCACCAGACAAGCCGGTTGCACCGTTGGCCGCCTTGCTCCATAGCATCCGCCCTTTGTCCGCATCGGCGCAGGCGACCATCGTCTGAAAAGCCCTGACGCAGACCTGTTCACCCAGGCGACTGACACCCGCCACCAAGTCGACCAGGCGCTCGACATCGTTGGTCCCCCGGCTGCTGGCGATTATGGTGTCCCAGCGGACCGATCCGTTGTGCGGGTTCATGCCGACCAGGCGTCCACCCAATCCGGTGACCAAGGTATCGCCCACTGCCATGATGATGCCAGCCTGACCCAAAACCAGCGGATCGCCAGCACGCTGCTGCTGCCACAGCTTACGCCCGCTTGCTGCGTCGAACGCCAGCACCGATCGGTCTGCCAACAGCACAAATACACGGGCACCGGCCACCAAGGGCGCCGTCAGTGTGGTGGCCTGCAATTTTTGCCGCCACAGCTCCCGACCGGCCACCAGGGCGATCACTTCGTTGGACCGTCCCACCACGGCCGTGGTACGGCCATCGGTTCCGACTCCGGCAGTCAAATTGCCTGGTACAGTGGTACGCCAGATGTCGCCACCGGTACGTACGTCGATTTCGGCCACCACGCCCTCGGAACCTGCAACGAACAACGAGTTGCCCAGCGCTTTGATGGCCAATGGGAACCGCACGGAACCAATATTGGCATTCCAGACCGGGCGTACGCCGATCAAGGCAGGGTTGGTGCCAAGTTCTACCGGCTTGATACGCTCCGGACCAGAGCAGGCCGCCATGGTGACCACAGCCACAATGACCATCCCGACCCGTACAACGGCACGTTGAATCTTGATGCAAGCCATCACTTGCTACCCTCGGAAGCACGCGGAGCACTGGCACCTGCCTTGGCGCCCAGGGCAGCCAACTTGACATCCACCAAGCGCCGATAGTCAGATTGTTCGTCCATGCTCTTGAAGGCCTTTTCG
The DNA here is from genome assembly GCA_021738345.1 of Rhodoferax sp. Lineage (GTDB taxonomy): Bacteria > Pseudomonadota > Gammaproteobacteria > Burkholderiales > Burkholderiaceae_C > Allorhodoferax. Next base: position 26,193 of record JAIPCE010000020.1, on the reverse strand, counting down.
TACTCTGCTTTGGCCTCGGCCGTTTTGCCCTGCAATGCATAGATGTCACCGCGACGATCCGCTGCCATGGCCTGAAATTCTTCTGTCACTCCATCGGCAAGCACCTTGAGCGCATCGTCGTAGGATTTGGCTTCGATGAGGACAGATGCCAGCCGTAGCTTGGCAACCGACACATAGCCTTTGTCTGCGGCTTGCTCTGCGACCCAGCGCAAAGCCGCTTGAGCGATCTCTGGCTTGCCTGCGCCAAAAGCGAGTTTGGCGACCAGAAGACCCGCCTGCTGGGCATACAGCGTCGATGCAAATCGGTCTTTCATTTCGGTAAAGGCACGCTCGGACTTGGCCACGTCGCCGGTGGCCACCACGCGTTCGAGCTCATCGTACAGGGCCGCCGCCTGGACCGACTGGCTACGTTGCCAATACTGGTAGCCGTTCCATGCGGCAAAAGTGCCGAGCGCTGCAATCAGCACCCAGGTGATCAAATTACCGTATTGCTTCCAGAAATGCTTGAGCTCGTCAAGTTGTTCCTGTTCTTCGAGATCGAGTTGATTTGCCATTGTTTCACTTCACTGAGGTTCGCGATTGTAGGGTTGTAGCCCAAAGCGCCAGCTTGTCCAGCGGCTGCAGACTTTGTTCGCCCGCGCCGTCGCGCAGGGACTTCAGCACGACTTGGCCCTGCGCCACTTCATCGGCACCAAAGATCAGCGCAAAACGTGCACCACTGGCATCGGCCTTTTTGAACTGCGACTTCATGCTGTCAGTAGCACCCGAAGCGCTTGCATGCAGCAGGGCCCGCACGCCCAACGCGCGCAAGTCTTGCGCACAGCGCATGGCGACCGCAAGTGCCGCCGGCTGCGGAACAATCAGGTACACGTCCAGCGCCGGGTCAGGGACACGTTCCACCTGCGCCTGCAACAGTTCCAGCACCCGCACAAGGCCCATACCCCAACCCACAGCGGGTGTCGGCTTGCCACCAAGCAACTCAAATAGGCCGTCATAGCGCCCACCACCACACAAAGTCCCTTGTGCACCCAGTTCGCGCGTGACAAATTCAAACACCGTATGGCTGTAGTAATCAAGTCCCCGCACCAGACGCGGGTTGATGCTCCAAGCCACGCTACAGGCGCTCAGCAAGGACTTGACGGTGTCAAAGTGCGCCAACGAACGTTCACCCAGAAAGCTCAGAAGCTGCGGTGCCTGCCCCACCAGGCTCTGCATCGCGGGGTTCTTGGAATCCAGAATGCGCAACGGATTGGCGTGCAGGCGCCGCTGGGCATCGGCATCCAGGTACTCTGCGTGCGCCTCAAAATACGCAATCAGGGCGGCCCGGTGCGCGTGACGCTCCGTTGCCACACCCAGACTATTGATTTCCAGGCAGATGTTCTTCAGGCCCAGACGGTCAAACAATTGCTGCGCCAGCAGCATGAGCTCGACGTCGAGCTCGGGCCCGGCAAAACCCAACGCTTCGGCACCCAACTGATAAAACTGCCGGTAGCGGCCACGTTGCGGGCGCTCGTGGCGGAACATCGGCCCCATGTAATACAGGCGTTTGCCACCGTCGTAGGTCAGGTTGTGCTCAATTGCCGCACGGACCACCCCCGGTGTGTTTTCCGGGCGCAAGGTCAAGGCTTCGCCGTTCAATTTGTCTTCAAAGGAATACATTTCCTTCTCGACAATATCCGTGGTCTCACCGGTACCCCGGACAAACAGCGCGGTGGGCTCGACAATCGGCGTGCGAATATTGCGGTACGCATACTGTGCCATCAGCGTGCGCACTTCAGCTTCCAGAGCCTCCCAGCGGGATGAATCCGGCGGAACAATGTCATTCATGCCCTTGACGGCAAAGAGTTTTTCCAGCTTGCGGCTGGACGGCTTGTGATCCATAGTCTGTTTTAGGAAAGAGAAGCTGCGGCAGGCTGACCGAATCGCTGTTGAATGTAATGCTCCACAACTGCCTGGAACTCTGTGGCGATGGCGTCTCCGCGCAGTGTCATGCGCTTCTCGCCATCAATAAACACCGGTGCAGCGGGCGCTTCGCCGGTACCAGGCAGGCTAATTCCGATGTCTGCATGCTTGCTTTCCCCCGGACCGTTGACAATGCAACCCATGACCGCGACCTTGAGCGACTCGACGCCCGGGTAGCGCTGCCGCCACACCGGCATCTGGGCACGCAAAAAATCGTCAATTTGCTGCGTGAGCTCCTGGAAGGTCGTGCTCGTGGTGCGTCCGCATCCCGGGCAGGCGGTCACACTCGGTACAAAGGTCCGCAAGCCCAGCGCCTGAATAATCTCCGACGCAATAATGACTTCCTGCGCACGGGACTCGCCCGGTGCCGGCGTCAAAGACACCCGGATCGTGTCTCCAATGCCCTCTTGCAGCAATACGCCCAGGGCTGACGCACTTGCCACCGTGCCCTTGGTTCCCATGCCCGCTTCTGTCAAGCCCAAATGCAGTGGATAGTCACAGCGGCGGCCCAACTCGCGGTACACCGCGATCAGGTCTTGCACACCGCTGACTTTGCACGAAAGAATAATCTGGTGCGCCGGCAGACCCATCTCCTGGGCGCGCTGTGCGGAGTCAATAGCTGAGCTGATGAGCGCCTCGTACATCACGGGTTTGGCATCCCAGGGCGCTGCGCGGCGGCTGTTCTGGTCCATCAGCGCGGCCAGCAGTTCGGGGTCGAGGCTGCCCCAATTGACCCCGATGCGGATCGCCTTGTTCCAACGGACCGCCGCCTCGATCATCAACCCGAACTGGCGGTCACGCTTGTCGCCCTTGCCCACATTACCCGGATTGATGCGGTATTTCGACAAAGCCTGCGCGCACTCGGGGAAATCGGTAAGCAGACGGTGTCCGTTAAAGTGGAAGTCGCCAATCAGGGGCGTGTCGATCCCCATGCGGTCGAGTTGTTCACGGATATAGGGTACCGACTGGGCGGCCTCGGGCGTGTTGACCGTAATACGCACCAGCTCGGAGCCCGCCGCTGCCAATTCCTTGATCTGGATCGCAGTCGCAATCGCGTCCACCGTATCGGTATTGGTCATGGACTGCACCCGCACCGGTGCGTCTCCCCCGACCGTCACGGTACGTCCACCCCAGCTAATATGGCACTGCAACGCCCGTCTGCGTTGCGGTGTCGAGAGGGCAATGGGAACTGCGTCAGCCACTATTTCACCTCAAATCTTGCTACATTGTCCTTGGTGATGGCGCCCAAGTTGAAGGGGCTGCCGCGCACTTCGACCTGGGTAGAGTCCACCCGCCCGATCACGACAGCAATCGGTGTTGCCCCTTGGACCGCTACTGACTCACCCGCAGTCAAGGTTCGGTTAAGCAGCACTTGCCCCTTGGCATCCGTCGCCTGAACCCAGGACTCACCTCGGGTTTTGAAAGTCAACAACGCCGGGCCGGTGGCGGGTGCGCTGGCCGCAACAAGGGGTGCGGCCGGCACAGACTTTGCTTCGACGCCCACGGGCTTGGTTACCGACGCGGGTTTGTCCTCTGGCAGTTTGGTGGAACTGTCGGGGCTACCGGGCCGAGGTCCAGGGAGTGGGGCGGAGACTGGAGCAGCTACCGCGGTCGCCGTGCCTGGCGCGGCCAGCGGAACCGGCGTCGTTGTAGTCACCGTGGACGGAGGTACTTGCGCCGCATCTGGAACCACTGGGCCGCCCAAGGGCACGCCCGCAGAGGCAGCGGATTCAGACTCCACTGCATTGGGTTCAGACGCTGCATCCGACGACCCACTCTTCGGATAGACAACAATGGCCACCGTCACAAGTAGCAACAGCGCCACCACCACGGCTGCAGGCTTGGCAAAATATCCGGTCAAGGGATTACCAAAATTTGGCCCATGCGGCTGAAACGGCGTGTTGATCCGGCTCTCGTCGGTCACCAGACGGGGGGCGGGACCGTGCGGCAGCTTCTCCAGCACCGCAGCAGGGTTGACCTTCAGGGTGCGGCAAATGCTTGACGCCAGGGCGCGCGCAAAAACGGCGTCAGGCAACAGATCAAAGCGATCGGCTTCCAGAGCCTCCAGTTTTTTCACCGACACTTTCATCGAAACCGCCAGGGCCGCCACATGCAGGCCGGCAGCTTCGCGCGCCTGGCGCAGCATGGCGCCGGCCGTCAAACCGTCCTGGCCGGTCGCCGACATGGTTTGCGCTGGCTTGGGTTCTCCGGTTTCACTCATCAAAAGCCCCCCGATCAAATGCCGCAGCCTCGCGCGATTGCGGGTAGCGTTTCTTGAGTTGGTTGCCGAGTTGCGCCAAAGCCTCGCGATTTTGCAACTTACGCTCCACCTTGACGCCCAACCACAGCGACTCCGAGTTTGCGAGCTCACTGTTATTGATGCGCCGCACATAAAACTGTGCCCGCACATAGTCGGCACGCTGGAAAAAAAGATTTGCCAGGTTGTAGCCGGTGATGGGATTGCCGGCATCAAGCTCATACGAGCGCAGCAGGCTGACTTCGGCTTGCCCAGATTGGTCGGCCCTGAGCTGGCACAGACCCAGTGTCATCCAGGTCTTGGCCCGGTCACCATAGGCGGGATTGGTCAGCGCGCTGTTAAACAGAACTTGTGCCTCTGCCATTCGGGACTGTTGGCACAACAGCCAACCATAGTTGTGCTGCACCGTCGCTGCTTTGGGGTTGATGCTGAGAGCACGCTTGAAGCTTTCTTCAGCCAGACCAATATCATTAAGCCGCATGTAGATCAGGCCGCGCAAGTTGTAGGCCTCGAAAAAATTGGGATCGGCGTTGATCGACTGTTTGAGTTCATCAAGCGCAATCGTGGTCTGACCTTTGTCAAAATAGCCTACCGCCAGCTCCAGACGGATACGGGCACGCCGGCTGGTGTCGGGCTCATCCGACTCGGTAACCAGGTCTGCATTCGAAGCGCTGGATCGGGGGTTCGCCGCACAGCCAGCGAGTGCAGCAAAGACCAGTCCTGCCATTGCAAGCCATACCGATACGCGTGGCCGTGCGTGCGCGTTACGCTGCCAATTACGCATGGCGCACATCCTGGTGAAAAACCGGACCCGATGGGACCACGGGCTTGAGCATGATGGTGCGCCGCCGGGTGATTCTTTTTTGAACATTGGTAATGTCTTTGACATCTCCTGCCAATTGACCGCAGGCGGCATCGATGTCGTCGCCCCGGGTCTTGCGCACGGTGGTCACGATCCCCGCCTCCGTGAGTATTTTGGCAAACGCCATGACCCGTTCCCTGGGCGAGCGCGTCAGACCCGACGCCGGGAACGGATTGAACGGGATCAGGTTGAGCTTGCACCAGGCGTTGTTGCCGTCCTCACCGCACACCTGCTTCACGAGCTCCAAAGCATGTTCCGGCAAGTCATTGACCCCCTGCAGCATGCAGTACTCCAATGTCACAAAGTCGCGTGGTGCCGCCGCCAGGTAACGCTTGCAGGCGGCGAACAATTCGCTGATCGGGTATTTGCGGTTCAATGGAACCAGATCGTCTCTTAAGGTGTCATTGGGCGCATGCAAAGACACCGCCAGCGCTACCGGACAGTCGCGCCCCAACTGGTCCATCATCGGAACAAGCCCGGAAGTCGACACCGTCACACGCCGGCGCGACAGCCCGTACCCGTGGTCGTCAAGCATCACCCGCAAGGAATTTAGCACGGGTTCGTAATTGAGCAATGGCTCACCCATGCCCATCATGACCACATTCGACACCACACGCTCGGTGGTGTTCAGATGTTTGCGCAAGAAATGCTCGGCAAACCACAACTGCCCGACAATCTCCGACACGGCCAGATTGCGGCTAAACCCCTGGTGTCCGGTGGAGCAAAACCGGCAACCCACAATGCATCCCGCCTGCGATGAAACACACAAGGTGCCACGGTCTTCTTCGGGGATAAAGACGGTTTCGATCGCATCGCCATTGCCTACATCAAACAGCCATTTAATGGTGCCATCCTTTGATATTTGCTGCTTCAGGACCTTGGGTGCCTGCACTTCAAAGTCAGTCTTCAATTTTTCACGCAGGGACTTGGCCAGATTTGTCATGTCATCGAACTGCGCAGCCCCTTGCTGGTGAATCCAGCGGAACAATTGCGTCGCCCGAAAACGCTTTTCACCCAGCCGCTCACACAGGACGGCCAGGCCCTCGAGGTCGTAATCGAGCAAATTGGCCGCCATGGCGTATTTAGCGGGAGTAGACGTTCATGCCCGGAAAGAAGAATGCCACTTCCACGGCAGCAGTTTCGGCGGCGTCAGAACCGTGGACTGCATTGGCATCGATGCTGTCGGCAAAGTCCGCCCGAATCGTGCCCGCGGCCGCCTTTTTGGGATCGGTTGCACCCATCAGGTCGCGGTTTTTGAGGATGGCGTTTTCACCTTCGAGCGCCTGAATCATGACCGGACCAGAAATCATGAATTCAACCAGATCCTTGAAAAATGGACGATCTTTGTGCACACCATAAAAGGCCTCGGCCTCGCGGCGGGACAAATGCACCATGCGCGCCGCCACCACCTTCAGGCCAGCGGCTTCAAATCTTGCGTAAATTTGACCGATCACATTTTTTGCGACAGCGTCGGGCTTGATGATGGAGAGTGTACGTTCAATTGCCATGATGGTTTCCAAGTTGAGAAAAGTCGATTGTGCAGAATGCGCAAAGCCCGCGATTTTAGCAGCTCTACTTGTCGCGCCCGCCCCGCCGTGGGCCATTGGACGGACCCCGTGAACGGGCGCCTGGCTCCTGGCGCTGGCGTGCGTAGCTCTCTGCACCAATATAACCAAACGAGGTTTTCATGGGATCGGGTTGCGCGGACAGGGCTTTGCGGTCTAGCGCATTGTCCATGCGCGAACCCGGGCCGTCAGAGCCAGGTTTTGCCCCGCGCGTTCCACGCCCACCCCGCGACGCGCGCAAACCCCGACGCGGCCCCTTCTGGCCCGATTTGCGCGTGGAGTCTTCAGACAACGATCGATCGGCACCCTCCGCCATGCCTCTGCCCCCGGAGGCGGCACGCACCAGCGCACGAATATCGGAGTCGTCGAGTTCCATCCAGGCGCCACGCTTCAGCCCCCTGGGCAGCACCATGGCGCCATAGCGAATGCGAATCAGGCGACTCACCGCATGGCCCACCGACTCCAGCATGCGCCGAACCTCCCGGTTGCGTCCTTCGGAAATCGTGACACGGTACCAGCAGTTGGCCCCTTCACCCCCGCCGTCTTCAATTGAGGCAAATTGGGCCAGTCCGTCGTCCAGTTCCACACCATCGAGCAACCGCTGCTTTTCTTCCTTGCTCAGGGCCCCCAGTACGCGAACCGCATATTCGCGCTCCAGTCCAAACCTCGGATGCATCAGGTTATTGGCCAGTTCGCCTGAACTGGTAAACAACAGCAAACCTTCGGTGTTGATATCCAGACGCCCCACCGATTGCCACTTGCCCTGTTGCAGCTTGGGTAAGCGCCGAAACACCGTGGGACGGTTTTGTGGATCGTCGTGGGTCACAACCTCACCCACCGGTTTGTGGTAGGCAATGACTCGTGCAGGAGGCGGGTCAATGCGAAAGCGAATCGGCTTGCCGTTGACCTTGATGTTGTCGCCAAACTGAATTCTTTGACCAATGTGGGCTGGTTCGTTGTTGACCGAAATCCGACCCTCCAGAATCAATTGCTCCATTTCCAGCCGCGACCCCAACCCGGACTGTGCCAGCACCTTGTGCAATTTGGGTGTTTCAACCTGGGGGGATAGCACGCGCTTGGGCAGCGATAACTCATCAAGCTCCTCGTCGGCATCAAACTGACCCGAGAGAATGTCGTCGAAGCGGGTCTGGTTATCGCTGCCCACAAGGAAGATCGGAGTCGCGGCTGGCAACGGCTCCTGTTCCACAATAAAGACGGCGGGGGCCTCTCGGTGAGGCACGGAATCTGATGGTCCGTTCATTACAAACTCCATTCCTTGTTAATGTGTATGAGTACCGTCATTGCCAACAAAGTAAAGCAATTCATGACTTCCTGGGTCAGAGGATTGCCCAACTTCGTTGGCAAGAACGGGGTCTGGTTCACGGTCCGAGTGCGGAATCGGCACGGCTTGGCGGGCTCGCAAGGGCGGTACATTGTCATTGTCCAGGCTGGTCCTGCGACATGCCATCGGGGAGCGTCTGGCAGTCCGTGCGCTCCAGGGGCATGTCAAGCTGCAAAATCGTGTCACCCAGCACAGCGGCTGCCGGCAAAGGCGCGCGCAGCGACGCTTCGAGTGGGGTGGTGAGATGATCCATGGGGCTTGACTGTGCCGGTGCGCTGTCTCGAACTGGCAACTGGTCCAGACTTTGCAGGCCCAGGTCATCAAGAAACTGCCGTGTGGTGGCGTACAGCGCAGGACGCCCGGGTACCTCGCGGTGCCCGATGACCTCGACCCAACCCCGGTCTTCGAGTTGCTTGATCAGCTGCGAGTTGATGGTAACGCCCCGAATATCTTCCATATCGCCGCGCGTCACGGGCTGCCGGTAGGCAATGATGGCCAGGGTTTCCAACGTCGCGCGGGTATACCGGGGCGGCTTTTCCGGATGCAAACGGTCCAGATACTCACGCATTTCCGGGCGACTTTGAAATCGCCAGCCGGAAGCCACAGCCACCAGTTCAAGCCCGCGCAGCGACCAGTCATTCTTGAGGTCCTCAAGCAAGGATTTCAGTGTATCGGTGCCCAGCTCGTCAGCAAAAAGCGCGCGCATATCCCGCACTGGCAACGCGTGTTGCGAACACATCAATGCGGTCTCGAGAACCCGCTTTGCTTGCGTCAAATTCATAGTCAGCTTGTATAGGCGAGCCACTGGGCATGTGGCCAATCAATGAGAAATCGTGAGGGATTAACTTGGCAGAACGTCGGCCGGGGCAAGCATCGGACGAAGTCCGGCCATGCACATTCATTACGTCAAAGCGTGGGTCCACCACGGCTTGGTCCGACTGCATGCGACAAGAAGCATTTAACCGCCTCCGGGTCGACTAGCCGCATTGTAGCGCAGGGACCAGGCCCGCAATACCCCTTCAAAATCAGCCGGTGGTAGCGATTCAAAAACCATCGGCGCACCCGTCAGCGGATGGGCAAAGGCCAGACGAAATGCGTGGAGTGCCTGGCGCAGCATGCCCTGCCCTGCTACCCCACCATATAAAGAGTCGGCCAGTAACGGATGCCCCAAAGACGCCATGTGCACGCGAATCTGGTGCGTTCGGCCGGTGTGCAAAATACAGCGCACGAAACAGCCCACGGCCGAGTTGCCAATCCATTCCACATCGGTTCTGGCCGCCTTGCCCGGGGACCGGTCAAGATCGACCACCGCCATGCGAAGTCGGTTTTTGGTGTCCCGACCTATCGGCAAATCGACCACCACTGATGCATCCCGGTGCCATGGGCGATGCGCCAGTGCCAGGTACTGCCGACTCACCGAGCGTGCAGCGATGGCCTGCACCAGGGCATCCATGGCAGCGCGCGATCGTGCCACCACCATCAGCCCACTGGTATCCTTGTCGAGTCGGTGCACGATGCCGGCACGCGGCAACAAGGCACTACCGGCGTCCAACGCCAGCAATCCGTTGAGCAGCGTGCCGCTCCAGTGCCCGGGTGCCGGATGCACGACCAACCCGGCTGGCTTGTCGATAACCCGCAGGTGCGCATCCGAATACACCACATTCAGCGGGATCAACTCGGGCTTGAAGGCCTGACTTTGCTGGGTAGGCCGGATCTCGATGTCAACCAAGTCGCCCGCCTTGACCCGTTGGGACATCTTTTGCGCGGTTTTTCCGTTGATGAGCGCCGCACCCGACTCCAGCAGTTGCTGCAAATAGCTGCGCGAGAGTTCCGTCACCATCGCCGCCAGTGCACTGTCTACCCGCTGGCCGTGCAACTCCACCGGCACCACCAGATGTCGCAGCTCGGCGTCCAAACTGACGCCGTCACCGCTCGGGTCCGCGTCCTCGGCAAGAAAAGGGGGCGTCGATATAATTGGTATGGTCTGATTCAAGAAGGTATACCCATGCTACGTGTCAAATTATCGGTCGTTTACGCCACCTTGGTGGTCGCAGCAGGACTGTCGCTGACCGGCTGCTCGTCCACGCCCGAGGACAAAACGGCAGGCATGAGTCCCTCGACCCTGTATGCCGAAGCCAAGGACGAAATGGGCAACGGGCAGTGGGAAAGGGCCGTGGGCCTGCTTGAAAAACTTGAAGCCCGGGCCGCCGGAACGTCCTTGGCGCAACAGGCACAGCTTGACAAGGCCTATGCCTACTTCAAGGCAACCGAGCACGCGCAGGCGTTGGCAGCGCTAGAGCGTTTTATCAAGCTGCACCCTGCGAGTCCGGCACTCGATTACGCGCTGTACCTTAAGGGTTTGGTCAACTTCAATGAGGACCTGGGTCTGTTTTCGAACCTGACTCGGCAGGACCTTGCAGAACGGGACCAAAAAGCCGCCAAAGAGTCTTTTGAGTCGTTCAAAGAATTGGTCAGCCGATTTCCGGACTCGACCTACACCGCGGACGCACGCTTGCGCATGGTCTATATCGTCAACGCACTGGCGCAGTACGAAGTCTACGTGGCACGCTACTACCTCAAGCGTGGCGCCTACCTGGCTGCGGCCAATCGGGCACAGCAAGCTGTGTCAGATTACCGCGACGTGCCGGCGATCGAGGAGGCTCTGTCAATCCTGATCAAGGCCTACGATGCACTGGCCATGACCCAACTGCGAGACGACGCCCAGCGCGTGCTGGAAAAGAATTTCCCTCAATCCAGGTTTCTGGCGCAAAACGCGAACGCCCGCGCAGTTCCCTGGTGGCAACTCTGGTAACAGAAAAGTGATGGTATCCATCACGTACCCACTGCGGAGTTGCAAATGACTGACGCAGCGCACCCCCCCGAGTCACGTGCGCCTTTACGCTGGCTCATCCGGATCAAGCATATTTTCCAGGCGGGCGATCTCGTCACGCAAGACCAGGCGCCGCTTCTTGAGCCGGCGCAGCATGAGCTCATCGATCGGCACCACGGATGCGGCACGATCAATGACGGCATTGAGGTCTGCATGTTCTATTTGCAGCTCAATCAGCCGACGTTGGGGAGAGTGAAGATTTGATTCCAAAGCGAAATAGGGGAAAAGAAAGGGTGCCGAGAGGTATTTGCGAGCCAGCGCAGCGGCAAACGCGCGGATGGGCTTGATAATACGGGCAGTTCGACCCCGATTCCAAGAGATTTGTTTCCCAAGCAGCGCAATATGTCCATTGGCTACCGACTTACCGCCTCCACCGGCATCCACAAGGGTGACCGGGATTACCAGCAAGACCAGGTGGCGTTGCTCAAGCATGGCCGTATCAATGGCTGCCTGCTGGGTATTGTGGCGGATGGCATGGGGGGGCGCAGTGGCGGACGCAAGGCATCCGACCAGGTCATGCTGACCGCCAAGCAGTTGTTTGAACGCTTTGACCCGGAAACCGACGACGCGACGGCGACCCTGACACAAATCGTGCAGGAGGCCCACATCGTGATCCGGCTTACCGCGATCTCGGCTGAAGAAGAGCCACACAGCACTCTGGCGGCTTTCATCATCAGCCCAGGCGGCGATTGCCATTGGGCCCACGCCGGTGACTCGCGCATTTACCATTTTCACGGCAGTGAACTCATCAAGCGCACCAAGGACCACTCCTATGTGCAGGCGCTGGTCGACCGTGGCGAGATCACAGAAGACCAGGCCACGGTGCATCCACAGTCGAACATTTTGCTGGGCTGTCTGGGTACCGATGCCGACCCGCCGATTGCCTACCACTTCATTTCCAAATTGCGCCCTGGTGACACCATCATGGCCTGCAGCGATGGTGTGTGGCACTATTTCAACCACGGCGAGATCGGCTCGGTACTAGCGACCCTGTCCGCCCGCGAAGCCACTGAATTTTTAATTGACAAGGCCCGCTCCCGGGGCCGTGGCGGTGGCGACAACCTGTCACTTGTGATCGTCAAGCTTGAGCCTCTGGGCTAAAACCTATTTTGCGTCGGCAGGCGGTGCGTGCGTTATGTCAGCCGCGTCTCCACCGTGCGGCGCTCCAGCAAAAGGTATTCGCGTGACTGCATCTCATTGAGGCGTGAGACGGTGCGTGGAAACTCGTGCGACAGCGGTCCCTCGGTATACAAACCTTCCGCTGCGACGTCAGCAGAAAGCACGAGCTTGACGCGACGGTCATACAGCACGTCAATCAACCAGGTGAAGCGACGGGCTTCTGAGGCCATGCGCACGGGCATGTGTGGCACATTGCTCAGGAAAACCGTGTGAAACTGAGTCGCGATTTCCAGGTAGTCGTTCTGCGAGCGCGGTCCGCCACAGAGGGTTTTGAAGTCAAACCACACGACACCGCCCGCTTTGCGTCGCGCGTGAATTTCGCGCGCCTCGATATGCAGCACCGGGTCTTCATCATGCGACTCGGCCAGCGCTTGAAAGGCCTGCTCCATCAGGGCATCTGCCTGCGGACCGCTGGGCACATGGTAAAGCTTGACGGTTTCGAGCGTGCGGGTCCGGTAGTCGGTGCCGTTATCCACATTCAGGACTTCCATGCGCTCTTTCAAAAGGGCGATGGCTGGCAAAATGCGGTCGCGGTGCAGCCCACCGGGATACAGGTCGTCGGGCTTGAAGTTGGAAGTGGTCACCAAACCCACTCCATTGTTGAACAAGGCTGCGAGCAGACGGTGCAGGATCATGGCATCGGTAATGTCCGCCACATGAAATTCGTCAAAGCAAATGAGACGGAAGCGCACCGACATGCGCTTGCCCAATTCGTCCAGGGGATTGACCGTACCCTGCAAATCCGCAAGCTCACGGTGTACCTCCCGCATGAACTCATGAAAGTGCAGGCGCGTCTTGCGCTTCAATGGAACGGCGTTGTAGAAGCAGTCCATCAGGAAGCTTTTGCCCCGCCCCACACCACCATACATATAGACGCCACGTGGAACCGGTGGGCGGTTGATGAGCTTTTTCAGGGCGTTGGAGCGTTTTTCCTTGAACGCCGACCACTCTCGCGAGCAACGCTCTAGCGCGTCCACCGCCCGCAACTGCGCCGGGTCGGCGGAGTAACCGCGTGACCTTAGCTCCGCTTCATAAGCAAGCTTGACGCGCGAGGGCACAGATCAGAAGTTCAGTGTGCGTTTGTCGACCGCCAACGCGGCTTCCTTGGTCGCCTCGCTCAAGGACGGGTGGGCATGGCAAATGCGGGCGATATCTTCGGCACTGGCACGGAACTCCATGGCCACCACCGCCTCGGAAATCAGCTCGCTAGCTTGTGGCCCCACGATGTGCACACCCAGAATCTCGTCGCTGGCCGCATCCGCCAGAAACTTGACGAAGCCCGTTGTGTCACCCAGCGCCCTGGCCCGACCATTGGCGAGGAACGGGAACGACCCGGCCTTGTATGCGCGTCCACTGGCCTTGAGTTGCTGCTCGGTCTGGCCAACCCAGGCAATTTCAGGGCTGGTGTAAATAACCCAGGGAACGGTGTTGAAATTCACGTGCCCGTGCTGTCCGGCAATGCGCTCGGCCACCGCAACGCCCTCTTCTTCCGCCTTGTGGGCCAACATGGGGCCGCGCACTACATCACCAACCGCCCATACGCCAGGCAAATTGGTCTTGCAGTCGCCATCGACCTCGATCGCACCGCGCTCGTCCAACTTCAGCCCCACCGCCTCGGCGGCCAGGCCCGTGGTGTTGGGAACGCGCCCGATTGACACGATCAGCTTGTCCACCTCGAGCGTCTGGGCCTCGCCTTTGGCATTGGTGTAGGCGACTGACACACCCTTTTTGCCGCTTTTGACCTCACCGACCTTGACACCGAGTTCGATTTTCAGACCCTGCTTGGTAAAGGCCTTGTGCGCTTCTTTGGCAACCTGCTCGTCGACCGCACCCAGAAAGGTTGGCAACCCCTCAAGAATCGTCACTTCGGCCCCGAGTCGGCGCCATACCGAACCCATCTCCAGGCCAATCACTCCGGAGCCGATCAGCCCCAACTTCTTGGGCACCGCACCGATCCGCAGGGCACCGTCGTTGGACAGAACATTTTGCTCATCAAACGGTGTGCCCGGTAAGGCACGGGCCGTGGACCCGGTCGCAAGAATCACCTGCCTAGCCGTCACGGATTCTTCGCTTACGCCAGACACCCGCAGTTCGTATCCGCCGTCCGTCGCCTTGACAAACGCGCCGCGACCATGAAGGAAGGTAATCTTGTTCTTCTTGAACAAGTACAAGATGCCGTCATTGTTTTGTTTGACCACCGTATCCTTGCGCGCGATCATTTTCGCCACATCGATGGTTACCCCTTTGGCCAAAATTCCGTGCTCGGCAAAGTGGTGGTTCGCATGGTCGAAGTGCTCACTCGACTGCAAGAGGGCCTTGGAGGGAATGCAGCCCACATTGGTGCATGTTCCACCGGGAGCCGGACCCCCCTTGTCATTTTTCCACTCATCAATACAGGCCACGCTAAAGCCCAGCTGCGCCGCCCGAATCGCCGCGATATAGCCCCCAGGACCCGCACCAACCACGACGACGTCAAATTGTTTACTCATAAAGTCCTCTCAATCAGTTGGGGACAGAGCTGGCTCGCATCTGAGCTGCGGTCTGTCCCACCCAAACATCCACAATTAGTTGGGGACAGAGCTGGCTCGCTTCGCGTAGCTGCGGTCTGTCCCACCCAAACATCCACAATTAGTTGGGGACAGAGCTGGCTCGCTTCGCGTAGCTGCGGTCTGTCCCACAAGGTATTAAATATCAAACAGCAGTCGGGCCGGATCTTCCAGCGCTTCTTTCATGGCGACCAGGCCCAGCACGGCTTCGCGGCCGTCGATGATGCGGTGGTCGTAACTCATGGCAAAGTAGTTCATGGGGCGTACCACGACCTGGCCGTTTTCTACCATGGCACGGTCCTTGGTGGCGTGCACACCCAAAATCGCGCTTTGCGGCGGATTGATGATGGGGGTCGACATCATCGAGCCAAAGGTGCCTCCATTGGAAATCGAGAAGGTACCACCGGTCATCTCCTCGATACCCAGTTTTCCGTCCTTGGCTTTTTGACCAAACTCGGCGATCTTCTTCTCGATCTCGGCAAAACTCATCTGATCCGCATTGCGCAAAATCGGCACCACCAGACCGCGCGGCGAACCCACGGCAATACCGATATCGAAGTAACCGTGATAGACGATGTCGTTGCCGTCCACCGAGGCGTTGAGTACCGGGAACTTCTTGAGAGCATGCACGACTGCCTTGACAAAGAAGCTCATGAAGCCGATCTTGACGCCATGCTCTTTCTCGAAACGATCCTGGAAGCGTTTGCGCATTTCCATGACCGGGGCCATGTTGATCTCGTTGAACGTGGTCAAAATCGCGTTGCTGCTCTGCGACTGCAACAGACGCTCTGCCACCCGCGCGCGCAGTCGGCTCATGGGCACGCGCTGCTCGGGTCGGTCACCCAGGTTTAGCCCCGGCGTTGCCACCTGGGGCAGCGCGCTGGTCCGGACGCCCGTGGGAATCGCCACCGCGGCGGCCGCGGCGACGGCCTTGGGCGCGGCAGCGGCCTGCAGCACATCACCCTTGGTGACACGGCCGTCTTTACCGGTACCGGCGACCGAACCTGCAGGCATGCCCTGATCGGCCATGATCTTGGCAGCGGCAGGCATCGCCACACCGGCCATCGAGGCACCGGCGGGTGCTTGCGTCTGGGCTGCGGCCTGGGCTGCCACCAGTGCTGCTGCGGCGGCGACCACCGGCACCACCGGTGCTGCAGCACCTGCCTTGCCCTCGGTGTCGATGCGTGCAATCAACTGCTCGGCACCGACGGTGGAACCATCGGGCATGACCAGTTCCGCGAGCACACCCGCAGCCGGTGCGGGCACTTCCATTACGACTTTATCGGTCTCGACCTCGATCAGAATCTCGTCGATTGCGACCGCGTCACCGACCTTCTTCTTCCACTGCAACAGGGTTGCCTCGGCCACAGATTCAGACAACTGGGGCACTTTAACTTCTACGATTGCCATAACAATTCTTTCCTTATTTGGTCAGGACATAGCCCTTGAGTTTTCCGAATGCGCCTTCGACCAGCGCTTTTTGCTGCTCCTGGTGCAGGTGCGAATAGCCGACCGCAGGCGACGCAGAGGCAGCCCGACCTGAATAACCCAGGCGTTGACCTTCGGCCATGTTTTCATGCAGGTAGTGCTGCACAAAGAACCAGGCACCCTGGTTTTGTGGCTCGTCCTGACACCACACCACCTCGGCGGCGTTGGGGTACTTTTTGAGTTCGGTGGAAAACGCCTTGTGCGGGAACGGATAGAGTTGCTCGACACGCAGCAGCGCCACATCGTCTGCGCCCTTCTCTTCGCGTTTCTTAACCAGGTCGTAATACACCTTGCCCGAGCAGACCACCACACGCTTGACCTTGTCGGCCTTGAGGTCCCTGTTTTCGGGTATCACGGTCTGGAACACGCCCCGGGTGAACTCTGACAGCGGTGACGCAGCATCCTTGGCGCGCAGCAGCGACTTGGGCGTCATGATGACCAGCGGCTTGCGCAGCTTGCGCACCATCTGCCGACGCAGCACATGGAAAATCTGGCTTGCCGTCGTCGGTTGCACTACCTGCATGTTGGCATCGGCGCTGAGTTGCATAAAGCGCTCCAGCCGGGCCGAACTGTGTTCCGGGCCCTGACCTTCGTAGCCGTGCGGCAGCATCAGGGTGATGCCATTGACCCGGCCCCACTTGACTTCGCCCGAGGCAATGAACTGGTCGATCACAACCTGCGCCCCGTTGGCAAAGTCACCAAACTGGGCTTCCCAGATCACCAGCGTATTGGGGTCGTTGGAGGCGTAGCCATACTCAAACCCCAGCACCGCTTCTTCGGACAGGATCGAGTCAATGACCACGAACTGTGCCTGCCCTTCAGAGACGTTCTGCAAGGGCACATAAGTGCCGACGTCCCATTTTTCGCGGTTTTGGTCATGAATCACGGCGTGGCGGTGGGTAAAGGTGCCACGGCCGCAATCCTCACCGGACAAACGCACCGGGTAGCCGCTGGCCACCAGCGAGGCAAATGCCATGTGTTCGCCCATGCCCCAGTCGACATTGACCTCGCCCCGTCCCATGGCCGCGCGGTCGTCATAGACCTTGCGCACCAATTGGTGCGGCGTCACCGTGGCCGGTATGGTGCTGATTTTTTCAGCCAGGCGCTTCCACTCAACCAATGGGATGGCGGTGTCGCCGGCATCGGTCCACTTTTTGCCCAAAAATGGTGTCCAGTCGACGGCATATTTGCTCTTGAAGTTGGTCAGTACCGGGTCAACCGTGTGTCGACCCTGGTCCATGGCGACGCGGTAGGCCTTGACCATGTCGTCGCCCAGACTGTCCCCCAGGCCCTGGGCAGCCAGCTTGTCAGCATACAGTTTGCGGGTGCCCGGATGCACCGCAATTTTCTTGTACATCAGGGGCTGGGTCAGGCTGGGCGTGTCCTGCTCGTTGTGTCCTAGCTTGCGGAAACAGGTAATGTCCACCACCACGTCCTGGCGGAATTCCATGCGGAATTCAAGCGCCAACTGCGTGGCCAGAACCACCGCTTCGGGATCATCGCCATTGACGTGTAGCACCGGGGCCTCGACCATCTTGACGATATCGGTACAAAACGCGCTCGAGCGCATGTCACGCGGGTCTGAGGTGGTGAAGCCGATTTGGTTGTTGATGATGATGTGGACCGTGCCTCCGGTGGTGTAACCGCGGGTTTGGGCCAGTGCCAGGGTTTCCTGGTTGACGCCCTGGCCCCCAAACGCGGCATCGCCGTGCACCAGCACCGGCAACACCTGGTTGCCGGTCGGGTCATTGCGCCGGTCCATGCGGGCGCGCACCGAGCCTTCCACCACCGGATTCACAATTTCCAGGTGGGAAGGGTTGAATGCGAGCGACAAATGCACCGGGCCGCCGGGCGTGGTGACATCCGAGCTGAATCCCTGGTGGTATTTCACGTCGCCAGCGGGCAAATCTTCAGGTGCGGTGTGGTCAAACTCGGCAAACAGGTCACCGGGCATCTTGCCCAGGGTGTTGACCAGCACATTGAGGCGGCCACGGTGTGCCATGCCAATCACAATTTCCTGCACACCTTTGGCGCCTGCCTGCTGAATCAGCTCGTCCATGGCCGCAATGAAGCTGTCACCGCCCTCCAGTGAAAAGCGCTTTTGACCCACAAACTTGGTGTGCAAAAAGCGCTCCAGACCCTCGGCTGCAGTCAGCCGGTCCAGAATGTGCTTCTTTTTCTCCGCCGAAAAGCTGGGTTTGCAGCGAATGCTCTCCAGACGCTGCTGCCACCAGCGCTTTTGGTTCTGGTTGGTGGTGTACATGTACTCGACACCGATGGTGCCGCAGTAGGTTTCACGCAGCGCATTCATGAGCTCGCGCAAACTCATGGAGTCTTTGCCGAAAAAGGTATTGCTGGTGTTGAACACCGTCTCCTGATCGGCGTCGTTAAAACCGTAAAACGAGGGCTCAAGCTCGGGAATCTTGTCGCGCTCGATCCGCTTGAGCGGATCGAGGTCGGCCCAGCGCGCACCCACATTGCGGTAGGCAGCAATCAATTGCTGCACTGCGGTGCGCTTGCGACCCATCTCGGAATCGGCTCCGGTGGCCACCACCACCTTGTTCACACCTTGCTTGGCACGCTCGGCAAAAGCATTGATCACCGGCAGATGGGCGACATCCCTGGCGCTGCTGCCATCGACTGCGGGAACATTTTGCAAGGCGTCGAAGTAGCCGCGCCAGGATTCGGGCACGCTGCCCGGGTTGGCGAGGTAGTTTTCGTACATCTCCTCGACATAAGGCGCATTGCCACCAAACAGATAGGTGTTGTTTTGGTAGGCTTGGTAAATTGTCGTGGGTGCTGACGACGCCGTGCTCGCCCCTAGGGGCGTTGTTTCACTCATATTCCGCTGACCTCCATTTCCCTGTGGGAAACTTAAGATTGGTTAAACACCTTCCGCGACACGGCTGAACCGTTAAGCGGATGCGACTGTGGCATGGGAAGGAACTACGTTGGACCGGCGATTCTGCCACTTATGGGCCATCGCTCGCGCCGAGTATGCGGAAAAGCCCTTACACCCTGCTTGCGCAACATTCCAGCGGCGGTCAGGCTGAATCCAGTTTGATTTAGGCGGTTTTGGCGCTTGTCAAACCCAGTTCTTTGACCATCTGGTTACCCCTGCCAAAGTCAAACTCGCACTCGCCCCGACAAAGCCGGCGGACTATCTGTCTTATTTAACTATTTCCGTTATTTTTGCCCCAATATTTAACCAATAAAGTTAAAATAAAGGCATGGAAAAAAGCAAAGCCCATTACCCACTGCCTGTAATTCGGTCAATTGTTGCAGCTGGTGGCATGGCTGTTTTTACCCAGACAGCGCGCATCAACAGTGTTTTGATGGGTCTGACCAGCGACCAATCCCTGGCCGTCATTGCCAGTCTCAAAACGGCCATGTTTTTCAAGAGCATGACCACCACCAACGATCACCATGTATGGCGGGTGCGACTCAAAGTGATGTGGAATCTTATTCCCTCGCCCCAGCGGGGAGAGGGTTAGGGTGAGGGGTGGATGTTTTGCATTCTTGACGGAAGTCTGGAACCTGAGCCAGCCCCCTCACCCCAGCCCTCCCCCCGCTGGGGCGAGGGGGCAAAGCCGAATTGCCACACCACTTTGAGTCGCACCCATGTATGGCAGGACGTGTACCACGCACCATGCCCCAATGGGAAATCCGCCTACATCAAGCTGACACTGCAAGCGGGTGCCGTCGTCATTCAGTTCAAGGAGAGGTAAATGAATACTAGCGACTTTTCAACAGTTCCAAATCACATCTGCCCGGCGTGCGGCTCGGGGGCCGGTTTCGTTACCGAAGCCCGCGACAAGTCGATTGCCTACAAAGGCCACAGCGCCGTCATTCCCGCGCTGACCTTGCGATACTGCACCACGTGCGGCGAAGGGTTCGACGTGGGTAACAACGATATGCAGCGCATGGCCGATACCCTGCAAACATTCATGCGCGATATTGACACTGCGCAAGCTGCCCAACTTCGCGCGACTCGCAAGCGCCTGGGGCTAAAACAAGCCGAGGCGGCGGCTATCTTTGGCGGCGGGGTCAATGCGTTCTCTGAGTACGAGCGCGGTATCCGCCAACCGTCCAAATCGACGCTGTTGCTACTCCAATTGCTTGACCGTCACCCTGAGCTGCTGCCAGAGGTGCGTCAGTCTGCGCAGATCAGCGCCTGAGCCAGCCACCCCTGCGGCGCGTTGGAGGTGCCAATCAAGCGCTTGGGTTATCTGAATCCACGACCGGCGCTGAGTCAGCGGCATCGGTGGCAACCTGATTACGTCCTGCGGCCTTGGCTTGGTAAAGCAATTGGTCGGCTCTGGCGAGCAGCGCTTCAATGCTTTCCCGGTCGCGGTAGCCAGCGACCCCAATGCTGACTGAAATCGGGATTGCACGGTCCTCAAATTCGACCGGAGTTGCGGCAATGATGCTACGCAAACGTTCCGCGAGAGACGCTGCGCCCGCACTGGACATCGTGGGGAGCAGGAGCACGAATTCTTCGCCTCCGTAGCGGCAAACCGCGTCTGTGCTACGGACGGTTTCCTGGCACCGTCTGACAAATTCACGCAACACCGTATCGCCCGCCGCATGGCCAAAGTGATCGTTGACGCGCTTGAAGTGATCAAGGTCCAGCATCAAAACCGCCATGCTCTGCCCGCCGCGCCAGATTCTTTGCCGTTCCTTGTCCAGCAAATCGAATAGTTGGCGTCGATTGAAGGCGCCGGTCAATGGATCGGTGACGGACAGCTTTTCCAGTCGCTGATTGGCGGCGACCAGTTCCTGGGTCCGATCGGCAACACGTTGCTCCAGGGCTTCGTTGCTGGCCTGCAATTGCGCCAGATACTGGCGACGGTCGATGAAGGCTTGTGCCATGACTTCGATCCAGGGACGCCATTGGCGGGGAACCGATGGAATCGCAGGCTGGCCACCGGCGGACTCCTGCGCGACAAAATCTGCAATATGCAGCGCCGGGGCGACATACATACGCCACAAGGTCCATTGCATGACAAACGCCGCGAACACCAGCAAGGCCGCCAGCGCCAACTGCGCGCTATAGGCTTTCAGCACCCGCTGCGTGATGATCGATTGCGGCAGCAAGTAGAGAACGCGCCACTGTGGGTTATCAATCCCGGCCACGAAAATCCGGTCGCTACCCAAGATTTCACCACGGCTATCGGTCAGCTTTTTCCATGAAGGCCCGGAGGACGGCAGCAAAGTGGTAATCGACTGGATCTCGGTACTGCCTTTAAGCGGCTGACGCCGGTCGCCGAGGATTTGACCTTGCTCGTTGGCAATGACGAGGATACCGTCCGGGTCAGGGAAGGTTTGCAAGAAATCGCCAAGAAATCCAAGCAGGACATCGGTCGCGACCACCCCCACAAACTCGTTGTCCCAGTAGATGGGTGCCCCATGGGAAACCATCAGCCCCGCCCCTGCTTGGTCCGGGTAGGCCGGAGTCCAATAGGAGAGCCGCTGTGGATTGTTGGCCGCAAGTCCGTACGTCGTGACTTCATAAGTCCACGAATGTTCCAGGAAGCTCTGAATGTTCGGCTCCTCACCCAACGGCTCTTTGCTGATTGCCCATGGTGACATCACGACTAGGTCTTTATTCGCTGAAAAAAAATAACTCCAGCGCAGAAACGGTGATGTTTTCCGGGCGTAGTCCATGCGGTTTAGCAAAGACAGGCCCAGGTCGAGTTGCGTTGGCTTGCCCACCTGGCGCGGCTGGCTGCCTGTGGTGAGACCGAGCATTTGCCCCAACCGCTGCTCTTGGGGCAATGCAGACAGGGCATCCAGGGTGAACTCGCCGGTACGCGAGGAGGCGATGGCGTTTTTCATCGCCACGCCCAGCTCGTTCGCACCGGAATAAGGCGCGTGCTCAGGAAAATGGTTTGCCCAATACTGGAGCTGACTCAAGTGGTCGGTCGAGGCCTTGATGATGGCTTTGAGATGGATCGCACTTTCGTGGACGCGCTGGTGGGCCAGGTTGATCTCTTGCGCATACTGGCGCTGCCACCCGCTCCATACGGTCCAGCCTACGAGCAGTAGAAAAATCAAGGTTCCAAGGAAAATCAGTCGCCGGTAATAGGCGGCCAGGCTACCCGAACCCAAGGTGAAAGATGCTTTGCTCATGAAATCAGCAGGTTGGTTTGATTCAGACGGCTTCATTTCAGCTTCGTAGTTCTGCCAGGCTGTATGCGCACCATAGATCGATGCAATGAGAGCTATCCCCACGCTCAAGCTTAGCCTTGAAAGGAGCGGTAACGCTATCCGGAATCGGCCAATGTCTGACCGCTTTTCGCCATATAGGGATCTGGCAGGGAGCGTGGAATTAGTTCCGGCGGGATCGGGCGAGGGTTGCGGAAGGTAATTCGCCAAATCGGGTCGCATAAGTCTTGGCAAAGGCACCTAGGCGGGTAAAGCCGCAGCCCAGGGCGATGCTTGTGACCGTATCAGCGGGGCCTGCCTGCATCAGGTGTTGCCGGACCCGATCCAGCCGTTGCTGTTGTACCCATTGCTGTGGTGAACAAGCAAATTCTTGCTGAATGTATCGGTTCAGTGTGCGGGCACTCACGCCGCTGACCTGCTCCAGATCACTGAGCCGCACCGGACCCTCGAGATGCTCCTGGATGAAGTCGGCCACCTTGCGGACTGTCTGTGCATCAGGCGTGCGCGACCGCGAAACTTCGCGCGCTTGCAACAAGTCGGGGCAAAGCATGAGAACCACCAAGCGGTAAAACAGATCGTCTACGCCCATCAGGGTGAGGAAGTTCGACTGCGCAGCGTGACTGTCGATCAAGCGGCAGATGTGCAGTAAAGCGCTGTCAAATGCGATGTTGTGGTGGCGAAGCGGTAGCAACCGTTCATCGAGCAGGCGCATATCCACCACCGCGTCAGCCTCCAGCCCGGCCATGGCGCGGGCGGTTGCCTGCAAGCGTTCGGGGTCAAGGTTGAGCATCAGGGTGGAACGGGTGTCGGAGCCACCCGCACGGCCCAAGCCGGGAAAAAACATTGCGGCACCCCCGGGTTGCCAGATGTATGATTTTCGCCCGACGGTCGACAGGCACCGGCCCACGAAGGGGATCATCAGCGTGGTGTCGTGGGTATCGCCCACCTCGACGTTCACGGGCGTGTTGGCACTGGCCACCAGCTTTAATCCCGGCAGCGTCAGCGTCTTGGCTTTCTGGCGGAACTGCTTGGGATCGCCAATGGCTTCATAGCTCCTTATCGACGGAACAACCGTGACCATGCTCTCTCGGTAGGTGTTGATATCCGTATTCGGGCAGGCATCTTTCTCACCAAATGGCAAGAGAGGTAAAGCAGGTGCTTGGGCGGTTTTCATGAGTCAGAAACAGTCTGTGCTTGCCTAAGCCAGAGATAATACTTCTGCACTCAAACTCTGCCAACTCCCATTTACCCGCGCCTTGCACGGCCGAGGCAAAAGCTACCAGCAACAGGAACAGACCGGGCAGATTACCCTCTGATCTGCCGTTTTCCCGCTCGGCACGCTTTTCACTGATCGTCACGTAGGGCACTTGCCGGGTGGCGAAAGCGGAAATCAAGCCGTCAACTGTCCCCACGCCTTGTCCAGACGCTTGACACTGACAGGCTGAGGAGTACGCAACTCTTGCGCAAAGAAGCTCACGCGCAGTTCTTCGAGTAACCAGCGAAACTCTTGCATTCGCTCATCGACCGCGCCCTTGCGCTCAGCCACCAGCCGCCAGTAACGTTGTTCCTGGGGGCGCAGCTCGGCTAAGCGGGCGCTGTCGCGTGCCGGGTCGGCGCGGTATTTTTCCAGCCGCAGGGTGATGGCCTTGAGGTAGCGGGCCAGGTGCTGCAGACGGTCCCACGGGGTGGTCTGCAAAAAGCGTTTAGGCACCAGACGCTGCAGTTGTTGGGTGGCGTCAGCCACTGCCTCGGGGGCATTTTTGGTGTCCTTGATCTTGCGGGCCGCGATCGCATATTCGGCAAGAATAGCGCTGGCCATGCGGGCCACCTCGCTCGAAATCAGGTTGAGGCGACCGCGCCCCTCGTCGCTGCGGCGCTTGAAGGCTTGCGCATCGGTCGGCAGGGGGTCAAGCAAAAATGCCCGGTCCAGTGCGACCGCAATGATTTGTTCGCGCAGTTCCTCCAGGGTGCCACCGGTTGCATGGGCTTCTTTGCCACCGTCCTGCTTGCCCACATTCATATAGGTGACCGCCATCTTCTGCAGGTCGGGAATGTTTTTCTCCAGATATTTCAGCGCGTCCCTGATTTGCAGGGCAAACAGACGCCGCAGTCCTGCACGGTGCCGCTCGGCAGCGGCCTTCGGCTCGTCAAAGACTTCAATGGTGACGGCATCACCGCCATCGATCAGCGCGGGGAAACCGATCAGCGTCTGCCCGCCCTTGCGTATCTCCAGCAATTCGGGCAGCTCGCCAAAGGTCCAGGCGGTATGGCGTTGCTCGGACAGTGCCAGCGGTGGCGCATTTTTTGCCTGTGTACTGGCAACATCAGCGGTCGAAGTCACCGCTGGCGGCTGCCCCCGACGCATGCGTGTGGACATCGGATTGCCAATGCTGGCCTGATGCAGTGTGGAATTGCTCCGCGGTGGAGCCATTGGGGCCACGGCAGTGTCTACCGGAGCACCGCCAGCAGTAACCGACGGCGCACCCTGCGCCAGCTTCAACTGGGCCAGTGCCTGAAATGCGCCCCTGGCCAGTTTGCCCCACTCGGCCTTCAGGGCACCCAGGTTGCGCCCCTGGCCCAATTGGCGGCCGTGTTCGTCAGTGACCCGGAAATTCATGAAGAAGTGGGGCTGCAGCATGTCGACCTTGATGTCGGCACGGGCCAGGTCCAGCGACGTGGCATCGCGCACCAGCTTCAACACCGCATCAACCAAACTGCCAGCACCAAAACGCTCGGGCGCATTCAGGGTTTCGGCGAAATTTGCAGCGGTATGCGGCAAGGGCACCAGGCGCGAACGCGGCCGCTGGTGCAGGGTCTTGAGCAGGGCCTGGATTTTTTCCTTGAGCATGCCGGGCACCAGCCACTCGCAGCGCTCGTCGTTGACCTGGTTCAACACAAACAGCGGCACGGTCACGGTAATGCCATCGCGCGCATCGCCGGGCTCATGCAAATAGGTGGCCGCGCAATCCACCCCGCCCAGTCGCACGGTCTTGGGAAACGACGCGGTGGTGATGCCGGCTGCCTCATGGCGCATGAGTTCGTCGCGCGTCAGCAGCAGCAGGCTGCTGCCCGCTCCACGGCCGCCCGCGCTACTGCCTGCCAACGTGTACTGCGGCTTGCGAGATTCTTCCCGGTACCAGCGCTCCAGGCTGTAGCCACTGCAGACATCGGCAGGCAACTGCTGGTCGTAGAACGCGTAAATCAGCTCGTCGTCCACCAGCACGTCCTGGCGTCGTGCCTTGTGCTCCAGGTCTTCGACTTGCTTGATCAGCTTGTGGTTGGCGGCCAAAAAAGGCAAGGCGCTGTCCCATTCCTTGCCTACCAGTGCTTCGCGGATGAATATTTCGCGCGCACCCGCCAGGTCGACCCGGCTGTAATTGACGCACCGCCCACTGTAGACCACGATGCCATAGAGTGTGGCGCGCTCCAGCGCCACCACTTCGGCGGCCTTCTTTTCCCAGTGGGGGTCAAGCAACTGTTTCTTGAGTAAATGCGCGCCAACCTGTTCGAGCCAGGTCTGTTCGATATTCGCAATGCCGCGACCAAACAGGCGGGTGGTTTCGACCAGCTCCGACGCGACGATCCAGCGCCCCGGCTTCTTGCTCAGGTGGGCACCCGGATGGGCAAAAAACTTGATTGCGCGTGCCCCAAGGTATTCGCCGCTCTGGCCTTCTTCGAGCTTGCAGCCTATGTTGCCCAGCAAACCTGCCAGCATGGCGAGGTGCAGTTGCTCGTAACTGGCGGGCTGGACGTTGAGCTTCCACTTATGCTCGGCGACCACCGTGTGCAACTGGCTGTGGATGTCTTTCCATTCGCGGACCCGGCGAATATTGACAAAATTTTGCCGCAACAACTGCTCATACTGGCGGTTCGACAGCTTGTGCCTCACGGGTACTTCGGCAACGCCGTCATGTCCGGCAGCGGTGACAGCCCT
>JAIPCE010000333.1 GCA_021738345.1 Rhodoferax sp. | reverse complement strand
GATGCCAAGCGCAATGATGGCCTGCGCCGCACCTGGTACTGGACCTGCAAGGAAGAGAGCATTGACCCGCGCAAGCCGTCCCGTCTGCCCCTTCTGTTTGCATTGGATAAGAAGTTCAATATCCCCGGTGGCTTCAGTTACGTGCCTGATTGTGCGGATATCAAGCGCCAAAGCGGTTCAGATGTCTATTGCGGCACCAGCTTCGGCGAGGGTGGCGGTGGTGGCGGTGGTGATGCGGACAGCTTTGGTGGCAGTGACTCTTCTGACGCAGGTGGCGGCTGTGGTGGCGGTTGCGGTGGCGATTGAACCTACTTTCCCAGTGGACCGTTGATTTTTGACTGTCAGTTGGTTTTCAACGACGGGCGCAGCTATTTGATGCGCGCCAATGCCATTCCCATTGCCATCTTGCGGCGCACGTTCGCTTGGGCTTGCTTGTCCGTGCTGGTGACACACCCGGTTTTCTCATCACCATGGCACGTTCCCTAGCGACTTGCCCACAGATTGCTTCCACTTTTGGACCGAAACTACTGTGACGTCGGCAATAATCCAGCCATACAGCCCACGACGGCATGCGGACTAGGTCGCAGGCTCAAGTGATGTGGCAGTTCGGTTTTGCTCCCTCGCCCCAGCGGGGAGAGGGCTGGGGTGAGGGGCTGGCACAGATTCCAGATTTCCCTCAATCATGCAAAGCATCCACCCCTCACCCTAACCCTCTCCCCGCTGGGGAGAGGGAATAAGAGTCCACGTCACTTTGATTCGCACCTTCAAGGGCAAAATTCAATTGCCCGACTTCCAGCATGGCTGGGTGTCAGGGTAAATTCAGTTGCAGGAAGGCAGGAAGGCAGGAAGGCACTTCTGCCTCCAACGCCGCAATGCAATAGGGGTCAGAGCCCGATTTCGTTGAGAGGTACTGCTCTCCGTATAGATCATTGTCCTGAATCGGGATCCGACCCCTATAGCACTGCTCACTTCTCGCCAAAGATCACCAGCACCAGCCAGCAGTCTTATCGCCTTGCCGCCAACACCGGCTTTGGTCTGGGCATTACCCGCAACGACAAGGCCATGGCTGACTTGCTCGCCTATTTCTAGGCGTTTGCCTCCAGTGGCGGCAGGTCGCGAAAAATGTCGGTCACCGCAATCACCAGCTCGGGAAAAGCCTGCGCTGAACAGGTATCTTCGAGCCCAAACACCGCAGGTTGGCCGTAGGCCATATTGATCAGCCGATAGATGCTCACCGAACGGTCACCCGGGTGAACCAGCCAGTACTCCGCCACCCCGTGGCGCTCGTACAGCGCGCGTTTGGTGCGCTGGTCGTGAATGGCGTTGTGGCGGGCCCATGAGGACACTCCTTCGCAAAAAATGAAGATCAGTTTAGTCCGTTTGCGCAAGCTATGGCATGCCTGCTCCCGCCGAGGCGCGCGAGCGACCCGCCGGTACCCCAGAGTCGCTAATGGGCAAAGCCCGACAAGCTTTCTATTGACGCGATAGACGATCAGATTGCCTGCAACGAAAGTTTTACCGAGTGTCTACCACCCGCCCGTCGACCAGTGCAATCACCCGGTCGCAGCGGGCGGCCAGGCGGGGGTCGTGGGTCACGATCAGGCAGGCGCTGCCGTGGTCGTGGTTGAATTCGCGCAGCAGGCCAAACACCTCGTCGGCAGTGACGGTGTCGAGGTTGCCGGTGGGTTCGTCGGCCAGGATCAGACGCGGCTGCAGTGCCAACGCACGGGCAATGGCCACGCGCTGCTGCATACCGCCCGAGAGTTCACCGGGGCGTTTGTATTCCGCCCCTCGCAAGCCGACCCGGCGCAGCAAATCAAGCGCAATCGCCTCCATCTCAGGGCTGGCAACACCGTGGGCAATGATGCCGGGTAGCAGCACGTTCTCTAACGCAGTAAAGGCAGGCAATAGATGGTGAAACTGGAACACAAAGCCGATGGTGCGCCCGCGCAATGCGGTGAGTGCCGCATCGTCGAGTGCCTCGGTGGTTTGCCCGGCAATCTGCAAGCGCCCCGCCGTTGCACGTTCGAGCAGCCCCACGATATTGAGCAGCGTGCTCTTGCCGGACCCGGATGGCCCGGTCAACGCCACGAACTCGGCCTGTTGCAGCGCAATCGTGATGCCGTGCAATACCTCGGTCTCGACCGGGGTACCCAGGTTGTAGCTCTTGTGAATAGCGTCAAGTTGCAGTATGGCCTCTGCAACGCGGGCTTGCGCTGGCAGGTCGCCCGGAGTCGTCAGTGGAGTAGTCAATGGTGCGGTCATGCGCGGATTGCCTGCACCGGGTCCATGCGCGCAGCGCTTCTGGCCGGTACCACAGCGGCGACCAGGCCCACGCCGCAGGCGACCACACTGGCCATCAGCACCAGCATCGGATCCAGTTGGGCGGCAAACATGGCGCTGCCGTCCGGACTCTTGAAAATGTGCGAGAACAGCACTAGCAACCCATAGGCCAGAGCCGACCCCAGGACAGAGCCCACCAAGCCCACCAGACCGCCCTGCAGCAAAAAGATCACCATGATGCGCTTGCGCTGCGCTCCCATGGCCCGAAGAATGCCGATTTCCCGCTGTTTTTGCACCACGCTGACCACCAGCACGCTCGAAATTCCCAGCGCCACGATGATCACCACAAAACTCCGGATCAGGTTGTTTGACACGGTCTGGTTGGACAGGGCATTGAGCAAGCCGGCGTTGGTCTGCATCCAGCTCTCCACCGTCAGGCCGGTTTGCGCGCGCAGGGTGTCAGCAACGGGGTTGGCACCGAAAAGATCGGTCACGGTGAGGTCGATATTCGACACGCCGCCAGGCAAATCCAGCAGCGTCTGTGCCAGCTTCAGGGCCACAAAGACCCAGCGCCGGTTCAGATCGCGGTTACCCATGTCAAACAGGCCCACAATGTCCAGCGTCTCGCTGCGGCCGCCGGCGCTGGTGACGCGCAGCTTGTCGCCGACCCCCAGGCCCAGGTCCTGCGCCAAATCGATGCCGATCAGCGCCCGCGTACCGGTCACATCAAAGCGGCCCCGCGTCATGTAGTCGTCCATGCGCACCACGCGCTTGTAGGCTTCGGGTTGTACACCCATCAGAACCACGCTTTTGCTGGCACCGCCGCGCGTGGCAAACGCCGGGCCGCTGACCACCGGCGAGACCGCCAACACGCCGGGGGTGGCGGCGGCGAGTTCGGCCACGCGCTCCCATTGGTCCACCGGGCGTAGGCGCTGGGTACGCGGCTGCACCACGGCGGCCACGGCCTGGTCAGCCCCGGGCTCTAGCACGCGCTGCGTGTTTTCTTCGAGCGGGCGGATGACCACATGGGCCTGTGAGCCCATGACGCGGTCAATGATGGTGCCTTGCAATTGGTTGATGAGCTGTGTCAGAAAGATGATGACGGCCACGCCCCCGGTGACACCGGCCAGAATCAGCGCGCTTTGCATACGCCCTTCGCGCAGAAAGCGCAGCGCGACCAGCAACTCAAACGGCATCCAGCGGGCGCGCGGGCTGACAGCAGGGCGGTGGTGACTGGCCATACCTGGAACCTATTTCACAAAACCAGGCACTTCCATGCCCTTCTCACGTGGTACCACAGGCTTGCCACGCACCCGATCGCCAGGCAAGGCTTTTTCGGTCTGGGGAATGACCTCGTCACCCGCCTTGAGCCCCTCAAGCACCTCGACCGAGCCGACGCCACGCAAGCCTAGGCGCACCGGCAGCTTGACTGCACGACCTTCCTGCACCGCGAGCACCCAGGGCACCTCGCGGTCGGCGTCGCGCACCGCCACCGAGGGCAACACCAAGGCGTCCTTGTGCGCGCCACCGATCAGTTCGACCGATACCGTCATGTCGGGCTTGAGAAAAGGTGGCGGCTTGTCAATTGCCAGCCGCACTTCGACCGTGCCGCGCTGCGGGTCAACGGCAGGGGCGATGGTGCTGAGCCGGGCGTCAAATGGCTGGTTGGGAAACGCATCGGCCACCGCGCGGGCCGGCATGCCGCTTACCAGCAGCCGCAGGTGCTTTTCATCGACGGCTGCATCGATGCGCAGACTGCCCTGCGCTGCCAGCGCCAACAAGGTACGACCGGGTTGGGCCATGCTGCCCGGTTCCGCCGTGCGCGACAGCACCACTGCGTCGACCGGGCTCACTATGGCGAGCCGGGCCAGCCGCGCACTGGCTGCGTCCACTGCGGCCTGCGCCTGCTCCACCCGCACGGCGGCCAGTACCGGCTCGACCCCACCCCCCTGGTTGGCCTGGACCTGGACCCGGGCCGACTCGGCCGCGCTGCGCGCCACATCCAGCACCCGCCGGGCGTCATCGAGCTTTTGCTGCGAGAAAAATCCTTGCCCCACCAGGTCCTGGGTGCGCTGGAATTCGCGCTGGGCCAGCAGCAACGCGGCTTGCGCCTGCACCGACGCCTGGGTGGCAACCGGTGCGGTTACGGCACTCTGCTGCAACACCCTGGCTTTTGCCTCCGCCAACGCCGCGCGCGCCTGCGCCAGCGCGGCGCGTGCCTCGGCGTCCTGCAAACGCACCAACAACTGTCCGGCCCGCACGGCATCGCCCTCGCGCACCGGTACTTCCAGCACCGTGGCGGTCACCTCTGCCGCCACGTCGATGCGGGCCTGCGCATTGAGCCGCCCGGTTGCCACCACCGACTGCACAATTTCCGAGCGCAACACCGGCACCACCTGCACCTGCGCGCCCCGCTGGCTGGCTGCCAGCGCAGCCGCTATCACCAGCGCCGCAGCGACCAGTGCGCTGGTCCATTTCCATTTCAGAGGCATTTTCATAAGGGGTGTTGGTGTGGTACAGCCTGCGCAAGAGCGTCACGCGAAGGGGCAATGTCTTCCATTGTCAGGCCTTGCGCCACAACATCGGGTGGCAATGGCGCGCCGCACACCTGCGCAGCTGCGACCCGTGCCAGTGCCGGTGCCATCTGGATGCCATAACCCCCCTGGCCGGCAAGCCAGAAAAATCCCGGCGCTTGCGCATCAAATCCCACCACGGGCGAGCGATCGGCGACAAAACTGCGCAAGCCCGCCCAGCGGTGCGCCACCTTGCGCACCTGCAGCGTCGTGGCGCGCCCAAACCGGTCCACCGCAATCGCAATATCCATCTCATCGGGTACCGCGTCGCAGGGCGGACTAGGGTCTTCGTT
>JAIPCE010000332.1 GCA_021738345.1 Rhodoferax sp. | reverse complement strand
TCGCATCAAAATCAACCGAGCCAACAAACCATGGATCACTGATTCCCAAAGCCAGCGCAAATAGCTCTTTAGACATAAAAAACCTCTACTTCAACAACAAATTGGCGAATTTCTACCCACTAGGATTTTAGAAGAGCCAGACTGATACCAGCGCCTTGCTGGGCCACAACGCCGTCCTGAGCGAGCTTGACGAAACCTGCGAGCATGGTGCCATGAACGATGGCAGTCACGGTCAATGCGATGCTCAGGGCTGCAAGACGGATACGTAAGGAATCGGTCAGTTGGACGGGCCCGAGGGGGCTGCTGTCAACGTGTCTGGGTGGGCTCTAATGGGTGGAGCTCTGCGACACCACACCTTGCAAGGGCGACGACGCGTCAGGCTACCGCTTGCAATCGGGCACGTGGCGCTTTGACCCAAACGGTGATCCCCATCAAAGCCAAAAAATGAGGGTCCATGCAGATTTGCTGGTAAAAGTAAGCGGTCAACTGAGATGTCTGAGGTTCCTGGAGCTTGCTCCATGTGCTCAGCGGCTGGGTGCTACAGCCACCTTGTTGAAAAACTCAAAAATGCCGGTGTCACCCATTTTGCGCGCGTCGGCAAGCTCGCCGCTGCGGGTGGTGTACACGGGCTTGCCGTCGGCGGCCAGCACCACGACGGCGGGGATTCCGCGTTTGAGGGGCACGCCGTAACTCTCGGCAATGTCGACATTGCGATCGAAGCGCCCCACGTTGATTTTCACGACCTTGAAATTTTTGGCAATCAGGGGAGCTGCGGCACCGTTCTTGAAGGCGGTGTCCAACTCCTTGCAGTCGCCGCACCAATTGGCACCAAACACCAGCAAAACCGATTGACCCGCCGGCTGCACCTGTGCCAGGGCCGCGCGAATGTCAGCCCGGGCGTCAGCAGCTTCGTCATAGGCCAGGCTGGCCGCGTAGGCCCAGGGGCAAAGGAACAACAGGGTCAGCAAAAAAAGGCGACGCATGGCATATCTCCAGCTAGTTTGCAAGACTGTATTGGATCACGGATAAGACAAAGTGTTGCGGCACTTCCAGGGTCCGACATTTGGCACCAGGTGATTGGCGCATCTAGCTGTGGGGCAGCCCTTGGTTGCA
This sequence comes from Rhodoferax sp., assembly GCA_021738345.1. Classification (GTDB taxonomy): domain Bacteria; phylum Pseudomonadota; class Gammaproteobacteria; order Burkholderiales; family Burkholderiaceae_C; genus Allorhodoferax. The sequence goes on along the minus strand of JAIPCE010000332.1, from coordinate 4,059 downwards.
CCTGCTAGCATTGTTGCCATGCAATTCCGAAAAGCCCTCCTGATTGTTTGCACAAGCTGAGCCTGCGCCGCGAATTGGTGCTGCTTTTGCGATCGCTCCCACGCCCTGAGCCTTCACCTGTGGCAGGTTCACAGCACCTGTACGAAAGCTCGGCATGCCGCGAATTTGACAGCAAATTAGATGGCTAAAGCACCGAGCGATCTGCGCCCGCGTTTTTTCTTCTGGAGTCTTTTGCTGTTGCAAGTGGCCTCCCTGGGGCTGCATTTTTACGGGCTTTCGCGCTTTAACACGCTGGTTTTTGACGAAACCTCCTACGCAAGGTACGGGCACAACTATTTCAACCATCTGCCGACTTTCGACGCGCATCCGCCCTTGGGCAAGTTGCTGATCGGTGCCGGAATGTGGCTAGCCGACCTCTGGGGCTACTCCACGGCAGAACCTACAAACCTGCTTAGCGGAGCCGAACGCGCACCCTGGGCCAACCGTTGGGTGCACGCGCTGTTTGGCAGCGACCAATGGCCGGGCTCAGACCCCCTTGGCCCCATTTTGCCCAGAGCCTGGTCTGGTTGCCCTGACTGAGATAGTGTGCGGGGCCGGCAAGTCGACGATGGTGCCAGCATGAATGAGAACGTGACTGACGGACGCGTAGGCTGTGCCCTATTTCACCGTATGTCATCCAGCCACCAATTGTTACTGCTACGGGCATAATCTTCGCGTGACCCGGAAAAAACTCCCCATCGGCATTCAAACCTTTCGCGAGATGCGCGAAGAAGGCTACTACTATGTCGACAAAACCGGCTTCGCAATTCAACTGGCCGGGCAAGGCAAGTATTACTTTCTGTCCCGTCCGCGCCGATTTGGCAAGAGCCTGTTTCTTGACACGCTGAAAGAGCTGTTCGAAGGCAACTCCGCGCTGTTTCGCGGGCTCTATGCCGAAGCGCGCTGGGACTGGTCGATCAAGTTCCCCGTGCTGCGCTTCAGTTTTGGCGGCGGGGTACTTGGTTCGGTGGCGGATTTGCAGGCCATCCTGCATGAGCAATTGACGCACTATGAGCAGGTGCATGGCATGACAGCCGATTTTCCCGATGCCCGCAGCCGCTTCAAGACGCTGATTCGGACGCTAGCCGAAAGCACCGGCCAGCGCGTCGTCGTCCTCATTGACGAATACGACAAGCCGATACTCGACCGCATTGAAGACCCCGAACGTGCTCGCGATATTCGCGAAGGACTGAAGGACTTCTATTCGGTGATCAAGGACAGCGATGCCCACATCCGCTTTGCGTTTCTTGCAGGCGTCTCCAAATTCAGCAAAGTTAGCTTGTTCTCAGGCTTGAACAACCTGGAGGACCTCACCGTCCGCGCCGACTGTTCGGCCCTCTGCGGCTACACCGATGCAGATGTCGACAGCGTCTTCGCCCTTGAACTGGAGGGGCTCGATCGCGACCAGATTCGACGCTGGTACAACGGCTACAACTGGACCGGCGAAGCGGTGTACAACCCCTTTGACCTGTTGCTGCTGTTTCGTAACCGCCAATTCGCCCCCTACTGGTTTGAGACCGGCACGCCCACTTTTCTTGTCAAACTGCTCGCGCGGCAGCATTTTTTTACACCTGACCTGGCACGGCTGCAAAGCAGTGAGGCGCTACTCTCTACCTTTGACGTTGAGCATATCGCGGCCGAAGCGCTGTTGTTCCAGACCGGCTACCTGACCATTCACGACCTGCAGCAACCCTTGCCGGGCCAATGGGTGTACCAACTCGGCTACCCCAACCGCGAAGTCGAATCCAGCCTGAACGCGAGCCTGCTTGCCGGACTAGGCGCGGGCGAACGGCAATCTTTCAACAATCGCATCAAACTGGTTGAACTGCTGCGCAGCAACGACTTTGCCGCCTTGCAGCAGCTATTCACGGCCTTTTTTGCCAGCATCCCGCACGACTGGTATCGCAACAACCCAATCGCGCACTATGAAGGCTATTGGGCCAGTGTGTTCTACAGCCACCTGGCCGCGCTCGGACTTGACATCGTGCTGGAAGACACCACGCACCACGGCCGCATCGACATGACCGTGTGCTTTAACGGCCACGTGTATCTCTTCGAATTCAAGGTCGTCGAACTTGTGCCCGAGGGCAAAGCGCTGGCTCAGCTCAAGGCCAAAGGCTACGCCGACAAATACCGCGCCCGGGGCGAGCCCATCCATCTCATCGGCGTCGAATTCAGCAAGGAAAGCCGCAGCGTGGTTGGCTTTGAGGTCGAAACGCTGTCCGGCTGAAAAAATCGGTTCTGGCGGGAACGCACACACCCCAAGATTAACAGCAGCGGCTGCACAAACAGCCAGCGCGCGGCACAGCTCCAGCTAGATTCCTTGACTACCGGGGATTACGGAGTGCGCTTGCCCAGACGCTCCACCGAACCGGAGCCGGCAATGGATTTGCTGACGGTGGGGTCGCCGTAATAGCGGATGTCACCCGAGCCCGCCACGCTGACCTTCAGGGTGTCGCGGGCCGATACGGTGACGTCGCCCGAGCCCGCCACAGTAGCCTTGACGCGCTTGGCATCGAGCTTGCCAAGGTCTACATCGCCCGACCCCGCAACGCTGACCTCGACCGACTCGGCACGGCCCTGGGCTTCAAACTCGCCACTGCCGGCCACTGCGATACGCAAATCGGTGGCATCAAGCGCCCCGAGCTTGAGCGATCCGGAACCTCCTATATTGCATTTGAGGGTGGTGGCGCTTAGACGCTTGGCAAAGATCGAGCCCGAGCCTTCCACATTGAGGCGCTCCAGCACCGGGGCGGTCACGGTAAAGCGCAAATGTTCGGTGCTGATGGAGCGGGTCTTGCTGGAAAGGCGCACGATCAGCGTGCCACGTTCGACCACGGTCTCGATCAGCGGTGCAATGTTGTCGTCGGTCTCGATCACGATACCTTCCTTGCTACCCTGCACCACTTCCAGTTCACCCGCCAGCTCCAGCGTCACGCCGGTCATGCCGCTGACCGGCCGCGTCGTCGACGTGATGCGGCCAGAGCCCTTGGTGCGCGCACCTGAGCCCCATTCCCAGGCGTGGCTGGAGTTGGCCATGGTCAAGCCTGCAGTGGCGATAAGCCCCAGGGCCAGTGTTGAAATCCTGCGAGTGACAAAAACCATGTTGAATCTCCAATCAGTGAATCGATCGAGTGCACTGTAATGCAGTATGGGCGAGGGTGCAGGACTGTTGCGACGGATTGCAGAAATCGGGCAGCCGACAGTACGTATGGCAGTACGTATGGCAGATGAATGGCAAACCTCGCCCTGCGCGCGGCGTTACATTGACAGCGAGCCCTCACGAAACTCGGTCTTGTCGAGCCAGATGTTCACCAGTACCGGCTTGCCGCTGTGGGCCAGCGCACGCGCACGCGCTAGCGCTGCGGGGACTTCTGCGGCGGTCTTCACCAAGATGCCTTCGGCACCAAAACCGGCCACCACCGCGTGGTAGTCGCTGCGGGCCAGTACTGTGGCGACATCGTCATGCAGCATCTTGACCTGTTCGCGTGCAATCTGGGTCCAGCCCGCGTCGTTGCCGACCAGGGCAATCACCGGTATGCCGTGCCGCACAAAGGTGTCAAATTCGACCAGTCCGTAACCGCAGGCGCCATCGCCAAAAATAATCCAGACCTCGCTGCCGGGTCGCGCCAGTGCGGCGCCTAGTGCAAAGCCAGACCCGACACCCAGGGTGCCAAAGGCACCGGGGTCAAGCCAGCTCAGGGGGCTGCGTGGATGCATCACATAAGACGCGGTGGCAACAAAATCACCGCCGTCTGCCACCAGCACGGCAAGGTCGCCGGCCTCTTGCTCCAGTGCACGAAACAGCGCAATCGGATTCACGTGGTCACCGGGGGCCTGCGCTTGCTGGTCAATTTCAAGCTCACGGGCGGCGTCGCGCTGGCGCAGCGTGGTCAGCCAACCCGACCAGCGTGGGGTAGCCGCATCGGCAGCGCCCGTGCGGTGTGGGGCCGCAGCTGGCGCACTCTGGGCCAGAGCCTGCAGAAACAGACCGGCATCACCAATGGCCGCAATGTCGGG
>JAIPCE010000331.1 GCA_021738345.1 Rhodoferax sp. | reverse complement strand
CACCCGCGAATCCCGTCGCGATGCCATGCGTGTGGTGCATCACATGGCCCAGTGCCTGCGCGATGGCGATGTGCTTGGCATATTCCCCGAGGGCACTACGGGGGACGGTAGCAGCCTGCTGCCGTTTCACGCCAATCTGTTGCAAGCGGCGATCTCTGCCGATGCGCCGGTTCAGCCGGTGGCGTTGCAGTTTGCCGATGGTTTGACAGGTGCCATCAGCTTTGCCCCATGTTATGTCGGCGACGATACGCTGTGGCAGTCGCTGTGGCGCACCCTGTGCGCCAGCAATGTGCAGGCGGTGGTGCAGTTTGGCAGCCCTGAACTGGCGCAGGGGCGCGACCGGCGGACCTGGGCGGCTGACCTGCGCGTGACTATCGAAAAATTGCGCAGTTAACCGCCACGCTTGAAGGTCACCACGTGGTCTACCTGAGCGCGTATGCCGATCCACTCGCCCAGGCGATGGTCGTGATGGCTGGGTACATGGGCTTGCACAATTTGTCCGCCCGTCAGGCGCAGTGTGTACAGGAATTCTGAGCCGCGAAACGCCTTGCGCAAGATCTCGGCTTTTACCGGTGCATCGTCGTCATGCACGATGTCGTCTGCGCGCAGCAACACATCGCACAGGCCAGATTCAAAGGCTGACGGCAGGGGGCATTCGGCAATATTGCTTAACTCACCCAGGGCAGTTTGCACCACCGTTTGGCCCGCAACATCGACCAAAGTGGCGGGCGCAAACACCCCGTGGCCAATGAACTCCGCCACAAAGCGCGTGGCCGGTCGGTGGTACAGCGAGTAAGCGTCGTCCCACTGGTGTAGCGCGCCTTCGTGCATCACGCCGATCATGTCACCGATGGCAAAGGCTTCGAGTTGGTCATGGGTTACAAACAGTGCAGTCGCACCAGCGGTTTTCAGAATGCCGCGCACCTCGTGCGCGAGGCGCTCGCGCAAATCGACGTCGAGGTTGGAAAACGGCTCATCCAGCAACAATAGCTGCGGCTTGGGTGCCAGCGCGCGGGCAAGCGCCACGCGCTGCTGTTGCCCGCCGGAAAGCTCATGCGGGTAGCGACTCTGGGTGCCGCTCAAGCCCACCCACTCCAGCACCTCTGCTACCCGTGCTTCGCGTGCGCCCGCAGGCCAGTCGTGTATGCCAAACGCCACGTTGCGCCCCACATTCAGGTGCGGGAACAAGGCGTAATCCTGAAACACCATGCCGATGCGCCGCTGCTCGGCTGGCATGTGTGTGCTGTTGCTGCTAACTGAGTGCCCTGCCAGCTTGATCTGGCCGCTGCTTGCCCTTTCCAGGCCGGCCACTGCCCTCAGTAATGTGGTCTTGCCGCAACCCGATGGTCCAATCAGAACCCCGATATCGCCGGAGCGCAAACCAAAGGAAACGTCTTGCACGGCGGCCGTGTTTTGACCCGGATAGCGAACGTGCAGTTGGGAGACTTGCAGAAACATGCCGCTGATTTTAGATGATTACAATTCTCATTTAGCCTGGGCCGCTGGCCACCATGTTTCATTTTCTTTCCCGATCGAACCTCTCCCGCTGGGCATTACTGCTGCTGATCACGGCGCTGATGCTGCCAGTGCTGGCTGTGCTCGCGTCATGGCTTCCGGTGGGGGATGCAGGCGGTCAGGCGCAGGTCATCCTGAAGGAAATGGCGAGCACCGTGCTGCCGGACTATGTGGGTACAAGCTTGCTGCTGTGTTTGATGGTGACTGTGGGGGTTGCACTGGTGGGTCTCTCCACTGCGGTGGCCGTCACGTTGTTCGAGTTTCCTGGTCGGCGTGTGTTTGAGTGGGCCCTGTTACTGCCATTGGCTATGCCTGCATATGTGGTGGCGTATGCCTATACCGACTTTCTCCAATTCAGTGGCCCGTTGCAAACCGGGTTGCGCAACGTCTTGGGTTTGCAGGGACGCGTGTTTCCCGAGGTGCGCACGGTGGTGGGAGCCGCCTGGGTCTTCACCTTCGCTCTTTACCCCTATGTGTACTTACTGGCTCGCACGGCGCTGGGTGAGCGCACCGTGCATCTGATGGAGGCTGCCCGTTTGATGGGCGCGCCGCTGAATCGACGGTTGCGCGAGGTTGCGCTACCGCTCGCGCGCCCCGCCGTGGCGGCTGGCGTGGCCTTGGCGCTGATGGAGACACTGGCCGACTTCGGCGTATCCAGCTACTTTGGGATCCAGACCTTTACCGCCGGTATCTACAAGGCCTGGCTGGCTATGGATAACCGGGTCGCTGCCGCACAATTGGCCACCCTGTTGCTGATTCTGGTGGCAGTGTTGCTGGCCCTGGAGCGCCGTGCCCAGCACCGCATGCGTTTTGCTGTGACCAAAGGTGCCTGTTCCAGTGGCAGCGATGCCCAGGCGGTGCAATTGCGCGGGCGCCAACGGATAGGTGTGTGGTTGCTGTGCGCCGCGCCTATTCTGATGGGGTTTGTGCTGCCGGTGATGTTCATGCTGCGGCCCTTGACGGCGGATTGGGCTGCGCTGCCGTGGTCCAGTTTTGGTGCGTGGGCAATGAATAGCCTGCGCCTGGGTGCGATCACTGCAGTGCTGGCCGTCGGTGTGGCCCTGATGCTGGCGTTCAGCGTGCGGCGCAGCAGCCATTGGGCGGTGCGGTCCGCGGCACAGTTGGCCAGCTTGGGTTACGCCATTCCGGGTGCGGTGGTGGTGGTGGGATTGTTGCTGCCGGTTGGCTGGTTACAAGCCTGGAAGCCTGACTGGCAGTTGGGCTACTGGGTCACGGCAACCGCTGTGGGCATTGTTTGGGCGTATCTGGTTCGCTTTTGTGCCGTGGCACTACAGGCTCTGCAAAGCGGCTACGCCCGCGTGCCGGCCAGTCTGGACGATTCGGCCCGCATGCTTGGGGCCTCGGGGATGCAAATGCTGGTGCGTGTGCACTGGCCCCTGCTGCGCCGCTCAGTCGCCGTTGCGGCCCTGCTGGTATTCGTTGATGTGATGAAAGAGCTGCCAGCCACCCTGGTGCTGCGACCGTTCAATAGTGACACGCTGGCCGTGGTGGCCTACCAACTGGCGCGCGATGAGCGGCTGGGGGAGGCCGCCTTGCCCTGTCTGGCGCTGGTGCTGGTGGGGCTGATTCCGGTGATGCTGCTCAGTCGCACGTTGCGGGTGGCTGATCGATAACCAGACCCCTTGCGCAGTTGCGGGTCCGTTGTCTGACCACTGCCGGCGCGCTTGGCTGGTTTCAGCGAGCACCGGTTTTCTGTGGCTTTGGTGCACTGATGCCGATGGCAAGTTGGTAGCACCCTCGATTTACGGCAATCGCGGCGGTGGAAAATTTGACGTATCTCAATGAAACGTCTGAAACCCAATGCTAGGGTTTGCCCTATGCTGCAATGCAACGTAAAGTTTGGCTTCAAATGATTCTTCACTTTGAATGTCAACCAGGAAAATCCCATGACAGAAACATTAGAGGTCAAAAAGGAAAAGGCGCCCTACGTCATTGAGTGGCGCGACGGATTCAAGATCGGGGTGGCGCAGGTCGATCAGGAGCACCGCCATCTGTTCACTTTGGTGCGGGCGCTCAATCTGGCTTCCGTTGATCAGACGATGGAGGAATTGCTGGAGTATGTTGTCACGCACTTCTCAAACGAACAGGATCTGATGGAGAGGAGCGGATACCCGGCCTTCGAACAGCATTTGCGGTTGCATGAGGAATTTGCAGCTCAAACGGCGGATTTTCTTGGCAGCGGAATCGAGTGGTCGGAAGACCGGGTACAGGAGTTACGCCGCTTTCTGAACAAGTGGCTGATCGGCCACATCATGACGCACGATCTGCGCTTTGGTAAATGGCATGCCAGCCACAATGCCGTCGTCGCTTCTCCATCGGTGCGGACAACGCGTTCATCGCGCGGATTTTTCGCTCGTCTGTTTGCCTCCCGTTAGTCATGCCGATTGAATGGAAAGATGTTTACAAAACTGGCAACGTCCAGATTGACGCCCAGCACATGCAGTGGTTTAACAAGGCGAACTTCTTTCTGGAAACAACTGACAAGGAGAGCCGTACCAGGGCAGCCACAAAGCTGTGCCAGTACACGCGTTTGCATTTTCAGGACGAAGAGAACTTGATGCAGTTGACAAGTTACCCGGCAGCGCGGGAGCACATTCGTCGGCACAACGACACCTTGGTGCATATGGGTGTTTTGTTGGAGCAAATTGCAAACGACACGCTGAATATGGAAAAGTGGAGTGCATTCCTGGCGGATCTGTTTAGCAACCATATCGGCGACGCAGATCTGAAGTTTGCCGCTTTCATTACGAACCAAAAGAGGGCCGTAAAACGAAGCGCTGGCAACCCTGACTCGCCAATCTGACCGGCGGCGTCCCAAGACAATAGCCAAACCTACAAACCTGGTTCACTGCCAAGTAATCAGATGGTCCCGCCAGTAGGAATCGAACCTACATCTAGCACTTAGGAGGCACTCGTTCTATCCATTGAACTATGGCGAGGGGGCAGGGGATTGTAAGGCTCGCTGCAACGCTCATTTGGTCAGGTGTCGCATCGCCTCTTCAAGGCCTTTGAGGGTCAGCGGGTACATGCGGTTGTGCACGATCTGCTGCACCACGGCAATGCTCTGGCGGTATTGCCAAACACCCTGCGGTTCGGGGTTGATCCAGGCGAACTTGGGGAAGGCGTGAATCAGGCGCTGCAGCCACTCGGCACCAGGCTCCTCGTTGTTGTACTCGACGCTGCCGCCAGGTTGCAAAATCTCGTAGGGGCTCATCGTGGCATCGCCGACAAAGATCAGTTTGTAGTCCTTGTTGTACTTGCGGATGATGTCCCAGGTTTCAAACTTCTCGGCAAAGCGGCGCCGGTTGTTCTTCCACATGAAGTCGTACACGCAGTTGTGGAAGTAATAAAACTCCAGATGCTTGAACTCGGTCTTGGTGGCTGAAAACAGTTCCTCTACGCGCTGAATGTGTTCGTCCATGGTGCCCCCCACGTCCATGAGCAGCAGCACCTTGACGTTGTTGTGGCGCTCGGGCCGCATTTTGATATCCAGGTAGCCCGCATTGGCCGCTGTCTTGCTGATGGTTTCGTCCAGATCGAGTTCGTCCTCGTGGCCTTCGCGGGCAAACTTGCGCAGGCGCCGCAGCGCGACCTTGATGTTGCGGGTGCCTAGCTCCTGCGTGTCGTCGTAGTCCTTGTAGGC
>JAIPCE010000330.1 GCA_021738345.1 Rhodoferax sp. | reverse complement strand
ACAAAGGCCAGCGCCACCCGTGGGGTCGCGTTGAGCAATTGGGCGATTTCGTCCACATCGTCCGGGATGGCGGGGTTGTTCCAGCCGTCTGCGGTGTGCCGCGCCAGGCGCACTGCCAGCACCACATTGCGAACAATCGACTGCTCGGCATGGCGGTTGTCACTGATGCGCACCAGCAACTCGGGCAAGCGCCACAGTTTCATCAGGTTCTGGCGCAGATCGTCGAGTTCGATATTGAGCACGCTGCGCTGCACGGTGGCCGTGCGCAGTGTGTGGTCGGCCCGCTGCAACTCAACAATGTGTTGTTGCAAGGTGGGTGCGTGGCACCACATCAGCATTTCGGCAAAGTCATACAAGAACGCGGCCAAGCGGATCACGCCGACATCGGTATCCCCCCGGTGCACCGCAAAACCCTGCGCAAAATAGGCCGCCCGCTCGGCCCGGCGCATCAGGTTGGCCAGTCCGCGCAGCGCGCGCGGCTGGTCGGCCAGCCATTTCTGCAGGGTTGGCTGCAAGCCAAAATTGGTAAAGAACGGCGAGATGCCCATCATGACCAGCGATGTGGTGACACTTTCGGTCTCGGTTACCACACCCGGCCTGCGCTTGCCGGCGACCAGGGCCATGAGCTTGAGTGTCATCAGCGGATCACGGTCAATGACTTCGCCCAGCATATTGGCGTCTACATTGTCTTCATCGGGACGCAGCGCCTCAAGCCTGCGGGACGTGCTGGACAACACCGGAATCTCGGCGCTTTGGAAGTACCGCGTCCAGGCGTCGAGGTCACGCAACGGCTCCATCAAATAGGGAACGTGTGCGGCCGCCGGCACTGCGCCAGGAGCTTCGGGGTGGGACGGTGGGGTAGCCATTGCCGCGAGTATCAGTCGACTGTCGCCGCCGGTCAAGACAGATAAACCAGCAGACTATGCATGGCGCTCCTGTCGCTGCGCCAACAGCCTTGCGCTCTCGCGCGGCACCGGTGCCTGCGGGCGGGGCAGAACGGTGCGCAAACACGCCGGCCTGGCCCTTGCACCGCTGGCCACATAATCACTCAGCAACATGGCACGCACGCCGTCCACAGGAAGTGCCCGCTGTGTGGTGAGATAGTCAAACAGCGCATCCACCAGGCTTTCCGGGGTAAGGCCCTGGGTTTTGTCGGTGCTCTCCCACAGCCAGTCGCTCCAGGCCAGGAAAGCAGCAAATGCCGACCCGCCTTGCAGCAGGGCGGGGAGTGTGCGTTTGAAGCGTCCGGAATTGGCCACCAGATCCCAGTAGCGCGCTGCGCGCGTCAAGCGCTGCACGGTAGGTGCATCCAGTAACGCCGTCTGCAGCACCGTATAGGGCGGGCGCGCCTGGTAGACCATGCCGTGCGTCAGGGTGTGGCGGGCAATCGGCGTGCCGCGCAGGCGCTTGAGCAACCCAAGCTGAATCTCATGCGGGCGCACGGCATGCAAACGGTCAAAACCGGCGCCGATGCTGTCCAGCGACTCGCCGGGCAAACCAAAAATCAGATCGGTGTGCAAATGCGCCTGTGAATGCTCCACCAGCCAGCCCAGGTTGGCCAACGTCTGGTCGTTGTCCTGGCGCCGGGAGATGGCCTGCTGCACCTCGACATTGAGGGTCTGCACGCCCACCTCCAGTTGCAGCACGCCGGGTGGAAACTGCGCAATCAGCGCCTTGAGCCGATCCGGCAAATGGTCGGGAATGACCTCGAAGTGCACGAACAGGTTGTCTGCCATGCGGTCCAGGAAGAACTGCAGGATGCGCACCGAGGTATCGATCTTGAGATTGAACGTGCGGTCGACAAACTTGAAGTTGCGCGCTCCGCGCTGGTACAAACCGTCCAGCGCTGCAAGAAAGGCGTCCAACGGGAACGCCTTTGCTGTCTTGTCCAGCGAACTCAGGCAAAACTCGCACTTGAACGGGCAGCCCCGCGAGGCCTCCACGTAGAGCAGGCGGTGCGCCAGGTCGGCATCGGTGTAGTGCGCATACGGCAGTGCAATCTGGTCCAGTTCGGGCTGCTCGCCCACGATGACCTTCATCAGGGGTTGCGGGCCATGCAGCAAGGCCTCGCAAAGTTTGGGGAAACTGATGTCACCCCACCCCGTGATCAGGTGGTCGGCGAGCTGAAAGATGTCCTGCTGCGCCCACTCATGGCTGACCTCCGGCCCGCCCAGAACCACCGTTACATCGGGTCGGGCGGCTTTCAGCAGACGAACCAGGGCTGTCGTTTCCGTCACGTTCCAGATATACACCCCAAAACCGACGATGCGGGGCGACAGCGCCAGCAGTTCATCGAGCAACTCCTGTGGTTTGCGGCGAACCGTGAACTCGCGCAACACCGTCTGCCCCGTCAGACTGCCCATATTGGCCAGCAGATAGCGCAGCCCCAGGGACGCGTGGATGTACTTCGCATTCAGGGTGCACAAAACGATGGCAGAGGATGGCAGAGGCATGCGTGGACAAGTTTGGTTGATTGATCCAGATCAATCGACGGTCAGACGATACTAGGGTTTACCCTTAATAAAGCATACAGTGAAGCCCTATCGAAGGAGTACACCATGGATATTCTCTTGCAAGTTGCCATCATTCTGGTCTGCCTGTTTTATGGCGCCAGAAAGGGCGGCGTAGCGTTGGGGTTGCTGGGGGGCATTGGCATTGTCCTCATGACCTTTGTTTTCAAACTGCCGCCGGGCAAGCCACCGGTCGACGTGATGCTGACCATCATCGCGGTGGTGGCGGCTTCTGCCACGTTGCAGGCGTCCGGCGGTCTGGAAGTGCTGTTGCTCGGCGCTGAAAAGATCCTGCGTCGTAACCCGAAATATGTCTCCATCCTGGCACCATTCACCACCTGCCTGCTGACCATTTTGTGCGGCACCGGCCATGTGGTCTACACCATGCTGCCGATCATTTACGACATTGCCATCAAGAACGACATCCGCCCCGAGCGCCCGATGGCGGCATCGTCGATTGCCAGCCAGATGGGCATTCTGGCCAGCCCGGTGTCGGTGGCGGTCGTGTCGCTGGTGGCCTTCCTGGCCAAAGTGCCGGTGGACGGCCACGTGATCGACTTCATTCAGGTGCTGTCCATCACCATCCCCTCCACACTGGCCGGCGTGCTGCTGATTGGCGTTTTCAGCTGGTTCCGCGGCAAAGACCTGAAGGATGATGCCGAGTTCCAGAAACGCATTGCCGACCCGCAGCAACGCCAGATCGTCTACGGCGAAAGCGCCACGTTGCTGGGCAAAGTGCTGACCAGCAGCCAGTGGACCGCCATGTGGATCTTTATTGGCTCGATCGTCGTCGTCGCCATTCTGGGGGCGTTCCAGTCGCTGCGCCCACTGGTGGGTGGCAAGCCGCTGTCCATGGTGCTGACCATCCAGATGTTCATGCTGCTGGCCGGCGCGCTGATGATTTTGTTCACCAAGACCGACCCGTCCACCATTGGCAAGACCGAAGTGTTTCGCGCCGGCATGATTGCCGTGGTGGCCGTGTTCGGGATCGCCTGGATGGCCGACACCGTGTTTGAAGCCCATCTGCCGGTTCTCAAGACAACGTTGACCGACCTGGTCAAGACCCAGCCCTGGACCTATGCCATCGCCCTGCTGCTGGTGTCCAAACTGGTCAATTCGCAGGCTGCTGCCATCAGCGCCATGGTGCCGGTGGGGCTGGCCATTGGTGTGCCGCCCGGCTACATCGTGGCCTTTGCCGCCGCGTCTTACGGCTACTACATCCTGCCCACCTACCCCAGCGACCTCGCCGCCATCCAGTTTGACCGCTCGGGTACCACCCGCATCGGCAAGTATGTGGTCAACCACAGCTTTATCCTGCCGGGGCTGATTGGTGTCAGCACCTCCTGCCTCGCAGGTTATCTGCTGGCGGGTGCGTACGGATTGATCTGAACGGACAATCAGGGTTTGCAACAGAACCCTGATGCACTCCATTGTCCTGTCCTCGCTGCTACCGGTCATCCTGCTGATTGCTATTGGATTCATAGCGTGTTGCGCAGGCTGGATAAGGGCTGTATCGCTAAAAGACCTTGGATCGCTGGTGTTCATGGTGCTCACACCGGCGCTGCTGTTTCGCACCATGAGCACCGTGCATGTGGAGCGGCTGGACTCCCGAGTTCGACACCAAACGACGTAAGTGGTTGATTTATATAGAGTCAGTTAAAGATTTGCCACTACAGCAAGCTCATTTGGGTGCCTTGGGGTGGTTTTTTCGTCTTCAGCGCGGCGAACACTTTGGATTGCAACTCATTGACCGTTGATATTCCGGTGATCGGTGCCGAGGCGTTGATGCTCACGCTATGCCGCTGTACTCGCCGCAGTTGTGCCAAGGCTTTTTCCGGTGACAGATCGCTCTTGGCTAGTTGCAAGCGTTGGCGCATCACGCGGTAAACAATTAGCGCAATAAAACACAGCATGGCGTGTGCGCGGATTCTCTGCGGCAAGCGATGGTGTACCGGCGCAATTTCAATCTCTGACTTCAGGACCCTGAATCCCCGCTCAATATCAGCCAGGGATTTATATCGCCTCACGACCTCCACGGGTGTGTGGTCTGGCACATTGGTAACCAGAAGCAGTTTGCCATCCAGGAGTTCAGCCTGGGCTTGTGCGGCTTCATCAATGGTGTAGCTGAACAGGTCCGTCTTCAAGTCCACCTTGATGATACGCGCCAAATGGGCATCACTCACCTCGTGGTACAGCCGCGCTTTGGCGCCGCTGTCGGAGAGCTTTCTGCCCCGGCTGACTTCACCCGCATCCTGGCTATCGAGTTTGCCTACCCACTGATTGGCTTTGGCAAGAATTGCGGCTATGCGCTCCCTGCGCAGTTTTGTTTGCTCCTGCGCCTGCTCCGGGTTGTGGGCAATCACTAGGCGCAGTTCGTTCCACCGGGCCTCGTCGACGACTTCCTCTTTGGCATCAGCAACCCCGCTTTGGAAGTCCTTGAGAATTTGCGCAAATTCGCCATACCTGCGCCCCGGCACCGCCAGAATGAATTCCAGCGCCTGGCCGTTGGGAAGCATCACTTTGCGCAACTCATCGACGTTGTCAAGCGACAGCAAGCCCCTGTCGGCCACCACGATCAGGCGCTTGATGTGGGCGAAGCGCGCCAGTACCTTTTTGAGGGTGGGCAACAGCGTGGGGGACTCCGCTTGGTTGCCATCAAACACTTCGTGGTAGATCGGCAGGCCTTCTGCGGTCTGCAC
>JAIPCE010000329.1 GCA_021738345.1 Rhodoferax sp. | reverse complement strand
CCAGCACCTGCACTTGGGCCCGGGACAACCCCAGGCTGTCGAGCGACACCAGTTCGGCCGCGCCCGACAACACCCGTATCACCAGGTTTTCGCCGTCGGCGGTGGGCATGGTCGACACCCGCAGGTCGTAATTGCCGTCGATGAACTTGAACGTCGCCCGGCCGTCCTGCGGACGCGTGGTGTCGGCAATATCCAGCGCGGCACGCACCTTGCAGGTCGATACCAGGCGGGCGTGAATGCCCGCAGGCAACGCAAAGCGCAGGTGCAGCACACCATCCAGCCGCAGCGAGACCAGCGACGCGCTGACCGTGGGCGAGATATGAATGTCAGAGGCGCGCGCGTCGACGGCCGCCGACAGCAGCAGGTCGAGCAGCGCCTCGGTGTTGACTTCGCGCCCGCTTTGCAACTGGTTGGCAAGCCGTGCCACGTCTTCGGCAATCGGGTGCTCGGCCATGTAGTAGACCCGCTGAATCGCGCGGCGCAGGCGCGAGGCCGGGGCCGACACCAGCTTGAGCTTCCAACTGGTAAAGCGGCTGGCCCGCTCGGCAATGTCGGTCTGGTAGGGGTCATCGGTGGCCAGCACCAGGCAGTCCCCCTCAAACCCCAGCGGCAGCACGTCGTACTTCTGGGCAAAGTTAGAGGGAATCTGGGCCAGCGCCTCACGCCCGGGGTTGATGCTGTCCAGCGGCTCGTAGGGCGCGCCGGACTGGCTGGCCAGGGTGCGGGCCACTTCGTCGTCGGTAACAAAGCGCAGGCGCAGCAACACATCGCCCAGCCGCTCTTTCGAGACACGCTGCACCGCCAGGGCGTAGCCGATCATCTCGTCATTGACGATGCCTGCGTCCTTGAGCAGTTCACCGAGGGGCTTGGGGTGTGACACGGCGCTTCACTCCAAAAATGCGGCTTCCTGGGCCACCAGGGCAATCACCAGGCGCGACGGCTCGTCGTTGTGGATCTGCAAGCCGCTGTTGAGCAGTTTGGCCCGGTTGCCCAGCGCCGCCAGAATAGCGGCGGACTTTTGCTCGGCCTGTGCGTAGGAGCCCGGTACTTCGTACTCGATCGCCACCGCCCAGCCCTGCCGCGCGGCCGCGCCATCCTGCCCCAGCGAGCCGGTCGCCGGTAACCCGGCCACCGCCGTTGCCGCAGCCAGGGGCGCTGCCGCCGGGGTCGCGCTGCGGTTGACTTCAAGCCTGCGGATGATCACCCCCGGGGGCGTATTGGCAGACACCCAGGCCAGAAAGCGGTCCAGGCGCAAGCCCTCGAGCGCGCTTTGCACGCCCAGGCGGCGTTTCAGTCGCTCGAGCTCCTCAGGCTTGGGGCGCTGGCTGTCCAGCGTCTGGAGTGCCGTGGCTAAGGTGGTACGGCGTTGTTCTAGGCCCTGGTTCAGGTTGAGACCCTGCACCACCGTTGCTGCCGCCCACAGACCCGTAGCGAGCGCGGCAAGCGACGCCGCCAGGACCAGCGGGCGCGCCAGCTGTACGCCCTGCACTTCGGCCAGGTAGTCACCCCCCAGAAAATTGAAGTTGTCTGCCACAAACCGCAAGCCATACAGTTCGGGCCAGTGCGCCACATCGTCCACCGGCGCCCCGGTAAACAGTGCCTGCAACTGCACGCGCAGTCCGGCCCCGACCGCGCTGTCAAAGCCGGCGGGCAGCGCACCCCACTCGCCCAGCGCCAGCGTTGGCAACAGGTCGGTCGCGTCACCGGGGGCAAACCGGGCTGCGGAGGCACCCAGCAACGGCAGCACGCGCAGGGCAAAGGCCGATTCGTCTGCGCCCGCATCGTGCTCCACCCGGGTTGCATGGCGCGCCAGGATTTCGCCCTGCCTGACCAGCAGCCCCAGCATCTGGCTGCCGCGGCGCCAGAGCAGTCGCACCGGCTCGCGGCTGAGCTTGCCCAGCAAGGCGGCCATGGCGCACTCGGCGGGGGTGATGCAGGCAAACGGCCGCCTGGCCAGCGGCAATTGGCTGACCAGCAGGGCATAGTCGGCCTCGGACACGGCCGCTAGCGCCAGGTTCTGGCGCCCTTCGCCAGGCACTGCGGTGGCGCGCTGACGGGCCCGGAACGGCTCGTTGAACGCTAGTTCGGCATCAATCAGCCGACGCGCCTGAATCACCAGCAACTTGGCCGGCCGGCGCTCGGTTTCGGTCTGGCTGAAGTAGGCGCCGCGGGTATAAAAGGCCAGCCGTGCCGTGCCGCTGGGCAAATCGGCCACCGCCACGGTCCCGGTGGCCGTCACCTTGCGACCCATGCCCAAGCGGACAAAGCGCAATTGCGAGGTGCCGCCGGCCGCATCGGTGGCTGAAAGCAGAAGCTGGGCCATGATTGATCCTGACATCGTGAATGAAGGCAAATAGGCCGGTACCTTGCTACTAGCGTCGCGTCACACCAAGCAGTGCACCCAACAGCGCACCGCCCGTGGTCAGGACAATGCCAAGAAAGGCACGCTGGGCCACCGTGGCTTCGCCAACACTGGCCACGGGTGCCAGCCACAGCAGCGCATACCCCGCCCCCACCAGGACCAGTGCCAGCAGCCACAACAACTGGCGCCAGGTGCGCCGCAGCAGCAACTGCAGCACATGGTGTGGGCGGGTGATGGGTTGCACCATTGGCTGCTGCTGGGCTATTTCATACCTAGTTGACCAACTTGACGGTGTCAAACTGGTAGCTGATGGAAATCAGATCATCGCGCGTCAGCAGGGTGGTGCCGTGGTTGTATTGCCCGGTTCCAGTCGCGGCCGTAAATGTCGCAGACGCTAATGATGCAACTGTGACTTGGTTGTCCCAGCGCCGCACCCGGCCATTGCTGGCTGGGCCGGCGACGCCGCCAGCAGTGATCGCGTAGTCTGCGGATGCACCGTCGATTTGGGCATCAATCGCCTCAGCCATCCACACCGGAATGCCGTACATGACGATCACGTTGGCACGAACACTCCCGGAAGCGAGGGCGGCGTTTTGCATGCTGCCGACCATGAAGACGTCGCCGTTGCTGTGTTTGGCCAGCTCCATGTTGGTACGAGCGCCATCCACTACGCCAGAGCGGCGCAGTTCGTTGAACACCAAATTGCTGGTGTCAGCTGCTGCGCCTTTAATATCCTTCTCGACCGCGACGATTTGCCCCGGGTCCAGGTCATTGATCATTGTCCCCGTCACCGGTGTGCCGCACCTGCCGTTGAGCGCCACATCGCGGTTGGTCGCATCCAGATCGGGCTTGGTTGTCGTTACCACAGGCGTGGGCAGCCAGGTGCGAACAGCCGCCGGGTAAATTGCAATGATGCCGTCGTTGTTGCAGTCGCCCGGGAAGCGGCCGATGCGCTTTTGGGTCTCGAGCAGCATGCCCTGCAGTCCCTTGAGGTCGGCCACCGCGCGCTCGACCTTGGCCTTGTTGACGGTATCGGTGCCCTTGAGCACCGCCACCAGAATCAGGCCGGCGACCACCAGCACAATGGCCAGTTCGACCATGGTGAAACCCCCTTGCGCACGGGCGCTGCGGCGGGACATGAGTTTGTCAAGTAGATTCATAAATACCTCGCAATAAAGTGATAAACGCCAAACACCAACTGAACTTACGAAGTGCCGCAGTGTGCAATCCGAAAGGGACTTTCAGACTCCACATTGCGGCCCCCCAAGCATCAAGTCAGACCCTGTTGCCGACGGAATCACTTGATACTGCAAGCAATAGTAGGAATCGATCGTCCACGGATCGTCCAATACCTGCTGCGTTCACCGGCTTTGGAGGGCGTGTTTTTGCGCCAAGTCAAGGTTTTTTGCAATTCAGCACTTTGGATGGATGCGACGTACCGCAACATTCGTCACGATCAGTGCCTCGACTCCAGGGTGCCGCGGGGCTATGTCACGGTAGACTTCGGTGCTGACGACAGCAGGACGAGGATGCAATCATGCGCACGCAAGTTTTCGCTCCACTGGTACTGGTGGTGGATGATTCCGACATCAATCGCCGGCTGATGGAGTCTTATCTGGTCAGCGGTGGCTACCGGGTTGCGCAAGCCAGCAACGGGCGGGCCGCGCTGGAAATTACCCTGGCGCAGCAGCCACAACTGGTGTTGCTGGATGTACGCATGCCGGGCATGGACGGTTATGCGGTGTGCCGTGAACTCAAGAAGATGGACGCGACCAAGGACATTCCGGTCATCTTCATCACTTCCGACACCCAGGCAGAGGCCGAACGACAGGCCTTTGGCTCGGGCGGTGCCGATTTCATTCCACGCATGGTCAGCCGCGAGGTCACGCTGGCCCGCGTCAAGGCCCATGTGGACCTGTACGCGCAACGCCGCAGCCTGGAGGGCATGTTCCGCGACGTGCTTGAGTTTGCGCCGGATGCCTTTGTGCTGACCGATGCGGATGGAAAAATCGTCCAGATCAACGCATGTGCCGAGCGACTGTTTGGCTATGCCCGCAGCGAACTTAGGGATTCGACGCTGCAGCAGTTGATCACTCAGACTGGGGTGGACGGGCCGTCCGGCGCAGAGTGTCGCCGCAAGGACGGTACATGTTTTCCCGCCGAGGTGAGTTGTGCGCCCTTGCAGACCAACCGCGGCCCCCTGAACATGGCCGTGGTCCGGGACATTACGGCACGCAAGCAGACCGAAGACGATCTGAGATCCTCGCGCCAGCAACTGCGCGAACTCGCTGCCCAGCATGAAGCGCGACGGGAGGCCGAGCGTAAGCACATTGCGCGCGAGGTACACGATGAGCTGGGACAAATCCTCACGGCGCTGCGCATTGATTTGTCGGTGCTGAAGATTCAGCTGGCCAATGACAATCCGGCCATGGAACGTAAGCTGCAAGACATGAAGAACCTCGTCGACCAGGGTATCCATGCGGTTCGCAATGTCGCCGTGTCCTTGCGCCCGTCAGCGTTGGACATGGGGCTGGTTCCTGCGATCGAGTGGTTGTGTGACCAATACGCCAGGCAATCGGCTGCGAAGTTCGAATTCCAGCCCGACGAAGAAAACATTGCGATCGACGAAGTGCGGGCAATCATCGTCTTTCGTATCGTTCAGGAATCATTGACAAATGTGGTCCGCTACGCCAAGGCGTCGCGGGTGGTGGTACGTGTCGAGCGTGGGGACAAGGAGCTTTGCGTCATGGTGAAAGACGATGGGCAGGGTTTTGAGGTAGCGCAGGCAGCACAAAACAAGACCTTCGGCCTGCTGGGCATGCGGGAACGTGCGATCGCACTGGGAGGCGTCCTGGAGGTCGAAAGCGGGGTCG
>JAIPCE010000019.1 GCA_021738345.1 Rhodoferax sp. | reverse complement strand
GGCCTGACTCTGATCCTGGGCCATGAGCACCAGGGACGAACGATCCTGGGCGACAAGGTAGTCGTTATCGGCAATCAGTATCCGACTTCCGTTTCAGACTGCATGGCGCACGGCGACGGTCAGAAAGATGGGCGCAAATACTGTCTGGAGATCAACGGCGAGGACATGGAGTTGATCCCGACCTGGAGTGCCAACGACAAGGAGGGTGGCTACAAAGAGCTCGACTGGACGAACCTTGCCAAGGGTCCAGGCAACGCCGACTTCGTTCGCATTGTCGGAGACGCCACGGCAGAGCAGGGCGCAGACGTCATCAAGGCGATCAGCAAATTCCGTCAAACCCACCCTTGCTTCGTCATCACCAACGCGGTGAAGGTCGAGGGTGTAGGCGGCGAGAAGGAGCTGGCCCAGAGCGTGGAAGACATCCGCGCAGTAAACGTCGTTGACCTTTTGCTAGCTCAACTAGACCCCGATCAACAGGCAGCAGTAAAGAAACTTTTGGAGCAAGCATGATCTACGCGAAAGTCATTGAGGATTCCATCTCCGTACCCGGAGCCCGCATCACAACCCTGGAGTTGTCCTACCCCAGGTTCATTCACGGCGAGATCATGACCCACAGGGTTTTCTCGCGCAACGCGATGTCATCGCGCGCCATTCCGGTAGCCAAGATGATCGCCCAGGTGCGCGAGAACCCAGTCATCCCACTGCACTGGGGCGTCAATCAACCAGGGATGCAAGCCAAGGCTGAGGTGCCATACGGCACGATGATCGAGGCAATCGACATCTGGCGAGGTGCCGCGCACGACGCTGCCAATCGAGCCCAAGTCCTCACAGGCCTGGGCATCCACAAGCAGGTGGTCAACCGCTTGCTGGAACCATTCCAGTGGATGCGCACGATCGTGACGGCCACCGAGTGGACCAACTTCTTCGAGTTGCGTGACCACCCGGATGCGGAACCCCACTTCCAAATCCTTGCCAAGGAAATCCGCAAGGCGATGGAGGGTAGCGTGCCGGTGAAGCGGCCCGCCGAGCTGTACGTTCCCAGGGGTTGGCACTTCCCCTACGTCTCCGAGAAGGAGCGCGCGGAGCAGTCCATCCTGACCCTTGC
The DNA here is from genome assembly GCA_021738345.1 of Rhodoferax sp. Lineage (GTDB taxonomy): Bacteria > Pseudomonadota > Gammaproteobacteria > Burkholderiales > Burkholderiaceae_C > Allorhodoferax. The sequence continues at coordinate 32,482 of JAIPCE010000019.1, read as the reverse complement.
CAAGATCAGCGCCGCGCGCTGTGCCAGGGTGTCCTACCTGACGCACGACGGCCAGAACCCATCGCTGGAGGCCGACCTTGCCCTGTTCGACAGGCTCATGGGAGGAAAGCCTTGGCACGCATCCCCAGTGGAGCATCAGGCCGTGGCGCTGCCTCACCGCGAGTGCACCAGTGGCAACCTTGTGGGCTGGGGCCAATTCAGAAAACTGCTCGAAATGGAAGGCGCTGACTATGCTTAAATCAATCCACCTCCAGAACTTCCGCCGCCACACCAATGCATGCTTCGGCTTCGGCGAGGGACTCTCAGTTGTCAGAGCGCCCAATGAGGCCGGCAAGTCCACCATTGGTGAGGCAATCGCCTACGCCCTGTTCGGTGTCAAGACTCTGCGCTCACCACTTGCTGAGACCGTGACCTGGGGCAACCCAGAGAGCTCCTTGAAAGTGATGCTCACCCTGACCCTTGACGGGGTCGAGTACAAGGTGACGCGTTCCAAGAGCGGGTGCGAGTGCACCTACTCCGACCAGATCGTGACCGGACAGACCGAGGTCAGCAACTTCCTGGCCTCGCGCCTGAAGGTCGACGCATCGAGTGCAGCCAAGCTCATGCTGGCCAACCAAAACGCAATCCGTGGTGCGCTGGAATCCGGAACCAAAGCCACCACGGAGTTGATCGAGCAGCTTGCCGAGTTTGACCAGATCGACAACCTGATCGAACTCATGCAGGAGAAGCTGTTGATGGGCAGCCCAGCGAGCGCCACAGCCCAGCTTGAATCCGCCGGGGCCGTACTCGAGCGCGCCCAGGGCGTGCAGGAGCCTGACTTTGTCTCCCTCGAGAGTGGCATCAAGAGCGCCCAGAGCGATGTGGATTCAGCCACCAAGGAGGAGGCTAAGTCACGGAAGAAGTACGAAGCAGCCTTGCAAAACCACACGCGTATCCAGTCGCTGGAGGCCCAGCGCAAGCGGGCTGGACTTGCTGCAGCCCAAGCCCACGAGCGCCTTGACAAGGCCATCAAAGACCAGGAACTTCTGGTGGAGCACCCCGTCGACGACTACCCCAACCCCGACGAGAAGATTGCGGATCTGCTCAAGGCCAAGGCAAGCGGGGTGCTGCTTGCTGACTCCTTCGACGCCTATCGCGCTGTCCAACCCCTCCTCCATAAGCAGGCCATGGAGTACCACGCGGCATCAATGTCTGACCTCGAAGCAGAGATCGACACGCTGCGCACACAGAATGAGACCAGCCGCAACATCGTACGCAAACACGATGTGGAGATCGCCGCCCTCCAGGCCAAGATCAACAGCGGATCGTGCTCGTTCTGCGGGCAGGATTTCAGCGAAGTGCCGGAGGTGAAGGCCCAGAATGCAAAGCTCGCCGAGGCGATCGCCTCGATCGAGGAGGAAATCCTCGATCTGAACTCCGGTGAGTTTTACCGCACGACGCGCATCAGTGCGCTGACAACTACCCGCACCCTGGCCAAGCCCTACATCGTCGCCGCCCAGCGCTACGCCATGTGGTTGAAGGTGGACGACTCGACGGTCCCACCTATGCTCACATGGGCGGGGGCTGTGCCGGACGTGAGCGTCACAGTCCAGCCCAACTACGACCAGATGATCAAGGACATCCGCAGCGCAGTCAAGGCGCGCGCAGACTACCTGCAGGCTGTGCACACTGCATCCCTGCAGGCCGCGCATGAGCGTAGCGCCCTGGGTGATGCGGAAAGGGTGCTCAAGGAGTTGGGCCCTGTCGAGGACGTGGGGGAAGCTCACACGACTGTGCAGACTCTGCACCAAGAGGCACGAGACGCTGCTATAGCCCTGAGCGAAGCCAAGGCTCTGGAGCGGCACCGCGGCCACGCTCTGGAGGATGCGAAGAAGGACTGGGCGAGAGCCTGCGCCGACCTTGCCAAGGCCAAGCTCGACGTCGAAGCTGCGCAGCAGCGCCTCACCGAACTGGAGTTCAACAACGCCTTGATCAAGCGAGTGCGTCAGTGCCGGCCCCTCATAGCGGATCAGCTTTGGCGCCTCACCTTGGCTGCCGTGAGCTCCTACTTCAGCGAGATGCGTGGGGCGCGCTCGGTGGTGTCCAAGGGGTCGGATGGATTCACAGTGGACGACCACACAGTGGCGTCGCTGAGCGGCTCCACCCTGGACATCCTGGGCCTTGCCATTCGGGTCGCCCTGGTGCGCACCTTCCTGCCATCGGCACCCTTCCTGCTGCTCGACGAGCCCATGAGCGGGTGCGACGCAGAGCGCACGGAGGCCTTGCTCGGATTCCTGTCAACTGTAGGGTTCCGGCAAGTCATCCTGATCTCGCATGAAGACGTATCTGAGTCGGTGGCCGACCACATCATTACGCTGGCTGATTAACCAAAGCGCCGCAGCCCCGCTCCTCGGGCTGCAAATCTGAGAAGAAGAAAAATGAAAAATCTCATCAAATCCGCAATCGTCTACAACGCAGAGCTCCCCAGCGCAGAGAAGCTCGAGTCACACCTGGAGGAAGCAGGGTTCACGGACCTTGCACCAGTCCAGGCCCTCGGGCTGGGGTTCGTCCCACGCCTGGATCATGGCACCTTCGTGGAGACCTTCCCAGGAGGGTTCGCCTTCACGGTGCGCGTCGACCAAAAGGTCGTCCCGGGCAGCATCGTCAACGCCGAGACAGTCAAGGAGGTGCAGCGCATCCTCACCTCCGAGGGGCGCAAGGTGGGCAAGCATGAGCGTCGGGGCATCAAGGCCTCCATCCTCGATCGCATGCTGGTCACCGCGTTTGTCCGCACCTCCTTGGTCACCTGCTTCTACTTCCCCGCAAGGAAGTACCTCATCATCCCGACAACGAATGCGAAACTGGCAGGCCAGATCACCGGTGAGCTCGTCAACGCAGTGGGAAGCGTGAAGACCACGACCATCCACGTCTCCGAGGTGAAGAAGGGCCTCACCAAGCGCCTGCAGCAGTGGCTGGACGGCGAGCAGCCTGCGTTTGATCAGTACCAGCCCAGCGACGAGGTCACACTGGTTTCCGAGAAGCGCAAGGTGACGGTGAAGATGAGCGACCTGGAGGACGCACGCAAAGGCCTGGAGGAGGTCCTTGACCAAGGCTTCCAGGTCAAGTCTGTCGGGTTCACGTTGGAGTCTGGCACCGACTTCAAACTCACTGACGAATTCCGCCTGAAGGGTATCCGGTTCGTCCACGAGATCGACAAGGAGTTGGCCGATCCGTTCACCACCCAGGCCACACTTGAGGTGGCGGAAGTGGCGGGCATCATCGACGTTCTGTGCGAAATGTTCGTGTACAAGGAAGAGGAAGCCAAATGAACGAGAACACCGTCTCAGTAATCATCGGCCTGTCTGTGGCCGTCTGCGTGCTCGCGTTAGTAGCCGCTCCGGTAGCCTGCTCCATCAGCTCCGAGCAGGCCATCGTTGAAATGGTCAAGGCTGGGCACGCCCCTGCCGACGCCAGATGCGCGGTGGCCGGCGCGAGCAACGCCTCGCGTGAGGCAGTCTGCGTCCTGCGCGCCATCGGGAAGGACGTCAAGTAAACCTGCCGCCTGGGTAGCCCCGGGCGGGTTATGCAAAATACTCATAGAAGAAAAACAATATCATGAGCAACAAAGAACTCCTCACCATCGAAGAAATTGCAGAGCTGACACGCTGCACTGTGCGCCACGCGCGCGACGCCGTAGTTCGACTCCAGGGTTTCCCAAAAGAGGCTCCTGTGAGTACTCCGCGCAACCGCCTTTGGGTGGCCCGCGAGGTGATAGCATTTGCAACTAGAGAGAACTACTCGCAGACTACTCAGAGCTGACGTAACCTGTTGATTACATTAGGTTACCGATTCCTACTGGCGGCGCCAATTAACTACATCTGGAGGAAACAGTAATGGTTTCCTCCAGGTAACACCACAACTCCATCTGTTCAAGAATTTTGACTGTCGAGCCGATATGGATGACAGCCACAAAAGGATTTCACCATGGATATTTCTCCCACCGCACTCGTCAATGCATCGACACAAATGCAGCAAAGCCAAGTAGCCCAAACGGCCCAGGTTTTGGTATTGAAGAAGGCCATGGACATCCAGGCCACCGGGGCGCTGGCGCTGTTACAGGGCCTGCCGTTGGCCACGAGTGGCAACCTGGGCACTCAGGTCAACACAATGGCTTAGGGCGTTGACTCCTTAGCAACGGTTTCGGTCGGTCGCCGAACACAATCAAATTGAACCGTTTTTTCCATAGCGGTCATAGCCGGGGACAGTCCAATTTTGTCATTTGCCCACCGCCAAAACTCCGAAGCAGTCATTCGCCGGCGACAATCAGTTTTTTGTCCGTGGCGGTCGGCACTGCAGCGATCCCGGTCCTAGAGACTTGCTAGCTGGTCGCTCCATGGCAGCCTTTGGAAGCAAAGGGTTGACGGCCGGCGTGCTGGCATTGGTGCAGCCCAGACACTCATCCGCTACCTGAGGGCGGCTGCGCCACTGACCCAAATCCATTTGGCATCTCAAGGTCTCGCAATGGACCGGCTGCGAGCGCTCAAAGGGCCTCGGTCAAACATTTTTCGAAACCCAAAAGCCGTGTAATACTTGGTTTCAAGCGCTTGAATTTTCTCATCGTAGCGCTCGAAGTCCTCTTGCGTTGTGCCAGTGCGGCGACGCAAAAGAGGTCAAATGGTGTGGCAGTTTTTGTTGACAAGTCTTTTTGAAGTTCGTAGATGACATCCATCGCAGTCCTCGGTGCAACCGGCCAGCTCGGTAGCCACGTTACCCGGCAAGTCCTTGACCGTGGTTGGGAACTTTCCGTCGCGGTCCGTTCGCCCAACAAACTTTCTGAAGATGTGGCTGGTCGAGCCCGGGTTATTTCTTTTGATCTCGACGCCGTACCCTTGGATGAATTGGCCCGGTTTGTTCATGGCCACGATGCGCTGGTCTGCTGCGCTGGCTACGTCACTCAGGGTCAGGGTTTTGTGGCGTTGATCGATAGGGTCGTGTCTGCCATCGAATTCATTCCAGCCCATGCGCGCCCGGTATGCTGGTTCCTTGGCGGCGCGGCGCTGCTGGGCCTGGATACCCGTGGCAGGCGTGGCGTGGATCTGCCCAAGATACGACACATGTCATAAATGCCAAATGCATTGACTTCTTTACCAGCAACGCTATGCGTTTTACCGATGTCGTCAGGGTGCGATTCAAAGCGATGTGGCAATTCGGTTTTGCCCCCTCGCCCCAGCGGGGAGAGGGCTGGGGTGAGGGGCTGGCACAGGTTCCAGACTTCCCTCAAGAATCAAGACATCCACCCCTCACCCTAACCCTCTCCCCGCTGGGGCGAGGGAATATGAGTCCACATAAGTTTGAATCGCACCCATCTCGTCACGCAAAGCACGCGATGTTCTGATAGAGTTCAAAATTGGTGTCTGCATCAATTCGTCGCACACCAGTCCCACCCTATTTTGTTGAAAGTGAACCTGATGACCAAATCCCTGTTTTCCATTGCTTCTATCGTTTTGCTTGGTGTAGCGCAGACCGCCCTCGCCGCTGGAGATTACAACGACGTCCCGAGCAGTGATCCCCAATATAAGCAATGCCTCGTGTACTCAAGCAAAAATTACGAAGGCGGAAACGCTGCTAGTCCGATTCCGGGACAGACTAAGATGGCTGCATTTTGTGAGTGCATGTGGAATGAAACGCCAGAAGATTTCAAGGGAAATTTGGCTAAATTCTCAGAATCGCCCCAAGGTAAAAAAATTAATAAGACCTGCGAAAAGTATTCGAATTGGGGTGATTGACCCTATTTTCGCCTGACATACGCCATGCCCCTGCAATAACTTCTTGGAGGGGCATGGCTGTCCGCCAAAAACTGACAACGGTTGTGGTCCGCCGTCGATCCACTGTGGTTTGATTCCAGTTGTCACGATTTCCCTCTTCCTCAAATACCTCAAAACGAAAAGCCGAAAATGCGGGCGACGGTTTTTCAACATTGCTCAGCGGGACTAACTGTGGCGGACATTCTTAAACCGCCACCGGCTTCACCTTGCAGCGCTTGGAATTCTTGGCGAGCACAGTATCCAAAGTCACCATACCCGCCACCTTTGCTTCCATCGCACAGGCAAGATGCAAGGCATCGCCAGCGCGCAAGCCTGCTGTCACATCCATGGTCAACATGGCGGCCTTGTGAAAGGTCATCGCCTCCACGGGCAACAGCTGCAAATCGTTGGCACACATACGTTCAAACTTGACCCACGCTGCCTGCGCTTGCGCTTTGGTCAACTGCCCGGTGCGCTGCTTGATGCCCAAAGCACGGGCAAATTCAGTGACACACCACGCGGCGGATGCCAATTCGTCGGCGCAGGCTGCGTACCATTTGACTACGTCGGCTGTTTTGGCTTCGTTGGTGCACAGTGCAACCAAGACGCTGGTATCGACATACAACATCAGTAACGCGCTTCTTGACGCAACTGCTCCATGACAGAGGCTCCCAAGGGCAAGGTCTTGGCATGCTGCGACAACTCCTGTGCGAAGGCTTTGCGGCTCCACTGTGCAGGCGGTCTGAGATTTAACGCGCCATCAGCGCCCACTTGGGCCACCAAATGATCGCCATCCTTGATGCCGATTTGGCGCACATAGTCTGCCGGGATGCGTACTGCGAGGCTGTTACCCCATTTGGCAATCTGTAGATTCATCATGATTGAGTTTGATATACGTTGATGTAGATACATTCTACGGCACTACGACACCACACGCAGCTTTCCGGGTTCACCCTGGGCGTCGAACGTCACCCCGGCCTGCTCCAGAATCCATGCCTCAATCTTTTCGTGGTGCACGCGCAGCAGATCGAGTGGTCTTACCGTGTAATGTTTTTCAGCGGTCGCGCTGGGTTTGTGCCCCATTAGTTGAGCGACAACTCCGGCAGGGATTTCAAGCCACTCAGTCAAGGATTTGAATGAACGGCGCAGGCCATGCAGGGTCAGGCCATCAATGCCAGCCACCTTGCAGGCGACGTTGTGTGGATTACGGGGGATGCTCAGGGTGTGGCCCATGCCTCTATCACTGGCGCGGTCAGGTCACGCAGGGGCAATGCCATCAGTGAATGCAGCGGACCGGCTATGGTCACTCCACGCCCACGGGTGCCACGTTGGGCAGTCAGTCCCCCGGCCTGCACCAGCTTGCCATGGTCGGCATGATGCCGTGCCCCCCAATGTGGCTTACGCGCGGTCATGTAGTCGGTCCAGACTTCGCCCACGGTCACGGCTTGAACGGCGGCAGCGGCTTTGTTGGCAGTTTGTGCGGCCTGTTGCTGACGCTCTACCTCTCGCGGGTCTGTGCCAGCGTCAACCAGCATTTTGAAGCCTTGCGCTCTGGTGCGTGCCTTGGGTATCGGCCAGTCTGCAACCGTGCATTGGCTGTTTCCGCATCCCTAAGTCTTGCTTCAAACACATAGGTCTTGCGTCCGGTCGGTGTCGCACGCAGTCGGTGGGTGGCTGGTTTTTTTCCGGTTTGGCGTCAAATCAATTGCGGTTTTTCGGTGGCTGCGACGGAGTTTCAACCCGGTAGAATTCGACACTATGAAAACAGGCCTTGATTTCACCCGCAAGCCGGTCATTTTGGTGATCGACGACACCCCCGATAATTTGTCGTTGATGTCCAGTCTCCTCAAGGATCTTTACCGTGTGAAGGTGGCCAATAACGGGGAGCGAGGCATAAAAATTGCCCGCAGCGACGACCCACCCGATCTGATTTTGCTCGACATCATGATGCCTGGACTGTCGGGTTACGAGGTCTGCGAAATTCTCAAGGCCGACGCCAGTACCCGCGACATCCCGATTATTTTCCTCACCGCCATGACGGCACCTGACGAAGAGACCAAGGGGCTCGAAATGGGCGCGGCGGACTTTATTACCAAGCCTGTTAACCCGTCGGTGGTGCTGGCGCGGGTAGCGACACAGATGCATGTCAAGGCCGCTGCCGATTTTCTGAAGGACCAGAACGTTTATCTGGAGCGGGAAGTCACCAAGCGCACCCGCGAACTGGCGGCGATTCAGGACGTCACTATTCTGGCCATGGCCTCGCTGGCTGAAACCCGCGACAACGACACCGGCAACCACATCCGCCGGACCCAGAATTATGTGCAACTGCTGGCCACTCATCTCAAGGACCACCCGCGCTTTCGAGCCTTTCTGAGCGACCATACTATCGGCATGCTGGTCAAGTCGGCACCTTTACATGACATTGGCAAAGTGGGAATTGCCGACCGCATACTGCTCAAACCCGGACGCTTTGAGCCGCACGAGTTTGAGATCATGAAGACCCACTGCCAGTTGGGTCGCGACGCGATTCAGCATGCAGAAGACCAGCTTGGTCTGGAAGTCGATTTTTTGAAGTTCGCCAAGGAAATTGCCTACAGCCACCAGGAAAAGTGGGACGGTAGCGGCTATCCGGAAGGTCTCACCGGAGACCAGATTCCGATTTCTGCCCGTTTGATGGCGGTGGCCGATGTCTACGACGCTCTGATCAGCCGGCGCGTCTACAAGCAAAGCATGCCCCATGAAAAAGCAGTGGAAATCATTGCCGCCGGACGCGGACGCCATTTTGACCCCGACATCACCGACGCTTTTCTCCAGTTGGCAGACCAGTTCCACGCCATTGCGCAGCGTTTTGTTGACAGCGACGAAGACCTGCAACGGAAAATTGAAAGCCTCAAATTGATTACTGGCTAACGCGGGTTGTACGCACACTCCTACTGTCTGACTCCCAAAGTCCAATGACATCCTCGGATTCGTCCACTACGACCGCATCTGGCGGGCCACGACTGGTGAGCGCCTGGTGGCGCGCAGGCGCCTATGGCTGCCTTCTTTTGCTGGCCCTGGCCGCCACGGCGGGCGTCAGTATGTATGAGCAGTTTCGCGCGCAGGTGGTGCATCTGCAGGCGCAACTGCACACGGTGCCACAGATTCGTTTCATCTGCATTCTGCTGGATGCACAACATGCCCCCGCCTTGTTGGTGACCCAAGACCCGCTAGAAGGGGCGTTGCAGCTCCAGCGCCTCAATGCGGTGAGCGAGGGTCGCGAGGACAGCATGCAACTGTGGGTGCTGCCCCAAAGTGGTACGCCCCGGTCGCTTGGAGTGCTTACCAGCAAGGCCAAGACCCTGCGCCTGCCCGCCACCGCCACCGCGCTTGCGGGTGCACATCAACTGGCGATCAGCGTCGAGGTGAAGGGGGGCGTGCCCGAGAGCAGCGGGCCGCGCCTGCCCTACCTTTTTACCGGCCCGCTGGTGCAAAAGGCCCTGTAACCGACCCCACCGGGCTGTGGCAAACTCCTGCCCTTGTTTTCTCCACTCCGTGAGTTTGTAGTTCTTCATGCAGAAAATCATCGCGCAACTGGCGCAAGAAATTCGTGTTCGCCCCAACCAGATCGAAGCTGCCGTGCAGTTGCTCGACGGGGGTGCCACGGTCCCCTTTATTGCCCGCTACCGCAAGGAGGTAACTGACGGGCTTGACGACATTCAACTGCGCGAGCTCGAGTCCAGGCTGGCCTATTTGCGTGAATTGCGCGACCGCAAAGAAGCGGTCATCAAGGCCGTTGACGAGCAAGGCAAACTCACGCCTGCTTTACTGGCTGCAATTGACTCGGCTGGCACCAAACAGGAGGTCGAGGACCTCTATTTGCCGTTCAAGCTTAAGCGCCGCACCAAGGGTCAACTTGCCAGGGAGGCCGGCCTCGAACCGCTCGCAGATGCCCTGTTCAATGACCCTAGCCTGGTGCCCTCGGATGCAGCGCTTGCCTATGTCGTCGCACCGCAGGTACCGCAAGAGGGTGGGGACAAGCCGGTCGACTTTTCCACTGTGCCACTGGTATTGGACGGCGTGCGCGACCTGCTCAGCGAGCGTTGGGCCGAAGACCCAGGCTTGGTACAGGACCTGCGTCAATGGCTCTGGTCGGAAGGGCTGTTGCAGAGCAAGCTGATGGCTGGCAAAGACGAGGTCAGTGCTGAGGTGGCCAAATTCCGAGACTATTTTGACTACGATGAACCGATTGCGCGGGTGCCATCGCACCGCGCACTGGCGGTTTTCAGGGGCAGGGCGCTCGATATTTTGGAGGTCAAATTGGTTCTGCCAGAGCCTGTTGCCGAACCCGTCAAAGCAACGCGCGCGGCACCGGTGGTCTCGTTGGCCGAGGCGCGCATCGCCTTGAAACTCGGCTGGAGCCACCAGTCCCGCGCGGCGGACGACCTGATTCGCAAGTGCGTGGCCTGGACCTGGAAGGTCAAACTCAGCCTCTCGACCGAACGTGAGCTATTTTCCAGACTGCGCGAAGACGCAGAAAAAGTCGCCATCAAGGTGTTTGCCGACAACCTGCGCGACCTATTGCTTGCAGCCCCGGCCGGTCCGCGGGTGGTGATGGGGCTCGATCCGGGAATTCGCACTGGTGTCAAGGTTGCGGTGGTCGATACCACCGGAAAACTGGTCGAGACTGCGACGGTGTTTCCGCATGAGCCACGGCGTGACTGGGACGGTGCCCTGCAAACGCTGGCGGCGTTGGGTATGCGCCACGGTATCAACCTGATCGCAATAGGCAACGGTACCGCCAGCCGGGAAACCGACAAATTGGCAAGCGACCTGATCAAGCTATTGACTCGGGGGGGCGGCCAAGCCGTAGACAAGGTGGTGGTGAGCGAGGCCGGGGCGTCGGTCTATTCAGCCAGCGAATATGCCTCGCAGGAAATGCCCAATGTCGACGTGAGTCTGCGCGGCGCCGCCAGCATCGCAAGGCGTTTGCAAGACCCCTTGGCCGAGTTGGTGAAAATTGATCCCAAGTCGATTGGCGTGGGACAGTACCAGCACGACGTCAACCAAAGCGCGCTGGCCCACACACTTGACACCGTGGTGGAAGACTGCGTGAACTCGGTCGGTGTGGACCTGAACACCGCCAGCGTGCCGCTGCTGAGCCGGGTATCTGGCCTGTCGGGTACCGTGGCCAAGGCGGTGGTGCGGTGGCGCGAGGCCAATGGCGCATTCGTCAACCGCCAGCAATTGCTCAAAGTGACAGGACTCGGGGCCAAAACCTTTGAGCAAAGCGCCGGATTTTTGCGCATTCTGCACGGCGACAACCCGCTGGATATGACCGGGGTGCATCCGGAAACCTACCCGGTGGTGGAGCAGATCATGGTGCAAACCGGCAAACCGGTGGTGGACATCATGGGCCGTGCCGAATTGCTCAAAACCTTGCGCCCGGAGCTTTTTTCCAATGAAAAGTTTGGTGCCATTACCGTCAAGGACATTTTTGCCGAGCTGGAAAAACCGGGTCGCGACCCACGTCCAGATTTCAAGGTGGCACGCTTCAATGACGGCGTGGAAGATATTGCCGACCTCAAGCCGGGAATGGTGCTAGAAGGTACAGTGAGCAATGTTGCAGCATTTGGTGCCTTTGTCGACCTCGGCGTGCACCAGGACGGCTTGGTGCATGTGAGCCAGTTGGCGTACAAGTTTGTGACCGATGCGCGCGAGGTGGTCAAGACCGGCGACATCGTCAAGGTGCAAGTGGTCGAAGTGGACGTACTGCGCAAACGCATTGCGCTCACCATGAAGCTCGGCTCCACGAGCCCGCGTCCGGTGGGTGAGCGTGCGGGCGACAACCGCTACCAGGCGGCGGGCCGGACGGAACGTCAGCTTCGCGGCGCGCCAGCCAACCCGGTGGGCCAGTCCGCGATGGCCTCCGCGTTTGCCAAATTGAAACGCTGATGCTCTGAACCCATGGGCAAGCTTTTTTCTATCAAGCCTTCGACGCTTCCATTGTCGATCAGCCGGGTTAAAGGGCTACCTAAGGGAACTTCATGAAACTGAGCGCGTTACTGCAGCGGCAATTCAATTTGCCCAGCATTCCCAAGGTGGTGGCTTTGCTGCTCACCGAGCTGGAACGTCCCGAAGTGGATCTGCGTAAAGTGACGCAACTCATCAGCACCGACCCGGCACTGACGACCCGCTTGCTTCAGTTGGCGAATTCGAGCTTTTTCAAACTATCGGGCACTATCAGCAGCGTGTCCGAGGCGCTTGCGCTGTTAGATATGGGGCACGTCAAGGCCATGGCGCAGGCGGCGGCCAGTGGCGCGTCGCTCAAGGCAGTACCCGGGATCCAATTGCAGCGTTTCTGGGACTACAGCCTGAATGTTGCCAGGGTGTCGCGGTCACTGGCCAGTGTGGTGCGGCAAAACCAGCAGGCGGCCTTTAGTTGTGGTCTGATTCACGCGATTGGCGAGCTGGCCATGCATTTGGCCATGCCCGACGCAATGGCGCGCCTGGATGCAGAAGTGGCACCCCTGGACCTGCGGCGTGCGCACCTGGAACGTCGCGATCTGGGGTATTGCTATGCCACGGTGGGCGCGGGCTTTGCGCGCATGTGGCAGTTTCCCCAGCCCATGATCGACGCGCTCGAGCACCAGTACGCGCCGTTCGATAACGAAGTCTATGAGCCCATGGCCGGTGTGATTCACCTCGCGACTTGGCGCGCGCGCAGCAAGGAAGCCAAATTGAGCGAGCGGGGTCTGGCCGTGACCTTTCCGGGTTCGGTGGGTGTGGCGCTGGGACTCGACATCGACATGGTCTTGCAGCAAGACCCGTTTGACTGGACTGCGCGAACCTAAGATGCAAGCGCTTCATCTTTACGCGGGTCCGGTGGCCCGGCGCGCCATTCAGGAACGTGGGCTACAGCCTTCCGACGTCGCAGTCATTGCGGGTGCGGCCGGCGGTCCAAAAGGGCTGCTTTTGCTAGCCATGGACCGATTTCTCTTTGGCGATTGGTTGCTCCGGGCCAGCCAGCCGATTGATCTGGTGGGCGCTTCAATTGGTGCCTGGCGCATGGCCAGTGCATGCCTCACTGACCCGGTGGCTGCCTTTACCCGATTGGAGCACGACTATATCCATCAGCATTACGCGCTGGCGCCGGGTCAAAAGCGACCCACGGCCGAGGCGGTGAGCGAGCAATTTGGCAATAACTTGCTGGCGTTTTATGGCGGAAGGGTGGGTGAAGTGCTGCGCCACCCGCGCTATAAGTTGCACATCGTCACCGCGCGCGGTCGCCATATTCTGGCTCGGGAACATCCAGTGCGCACGGCTCTGGGCTATGCCGGTGCCTTTATGACCAATGTCGTGCATCGCAGGGCAATGGGGGCCTGGCTGGAACGTGTGGTTTTTTCATCCACTTCCCATTCAGGCAATGCTCCGGTGTGTGCGCCGCTGCCATTTGGTACCACCGACTACCGTACCCGGCAATTGCCCTTAAGTTCGGCAAACTTCAACGCCGCCTTGCAGGCCAGTTGTTCGATTCCGTTTGTCCTCAAGGCAGTGCAGCACATCCCGGGCGCGCCGAGCGGTGCCTATTGGGACGGCGGCATTACCGACTACCATTTGCATCTCAATTACTCAGCCACCACCGCGCAAGGCATCGTGTTGTACCCGCATTTTCAGAAAAGTGTGGTGCCAGGTTGGCTTGATAAACAACTGAAATGGCGCCACCGTGCCACCCACCACCTGGACCGCATGCTGCTGCTCGCGCCCAATCCCGAATGGGTCAAGACCCTGCCCAATGCCAAGCTGCCGGACCGCACCGACTTTGTCCACTATGGCAATGACCTGGCGGGCCGGGTCAAGGCCTGGAGCACCGCCACCGCAGCCAGCACCCAGCTGGTCGATGAGTTTGCCCGATGGCTGGAACGTCCGGACCTGGGCCGGATTGCCCCCCTATAACCCTGCGAAGTGAAAAAGCCATGACGCTGAATCGTTCAAATTTTCGGTTTTTTCATCGCTTGCGCGTACGCTGGGCCGAGGTCGACATGCAAAAGATCGTTTTCAATGCCCACTATCTGATGTACCTCGACACGGCTATGGCAGACTATTGGCGTGCCTTGGCGTTGCCATACGAATCGGCACTGCAACAGCTAGAGGGTGACCTCTACGTCAAAAAGGCTGCTCTGGAATACCATGGCTCGGCGCACTACGATGAGGTCCTTGACATTGGCTTGCGCTGCCAGCGCATCGGAAATTCGTCAATACTGTTTGAAGGTGGCATTTTCTGTGGCGACAGCTTGTTGGTGAGCGGCGACTTGGTTTATGTGTTTGCCAACCCCCATACCCAGGTGCCCAAGCCTGTTCCCACCAGTCTGCGGGCCGTGTTTGAAGCCTATGAGGCCGGGCAACCGGTGGTGAATTTGCAGATCGGGGACTGGCGGGCCGTAGGCGTACAGGCTTCAGCACTGCGTGAAGAGGTGTTTGTCAAGGAGCAAGGAATTGGTGCGCAAATGGTGTGGGATGCATCCGATGCCGACGCGGTCCATGCTCTGGCGTGTAACCACCTAGGGCAAGTTGTTGCAAGCGGTCGACTGCTGCAATCGGACGATGGAGTAGGGCGCATCGGCCGCGTGGCCGTCAGTCGGGTGCTGCGTGGAAGTGGCTTGGGGCGCGAAGTCTTGCAGGCGCTGGCGCGCCTGAGTCAATCCCGTGGAGACACCGAACTGGTGCTGTCTGCCCAATGCAGTGCCGAGGGGTTTTACCATAGTCTGGGTTTTTCTTCGCGCGGCACGGTGTTTGAAGAGGCGAGTGTGCGCCACATCGAGATGGTAATGAAGTTCCCGTCAGAAGCCCAGTGAGGCCAGCAAATCGTCGACGTCATCCTGTTTCAACGCTTTGTCTGCAGTCTGTGGGCCCTCAAGCTGGTGTGTTTCGCCAGTGAACTCAGCCGCGGGTTTAGCGTCTCCTCCTTCGGGCATCGGTGCGCTATCGAGCAATAACTGCACCAATTGCATCTCGGTTCGCGTGATGATGTCGATGACTTTTTTGATGACCTGGCCCGATAGGTCCTGAAAATCTTGTGCCATCATGATGTCACTGAGAATATCGCTCTGGCCCGCCGCAAAGTGGGCTGTACGGTCGGCAAACTTGCCGCATACCAGCATCAAACCCCGCGCGCGATCCACGCTCAAGTCCTTGCCTTCTGCCATGCGCGCCAGGGATTGACTCAGTTCCTCGCCCCGTTTGGACAGTTCATCGCATCGGGGTTTGGCGGTTTCTACCAAGGTCAGCACCTTATTGGCAGCATCCTCGGTCATTTTTCCCACATGGGCCAAACGGTCTCGCGCATTGGGAATTTCTTCAACAATGCTTTGTAACTGATTTCCTCCCAGCACCGTAAGCGCCTCATGCATTTCCCGGGTAATCGAACCCAGGCGCGCATAGGCCTCTTCTTTGGTTAATGGAGCTGCCATGAATAAACCCGATCCCTTCTTCTCAGAATGTTCTGCCGGTGATTATGAGACGCTGCGAAACGCCCACCTTGATCTGGACCGTAGTTTACAGGGAGACATGCTCCTCGCTAAGTTCAAATATCTTCGAGCAAAGGGTAGGGCAGGGGAAGCAGGCTGACGGGCGGACCATCTGCCCGACCGAGATTCAACGGGGCCTCAGCGATCGCACTGAGCTGAATGGATGCAATCGCGTCATGGCCGCCTTGGGGATTCGGGGCTGACTGCACGACGATGCCGACCGCCCGTTCCGGGTCAGTGGCGGCAAATAATTCGGTACCGGCGGTCATAGAGGACTCTGCATGGACCACAAACGCGCGCCGCTTCAGGGTGCCTCTGAATTGGCTGCGCGCTACCACCTCCTGTCCCGGATAGCAACCCTTTTTGAAGTTAACACCGCCCACTGACTCGTAGTTAAGCATTTGCGGCACAAAGGCCTCAAACACTGCCGCGTTGAGCGTGGCAATGCCACTGCGCACTTCACTCCAATTCCAGACTTCTACGTCCAGAGTTGGCCCTCTAGGTGCTGGTGAACCCACTGGCGTGAGCCACAACTGTCGGGCAAGCCCTTGCGCCGGATACAACTGCACAACCGTTGCGGACCCTGTCTCGAATTTTTGCCAGGGCTTCGGTGTTGACTCAGTGGGAAAAACCGAGGCATCGCCGGCCACGCCGTACACGTCAAACTGCTCGCTCACATCACTGAGCCGTGCCTTGGCCCGCAGCACAAACATCGACAAACGTTTTAGCGTAGCCGCCAACAGGTCTTTTCTGCAAATTAAAAAAATCAGCCCGGCTGGCCGTTTGAATCCGATCATGCTGGCCTGCATACGCCCTTTGGCATTGCAAAACGCCGCAAGACGAGCACTCGCCTGGTCCAGTAGCACAAAGTCCTGGGTCAACTGACCATGAATAAACTTGGCAGCGTCATCGCCTTCGATTTGAATCACGCCCAGGTCCTTGAGCGTTGCCACTCCATTCAGGATGGAAAAAGGTGCGTGGTCATTCACGGGGCTTGTCCTTCTCTTGTCTAAAGCTGCGATTATGATTCGTGCCTTAATTTAGCAAGGGTTGTGGGGCTGTGCGCTTTTTGTTTGCCATTGTGATAACCGCCGCTTTGGCAGCGATAGGGGCGGCTTTTTTCTGGCTGTATCGGCCGCTTGACATGCCCAGCGACCCGATCGATGTCTCAATCGAGCCCGGTCGCAGTGCCCGGGCGGTGGCATCTGATGTGGTCGCGGCCGGTGTGCCTGTAAACGCCACCCTGCTGTTTATGTGGTTCAGGGTGTCGGGTCAGTCCAGGCAAATACGGGCCGGAAGCTACGAGTTGGGTCCCGGAACGTCGCCTTACACGCTGTTGGACAAGCTGGTGCGAGGCGATGAGGCCTTGCGTAGCGTAACGATTGTGGAGGGCTGGAATTTTCGCCAGTTGCAACTGGCTCTCGAGAACGCGGAGCAGCTACAACCCGACTCGCAGAACTTGGCACCGGCCATGGTGATGGAGCGACTAGGACGCTCGGGTCAAGTGCCAGAAGGCCGATTTTTCCCGGACACCTATACCTATTCCAAAGGTTCGAGCGACCTGACGGTTCTAAAACGCGCCCTTCGGGCCATGGACAAGCAGCTTGAAGTCGCCTGGGCACTGCGCGACACTAATTCACCACTGCAGTCGCCAGAGCAAGCACTGATTCTTGCGAGCATCATCGAGAAGGAAACAGGCTCGGCAGCAGACCGGGCCATGGTGGCCTCGGTGTTCAACAACCGGTTGCGCCTTGGCATGCGCCTGCAAACCGACCCCACGGTGATCTACGGCCTGGGGGAGTCGTTTGACGGCAATCTGCGCAAGGTCGACCTGCTGCGTGATACTCCGTGGAACACATACACCCGTGCCGGCTTGCCACCCACGCCTATTTCCATGCCTGGACGCGCATCGCTTTTGGCTGCGGTCCAGCCCGCCACCTCCAAAGCGCTGTATTTTGTCGCGCGCGGCGATGGCAGTAGCCAGTTCAGTGCTACTCTGGACGAACACAACCGGGCAGTTAATAAATATCAGCGTGGAAAATAGGCCTATGAGCGGACTTTTCATCAGTTTTGAGGGCATTGATGGTGCCGGAAAATCCACCCACATTGACTCACTGGCTGCGGCATTCACGGCGCAGGGGAGGGTGGTAACACGCACCCGCGAACCCGGGGGCACCCGCTTGGCCGAGCAGTTGCGCACCTACTTATTGAATGACCCAATGGATGCCATGACCGAGGCGCTTCTGGTGTTTGCCGCACGGCGGGACCATCTGCAACAGGTGATCTGGCCTGCCTTGGCGCGTGGCGAAGTGCTGCTGTGCGACCGATTCACCGATGCGACCTTTGCTTACCAAGGCGGCGGACGCGGCTTTGACCTGCACATTCTGGCCATGCTTGAGAGTTGGGTGCAGTCCTGGCCGGGACGCGAAGACACGGCTCCCGACAGCGCGGTGTTGCAGCCCGACCTGACGCTGTGGTTTGACCTACCCGCTGCGGTTGCTGCCCAGCGCCTGGCGGGTGCGCGCATTCCTGACAAGTTTGAATCCCAGCCGCAAACGTTCTTCGAAAAAGTGGCACAAGGGTACGCCCAGAGAATGGCGGGTGACCCTTCGCGCATTGAACGTATCAATGCGAACCAGCCCCCCGAGGCCGTATGGCATGAGGTTTATTTGCGGGTTCAGCGGCGAGGCTGGCTACCATGAACGCCGGTATGAACCTAAAACAAAGCCCGCCCTGGATTGCGCAGCAAACCCAAGACCTGCTGGCACAGCGCGGCCATGCCTGGCTGCTCCATGGCCCGTCTGGACTGGGCCAATACACCCTGGCGCTGGATCTGGCCCGTGCCTGGCTTTGCGAGCATGCCGACGCCTCGGGTGCCTGTGGCAGGTGCGGCAGTTGTCATGCGATTGAGGTACGCACCCACGCAGATGTGTGTGTTTTGATGCCAGAAACGCGCATGCTTGAGTTAGGCTGGCCCCTGGGTGAGCGGGCGCAGGCAGAAATTGACGACAAAAAGCGCAAACCCAGCCAGGAGATTCGGGTCGACGCCATGCGCGAGGCGGTCGAGTTCGCACAGCGCACCAACGCGCGCGGACGGGGCAAGGTGGTGCTGGTCTACCCCGCAGAGCAGATGAACACCATCACCGCCAATGCTCTGCTCAAGACCCTCGAAGAACCCCCCGGAGATGTCAAGTTTGTACTTGCCAGCGAGTCAGCACACCAATTGTTGCCCACGATTCGCAGCCGCTGTCTGGGCCATGCCATGGCCTGGCCCACCGAGCAGGCCAGCCTAACTTGGTTGCAGGCGCAGGGCATTACGTCTGCGCAGGCGGCCCTGCTGTTGAAGATGGCAGGCGGACGACCCAGCGACGCACTGCGGTTTGCTGAGTCCGGTCGAGATGTACAGCAATGGAATGCACTGCCCGCCTTGGCTGCCCGAGGCGATGCCGCAGGGTTCAAGGACTGGCCGGTGGCCGAGTTGGTCGAGGCATTGCAGAAATTGTGCCATGACACGATGGCGTGCAAGATGGGTGCTGCGCCACGGTTTTTTGGCGCCGCCGATTTGCCTGTCGGTGCCTCAGTCGCGTCGCTCAGCCAATGGGCGCAGGGCCTCAGCAAAACCCGACGCACCATGGATCACCCTTTCAATGCCGGGCTGATGCAGGAAGCCCTGCTGGCACAGGCCAAATTCGCTTTACACTGCGACAAATGACCCTCGTAGCCATCAGTTGCAAAAAATCATGAAATTTTCCCCATGATCAAACCTGCTGTTGCCACACCCCGGCCTAGCGTGATCCAGCTTTCCATCAAGGAAAAGGCAGCACTCTACGCTGCGTACATTCCGATGTTTACTGACGGTGGGGTCTTCATTCCGACCACCCGCGACTATGTTCTGGGCGATGATGTCTACGTGCTTCTTTCTTTGCCGGAAGACCCGCAGCGCTACCCGGTTGCAGGCAAGGTGGCCTGGGTGACCCCCCCCAAGGCAGCTGGCGGGCGCACACAGGGCGTTGGCATTGTGTTCCCGAAGGACGAAAAATCTCGCCTGCTCAAAATCAAGATCGAAGAAATTCTGGGTGCCCATCTGGCCTCGGAACGACCGACCCAAACGATTTAACCTGGATTCCTCGGAACGGATTCGGGTGAATTACAGGGACGGATTTTCTTCTGATTCAACAACCGAGATTAATTGACCGAGCGCGTTTTTTGATCCTTTAAGCCAATTTTCATGTTCACTGACTCCCATTGCCATCTGACGTTTCCCGAACTAGCAAGCCAGTGGGATCGGATTCAAGGTGCCATGGCAGCCGCCAAGGTGACCCGTGCACTGTGTATTTGCACCACGTTGGAAGAGTTCGCACAGGTGCATCAAATGGCCCTGCAACACGATAATCTGTGGGCCAGCGTAGGGGTGCATCCGGACAATGAGGGGGTGCAAGAGCCCGCATTAGACGATTTGCTGCGCTTAGGGTCCCTTCCGCGCGTGGTGGCGGTGGGCGAGACCGGACTCGACTATTACCGTTTGGCGGGTCGAACCCTGCATGAAATGGAATGGCAGCGCACACGCTTCAGAACCCATATCCGTGCCGCGCGGCAACTGCGCAAACCACTGGTGATTCATACCCGTAGTGCCGCGCACGACACGCTGGCCATTTTGCGCGAGGAGGGCGAGGACGGCGGCCCAGGCTCCGCTGGTGGGGTCTTTCATTGTTTTACCGAAAGTGCCGAGGTCGCCCGCGCGGCGCTTGAGATGGGGTTTTATATTTCTTTTTCGGGAATTTTGACCTTCAAGACCGCCCAGGATTTGCGCGATGTGGCGCGCTGGGTACCCAATGACCGACTGCTGATTGAGACCGACAGCCCGTATCTCGCTCCTATACCTTATCGGGGCAAGACCAACAACCCATCTTACGTGCCCTATGTGGCAAAGCAGTTGGCAGCACTCAAAGACGTGGCGCCCGAAGACATTGGCAGGCTGACAAGCGACAATTTCTTACGTCTTTTTTCTTCTGTTATTGTATGAGATTTTACTTTAAATACATATTCTATCTCATTGTTTTTAATAGTTATTTTAACGCATATGCTGGTTCTTATGAGGACTTTTTTGCGGCTGTCAAGAAAGATGATCCGGTGGTGGTGCGGACCTTGCTTCAGCGTGGTTTCGACCCCAATACGGTAAATCCTGACGGAGATTTTGGCCTGATCCTTGGTTTGCGTCAGCGCGCTTTGCAGGTGGTTGGCGTGTTGTTGTCCTGGCCTGGGACCAAAATTGAGGTTCGCACATCAGCCGACGAAAGCCCCCTGATGCTGGCTGCCTTGAAAGGCCATCTGCAGGTGTGCAAGCAATTGATCAGCCTCGACGCCGATGTCAACAAGACCGGCTGGACGCCCCTGCATTACGCGGCGACCGGTGGCCATGTGGATGTGATCCGCTTGCTGTTAGAGCATTTTGCTTATATCGACGCTGCATCTCCTAATGGATCAACCCCCCTGATGATGGCCGCTATGTACGGAACCCCGGCTGCAGTCAAGGTGCTGCTAGAGGCAGGCGCTGATCCGACGCTACGAAATGAAATTCAGTTAAGTGCCCTGGACTTTGCAGTGCGCGCCAAGCAAGATGCCTCTGCTCAGTTAATCGAAGCCTTCGTCCGGGGACGCGGTGCTGGCACACGCTGAATGCCTGATCTGGACGCTGTAGCGTGCCTTGCTCTTGAAACTTTATACGATGTATATTATGTTAAGTTACATATCCGAAAAAGAAGGCCTATTTCCACCGCTGTGGGAACAAGTTGAACCTGCTAACCACCTCCCTTGAACCTGCTAACAATTGCAGGCTAAATTTGCAAACCAGAATGAGCCAGATTCTGGACTGGAAAAAATCTGTTGAAATATAACAAAAACCAGTGCCGTTGACTCAAACCAAGAGAATCAATCAACCAAAGCCTTCAACAGTGCGTCCCGTGCGTCTTGGTAAAACTCGATGTCCAACTTGGTCGCCATGTCGTCCGACAGGTCAAACAACTGTTTGCGGCTTGCCACAGGTAACAACAAAGACTTTGCGCCTTTCTCTATTGCCAACTCTGCCAGCGTGACTGCATTGAATACAGGTTCAACTGAGCCGCCCAAGGTAAGCTCTCCTACAACGACCAGACCACCCCGGACTGACTTACGTAAAAGCGCGCTAGACAGAGCAATCAACGAGGCAACGCCCGTCTTGGCTCCAGATTTGGCAGCGTCAAACCCCCGAATCTGGACTGAAAACTCGTGCGCACGGGGGTCACGGTCACCGACAAGCTGCGTGCTACGCGCGTAGAGGTTCTGCTCTGCACAGCGAATGGACTCTTTGAACGGCGCAGGCACCGGGTTATTCAACACCCGTACACCACTGCCGGGACCTTCTGTCACCTCCAGCCGGAATAAACCAGGGTGTTCTTCCTGTCCACCGGTACTCAGCGTCCAAATCTGACCGCACTCTAGCGGCTCGTCGCCGATACCGCTCTGGCTTTGGAGCTCTGCGGTTGACACAAACTTCTCCACGCCCTCGGTACCAATGGTGTAACTGAAGTGGGTGTTGCGAAACTCGGCCGCGCCAATGCGCTTTTGCTGCTCTTTCACCCGCCGGCGCACTTCCAGCGCCAGGCGAACAGCCCACTCAAGGTCTTCATCGCTGACCTGTGCGCTTTCGTCTGGATAAATGAGCTTTAGTAGGCCACTCACTGTCTTACTGACACCATTGAGGTCCCGTCCTGACAAGGCCCCACCCCAAAACACCCTGCCCTGCAATGTTGCCACCCTGCTCTGCCCACGCAGTTGGGTAAAACATTCGGACAAAAAGTCACTGACCAAGCCAAAGTGGTTGGTGAACATACTCGGATTGAGTTTTGGCACGTCCCATCCCGGCAGAAAACAATGGATGCGGTCCATGAACGCCGTGTCATTGCGCATTTCTGGTGGCAATGGGCCAAAAAGATGCCCAACGCGCTGCTGATGTTCCACGTCGACCTCGAAATTGCCAACCAGCACGATGGAGCCATCGGCGCGGATGCTCTCTTTGCCACGGGAAAACTCACCACTCTCCATGTAGCCCTTCATGATGTTTACGCCGTCCTTCTGGTCGAAGGACACCCCTGATACCTCGTCGAAACAGACTACGTCGTACTGGCACACCAGGCCGCGCTGCCCACTGGCGTTGTTCACGAACATGCGCGCAACACTTGCTTTGCCGCCTGATATCAGGTGGGCGTATGGTGAGACCTGCTGAAACAGGTGCGACTTACCGGTACCACGGGGGCCGAGCTCCACTAGGTTGTAATTTCGCTCCACAAACGGGACCATGCGGAGCAGCAACGCGTCTTTGGCGCGTTCACTCAGGTCCGAGGGCTCAAAGCCGACGCTGCGCAGGAGGACGTCTCGCCACTCTGCGGTACTAAAACCAGCTCGCCCCTTGGCCAGCACGGCGAGCACTTCGCGCTTTGAGAGCTGAATGGCACGCAAGTTATCGATGCCGAACGGACGGCCACCCTTTTCTTGGGCAATGGACGCGTCGTAGCCCAAGGTGACTTCGGCATAAAAACCGCCAGTCAGCATCCGCTCGTTTTCTTTGACCATCTCCGGCGTAATACGTACGTCACTCAGGCGCAGGCTGGGTAGCGAGGCAACATAAGAGTCACTTTTGGCATCCAAACGGGCGGTAATGATGTCAATGATTTTTACAGAGCCCTGCTCTCGGGTGCGTGAGATGAACAGGTTTTCTTCTCCAGCCTTGACCGTGCGGGAGCCGAGTTGTTTCTGCACGATTTCCAGACCTTCCTGGATTTCGGACTCATCAATAGTGGCGCAGTATCGACCCAGCAAAAATTCCACGACGTAGGTCGGTACAGGAAACTGGCGACTGAAAGTCCGCACTAAGTCTTTACGCACCACATAGCCTTCAAACGCGGCAGTGGCCTTGCGGTCCAGGTCATCTAATTCCACGGCATACCCCTTTTCATTGTCTTTATTCACCGACCGTGGTCGACTTCTTTTGTACTACGGTACCAGCGGCATCCAGCACGACCACAAAGGCGGCGGTACCTTCGCTGGAGTCATCATCCACGGCCAGTGAGGCCTTGCCGTTCTCCAAAGGTTTGACATGTGCAACAAGCGATGAGTCGGCCAAAGCAGCTTTGGTGCGGATATCGACACTGAGCCCAGTGGCCACCGGTGTCACCTCTACTTTGCACCGCAAGCCAGTCCAAGATACCTTCGCTATATCCACCTTCACTGTACTTGCGGAACCACCCACGGCCGCCACCTCCAAAACTGGGACTAGACATTCCTGCAGGGTCAGTCCACCATGGGTGTAAACCTCACCGGCCATGAAGTTGGAGATGCCAGGGGCGAAGGCAATCTGCACATCCTTGCACCAATCCCAAGCAAAGGTCAGCGGGGTGCCCTGAGACGAGTCCTTCAGCACCGCACAGCGGCCCCAACGGGTTTCAGCTTCAAACTTTGAGAGCTCCGACTTTGGCAGCCCACCGGGCACCAAAAGCCAGCCATGGTCAGTGACGATGCGAAATCGCGCCCATCCTGCGTCACTCAACTCGGTTAGCCGTTCCACAATTTGAGCCAATTGAGTTTCCATATCGCGCGCCAGGCGCAGACCATGCGCATGACCATAGTGGTCAAGGTCGCCGCACTCCACCCATGCTTTTCCGCTGGTGTCCCCGTTCTCATGCTTGTCCAGAACCTGAAAACCATGGTCTGCCAGTAATTTGCGGAAATTGTGGGCAGACAGCGGTTTGCCGTCGGCCGCCACGCTGGGCTGAAAGTCCTCATCGGCTTTCTTGCCAGACACCCACTGCGCCACAGGCGACGCCCAGGCTTTGCCGGACGCTGTGACGGACGGCATGCTTGTCCACATCGCGCTGATGGTGACCTTGCCCAAATCCGCTAACCGAGACTTCAGCAGCATGGCTACGTCATACCTCAAGCCATCGACAAACACCGTGCAGACCCCGTCTGTAGATGCACCATCCTGGCGCATAAAGCGGCTGGGAGCCGCTTCCACAGAGGTCAAACCTCCTTCGGCCTTCACCAAGTCCTGAAAACGATTGGCCGAATCCTCGAGCCAGGGTACGTAAATGGCGCGCAAGGCCGCGCCTACTGCCTCGGTGTCAGCCTTGCTGCTGACCGCAGCCAGGGCATGCATGGCGGCTTGGTCAACCTTCCAACCAGACTCTTGATAACTGGCCGCCAGTTGCGCCAGAGTGGAACCTGCAGGCGCTTGATTTGATAGCATGGCCAGCTCAGTCAGATACTTCAAGGCCTGGGCCAGTGGCGCATCTCCCATCTTTGACCACAACCAATCGCGGCGACTGCCATGCTCTTTCTCGGCATCAAGTACTTTTGCCCGGGCCAGTTCTGCGGACATCGAGGCGCAGGCACTCAAGGTGTATTGCAGCGCGGCCTCACCGTCATCATTGGCACGCGGGTAACCCGCCAACTGGTCGGGTGCATCAAACAGGCTTTTGGGCGGCGGGGGCTGGAGCTTGGCCAGCAGTTCAGCAATCGCCTTGAAGCTGCTGAAAGACTCGCCGTACAGTTCCCACACGTTGGCCCAGGGTCCCTGGTGCTCGGCCAGCTTTTCAGCTGCCGCCAGATCGCCGTCGGTCTCGGGGTTGAAGCCAAAGACCTTGATGCAGCGGCTGCTGAAAATAGCCCATCGCGCACCCGCCCATTTGGATTGCGTCACCAAAGGGTCGTTCAGCCAAGCCAATACGTCACGTGTCGGGTTCGGTGCCAGTAATGCATCCAACCAGGCAGCGTTGTTTGTTTGCCCTGCATGTCCTCTACCTGGAGGTCGAGCAACATGCCCGCAGCCAAGACCCACTTCAACGCTTCTTGGGTTGCGCTGTCCTGGGCCACGTCAAGTCCGAGGCCCCCCTTTTTTGCAGACAAAAATGCGTTGATCGTCCAGTCTTTGCCGTTCGCTTGGCTCCAGAACACGCCCCTGTATTGCAACTCGGCTAGCGGCTGCAGCTCGCGTGGGCAGGTTTCGATGGCACGCAGGTCGGCACGACTGATGCCGGGTAAGTACAGAATGGGTACTACACCGTCCGGCAATGGGATACCCAACCTGCCTGCAACAGCGCATTTCAGCCAAATGCTGGGGCCTTGTCGCAACTCGGGCGCGTATTCGCCGAGCACGAACAGCTCAGGCAACTGCTTTGTCAATTGAGGGATGGCGGATTCCCAATGTCGCTCAGCGTCTGTCCAAAGTATGGTTGCTGGCGGGACCATCAGGGAGCGATTGACCTTGGCCGCAGCCTGAAGGCTTTCAATTAGTTTGTCGGTCAGCGTCATGGTGATGCATGCACTGCTGCGGAAGATTGAGCAATGACCCCTTGCCGAACCATCTCCTCCCACACAAAAGGCGAGCGTCTGCGCAAATAGTCTGCGCTGACATCATGGTTGAAATAATCAGTCACATGCTGGGCGCGCATGCTGGCCGTCTCAACGTCATTAAGATGAAGCCGTTCAATGGTGGTCAATGCCATGTCAAGCAACGCCTCGCTAGCCTGCAAATGCCGCCCAGGTGCAATCTCGCCGTTAGCCAGATTGAGTTCAAAAGTAAATTCGGCCATCTCAAACGGGTCCAACACATCATCGAATCGCCACTTGCTGCGATTCGCAGCCAGGCAACTCAAACGGAAGTTGGCCCACTCATAGGCCTGCCCTGCGTTGACTGACTTGGCGACAAAATGGTCTGTAGAAGATGCCCCGCTTGCCCACTCAAAGAAAATGCACAAGTACGCACAGACTCCCCCATAAGCACTCCATAGTTCCTTTTGCGTCTCGCGCCAATAGGTTGGCAAAGCGCTAGCATCTGGCGCAGGTGCACCCAGTGCCCAGCCTCTGTCAACCAGCCATCGATGACCGCGCTGGCGTACCCGTTCGTCAAAGTCAGCAGGCTCTGGCTGCACACACACCGGCATCATGGCTGCCAGCCTTTGTGCTCTGCCAAGGCGCGCCAACGGAACAAGAACGCGTCTTTGGGGTTAAGTGCCAGCAGCAAGCGTTGATTCATCGCCTGCAAAGCGGGCAAGTCGTTCGGGCTGGCCTGGTTGACCAGTGCTGATGCTTCGTCCAAAAGTTTGGCAATCTCGGGGGCCCGGTCACTGGCCAAATCAAACGCTTCACTGGTTAGCCAGTTCGACACCGTTCCATGTTTCTCAAAAATCCGCTGCGTCAACGCCACCTCAGCACCCTCTTCACCGTGGGTGTAATCCAGGTCAAACCAGGCATCTTGAGTCGCATCAAAAAATGGCTCCAGCGAAGCCAGCACCTGAGGCGAATGCGTGGCTGTAATCAACTGCACTTGCGCGGTAGGGGCCATGTTTTTCATCACGCTTACCAGCGAACCAATCACACTGAACTGCCATTTAGGGTGCAGGTGCGACTCTATTTCGTCAATCAAAAAAACAGCTTGATTGCTGCTGGACTCTGCCAGCAATTGGCTGGCCTTCAAATGCTCTTCCCAGGCCCAAACCAGTAGATAGGCCAGCGCCAAAATACGGCGCATACCTGATGAGGCATGCACCACAGGCACATCCAGTCCATAGGGCATGGTCAAGGTCGGCATGTCGCGGGCATCATCCAGGCTGATACGTGTCAACTGGCCCATGAACAAAGTCTCGTCTTCATTGGCCGATAGCGTCTTCAAAACCCGCACAAAGTGGGTCCAGGCATCACCTTGTTCGCGCTGCCAATTGGCCACATCGCGTATCAGCCCATTGCAATAAATGCCGGCCTCATCCTCCAGACCATCCCAAACATCTTGCGGGCTGAACACATAAGCCGGGCGACGCTCTTGCACATCTACCCCGGCTTGGGTGCGCCAATAGTTTCTGGCCGGGTCCCACAGCGCAAAACCACCGTCTGCCATCGCATACAACACCAGGCCGGGGTTGGCTGGCCGCCCCGAACGTCCGGTCCAGGACTGGGTTTGACGGTCAAAGTGGCTGGTGTATTGCTCGGTGGCCGTCTTGCCCGTGAATGAAAAAGCAATGTCGCCCTGCTCTTGCGGACGCGGTAAGGCAAGTCGGCCCGTCGTCAGACGCTTGTTGACCTCGCCGGGCCAGCGCCGCGTCATGGCCCAAAAGGCGATATCCAGCAGAAAGCTTTTACCCAGCCCGTTGTCGCCGGTGATGAGGTTGAGCCGGTCACCAAAATTGAGCTCCATGGCAGGGGATGGCCCCACGCCACTGAGTTTCAGGGTTTTCAACATACTCTTTCTCCTGCTAAATTTCTTGCAGCAATTTTGTCCACTAGCGTCATAGCACTGCCTTCTTTTTTAACCGGACCGCACGGCGCTCTACGCGGTCTGCATGGGCGAGCGCGGCCTGGGCAATTGCGACACAGTACGCAGGCAAACACTGATTCGCATCAGGTTTTTGACTTTCGCTTGCCAAACGCCGCGCTGCTTCTGGTAGTCAATATCCTCACCAGCCACTTTGCGTGCTTGTGGCAAAACGTGCTCTATGTGGCAGGCATGGCGCGTATCGCTCCCATGCGACTTGCATTCAAGCGCTGTTTGCAAGCGCCGCATGGTGTAGGCGCATAGGTGAAATTGCTCGTGCAAAAGTACTTCGCGCACGGCATCGGCGGGGAAGCCACCAGCACCATAAAACAGGTTTTGAGGCGATTGAGCGTTGTCCAATTTCCATTGGATTAGTGACCTGGGTTCAGCGGCCTTAGTGATGAACCTCATTCTTTGGATTCCTCCAGCCACTGCAAACTCTGGATGGCTGCCTGGGCTCCCAACACTTCGGGAATGTCACCAACCTTGCCGCGCAAATCGTTCAGAAGCGACTGCGCCTGATCGATGTGGTCATCATCAATCAGCTGGTTGATGGACTTAAGTTGCTTAGCAACTTCAGGGTTCCGTTCCTGTGCGTCCATCAACTCCTCTAATACCTCCCCGCTACTCAAGCCCAAGGAGCGCGCTGCGTGACCCAGCAAAACGCCGTTTTTCAGAATAAAAACAGACTTTGACGGCAATTCACCAATAACCTGGGGGGAATGCGTGGTGATGATGAACTGACAGTTCGGAAACGTACGCTCTAGCGAACCGACAACAGTCCGTTGCCACTTGGGGTGCAAATGCAGGTCAATCTCGTCAATCAATACCACGCCTTGCCCCAAATTTGGATTGCTCATGCTGGGGTTCAATACGCTCAATCTGCGCGCCAAATCACCTACCAACGCCAGCATGTTACGTTCGCCGTCAGACAATTGCGTAACGTTTAGCTCCATACCCTGCTTAACGACCGTCATACGCAAGGGCGTGCGTCGGATTCGCAAGTCGCGAAAATCGGTAAACACTGCTATGGATGTACGAACGGCTTCCAGTGCGCGGTCTCTGTAATTTGGGTTGTCGCGACGTTGTTCGTTCTCAAAATCTTCACGGTTACGAAACCAAATAAAGAACCGCTTGAAGTCAGCCCCACCATGGTCCAGCGCATCGGCATAGACCTCGTAGTGTGTGTGCCGGGGTTTTTCTTTTATCCGAATAGGCACATCCAATACAGCGCGATTGACATCGTAATAAACAGCCAACGGCAGGTCATATGGGTCTTGTCGCTCACTCTCTACATGCTCCCATTCTGCATCCAAGGCGGCTATTGCCACATTCAAATCTTCGAGCTTGCTCCTGCGCAACGGGTCTGCATAATTGCCCTTCTTGCGATTGGTCGCAATAGACCATTGCACAGACTGCCCCCTCAACTCAACCGCAAGCGTGATACGCGCAAAGTCTGCACCCTGAGTAATGTCGTCTAAGGCAATGGGGCGTGCCTTGAGTGGATGCCCGTTGATGCGCCAAGTCAGTTGTGAAAGCGCAATGGCAAGTGAGTCCAACACGGTGGACTTTCCGACACCATTGACACCCACAAATGCGGTTGTACCCAGTAAAAAATCAATCGATAAACTTTTAAAGCCACGAAAATTGAGTAACTGGAGAGACTGAATTTTCACGATGATTTTCCTTTAGCTGCTATTTTCTCGGCCAGGGTCAAATGGTGGTCATTGATGCGCTCGCCGTTGAATTTGTGGAACCACGGGGCAGACTCCACATCTTTGCCCCGGTCTTTGTCCCACGTGATGTTGAGCTTGGGCTTTTTGTTGACGCGCAGGACCTCGGCGGTCATGAAGGGGCGGATGTTCAGGCGAATGCCATCGTTCCGGTCAGGGTTCCAGCCGATGGGCTGCTGGGCTAGCGGCTTCCAGCGCACGAAGATGTCGTAGGGCTTTTCGCCTTCCAGAATGGCTTGCAGGCGGGTTTTAAGGTTTTGTGCAGCGGATAGGCGCAGCGGGGCACCGTCAGCGCCGTTGGCCACGCCGGCCTCTTGGGTGCGAATCCAGTCGCCCAGGTAAGTGTGGATGAGGCGCTCCAGGTTTTTGGCATCCAGCTTGTGGGCATTGACCAGGGCACCGAAGCCGTCTTTTTGACCGTCCCAGACGTGCCAGATAAAAGGGCGGTGGCCAAAGCGCTTGGCGTGCTGCTCAAAAAAGCTGTCGCGCAGCCACACCGCCAGCGACTTGCCCGCGTTGTCGGCTTGGGCCAACAATTTGTCCAGCACGCTGGGGGTCCACCCCCCTCCGGTTCGGGCTGAGCCATCTTCCGTTCGGGCTGTACCACCCTCCGTTCGGGCTGAGCTTGTCGAAGCCCCCGTTTCCCATGCATCAA
Organism: Rhodoferax sp.; assembly: GCA_021738345.1. Taxonomy (GTDB): domain Bacteria; phylum Pseudomonadota; class Gammaproteobacteria; order Burkholderiales; family Burkholderiaceae_C; genus Allorhodoferax. The sequence continues at coordinate 2,465 of JAIPCE010000019.1, read as the reverse complement.
TCAGCAGGGCCAGCAGGCGCTCGTGGGCGGGCTGCTCGCCACGCACTGCGGGCAAGCAGACGATGCCGTCGTCGTCCACATGGCGCTGCTGTAGCTGCTGCACCCTCACCCCTAACCCCTCTCCCGGGGGGAGAGGGGAATGCAGCCGCTGGCAGCGGGCTATCCAGGCGTGGGCTTCGTCGGAGAGTTCCATGGCCTTGCCGGTATCAGCCCCCTCTCCTTCAGGAAAAGAATTAGGGTGATTGGCTCCCTCTCCCTCTGGGAGAGGGTTGGGGTGAGGGCTGACACCGGTATTAACTCCCTCTCCCTCTGGGAAAGAGGCTGGGGGTGAGGCCTCTTCTGCGGGCCAGCGGTAGCCCAGCAGGCGGGCGACTGCCACTTGCAGCGGGTCGGTGGAGGGCACGGGGTGGCCGTGGAACAGCCACTGGGTCGGGTCGTCGGAATAGGGTTTGGGGAGTCCGTTGGGGTAACGCTCGGCGGCGACTTCGCTCCAGTGGGCTAGGTCGAAGGGGACATTTAGGAGTGCATGATTTGATACTTTTAAACCCTGGTGCTGTTTTCGTAATTCTGAAACCAAGCAACCAGATGAAATGAAGCACCAAATTGGTAAAAGGTGCGATTCATTTCTTGGAATTACAGCGTGTGCGGTGTTGTCGTACTTCTGGCCCGTATAGATTGTGCAAGGCATATCTCGCATTTCCGATATAGAAATGCCGTTTTTGTTCCAAGCCTCGTATCCTGACTTCCAGCCACCTAAACGGCCCTCAAGTTTGAGCGCCATCGCGTGTTTGTAATATCTACCTTGTCCGTTTTCCCAACAAATAAGCCCTTGCCTACCTGCATATTCCGCAACATGGTCAACAGCGCTGATTACGGGCTCCCAGCCACCTTGAATTCCAGTCAACTCCCAAAAAAAGTGAATAAATGGAGCGTTATCGCTTGTGCCAAACCCTTGAACTGAATCTGCATACTCTTTAAGTAATTTGCCGTGCGACATTTCTCCGAGGGAAATAGTTGCATCCGGATTCCCCAACTGCCCCAACTGGCTCACCACCTTCAGGTCCCCCACCATCAACTCCTGCGCCTTGCCCTGCGCGGTGCGGGGCGCACTGGCATCCACGCCGCTGATGCAGCTTCCAGCCGTCAGCCCACCCGCCGCCGCATCCAAGGCCAAAGCGCCCTGCCCGGCTGTTGCCCCCTCTCCCTGCGGGAGAGGGTTGGGGTGAGGGCGGGTGTTGGTTTGGGTGAGCAAAACCGCTTGCACCACCTCACCGCTGATGGTCTCAAAAGCCCCCGGCCCCAGCCGCGCCAGCAAATCCCAGCGCACCCGCTTCAACAAATCCTGGCGCAGCTTTTTGTAGCTGGTCAAAAACAGCCAGTTTTGCGGCATGACGATTTGCACCACGCCTGCGCCCAAGGGAAGCCCGCCCTCACCCCTGCCCTCTCCCGGGGGGAGAGGGAGTAAATCCCCCGGTCTCGCCTGCGGGAGAGGGGGTAAAGCCAAATCCAGACACCGCTCCAAAAACACATTCGCCAAGTCGTTTTTGGCATTCGGGTAATGCGCTTCGCAATAGTCTTTCAGCGCCTGTTCCTGCTTACCGCGCGCCAGATACGGCACATTGGTCACCACCAGGTGATAACGCGCATCCAGCAGCCGGGCGGCTTCCAGCAGGCCTCGGGCGCTGATTGCCAAATCCCAGGCATCGTCATTAAAATCTTGCGCCCCACCCCACAGGGTGCCGGGTTGTTCGCTACTTAGGGCTTGCTCGATCAGCGTTTGCAGGGTCTCGAAGCTGGAGGTGGCCAGGTCGTTTTTGATACTCAGCGAGGGGTTGAGCAAGCTGCCCAGCAAGGGCGCTTGGGCAAACACGCTGTGCAGCAGGCGCAGCTCCTGGCGCAGCAGTGCAGCGTTGGGCTGGCTGTCTGGCACCAGCGATTCCCAATCTTCGGGCAGGGCCGACACGCGCAAGCCGCAGCAGGCAATGCGTGGCGCTGGCATGTCGGGGCGCACACCCAGCGAGTTGCCGTTTTCGTCAGGGTAGCGCCAGGCGGCCAACGCCAGGGCGAACACCGCTATTTCGACACAGCGCGGGTCAATCTCCAGCCCATGCAGGTTGTGCGCCAGCACGGCATCGACCGCATCCAGGGCGCTCAAACCCTCGTCCGCCATGCGCAGCGGCACCAGTAGCAAAAAGGCCGCCACCAAGAAATGGCCGGAGCCGCAACTGGGGTCGAGCAGCTTGAAATCGGTCAGGTGGTCGGGCCAGCCTTCAAAGTTGCCAGCGGCAGGGGTTGAAGGCTGGCCCTCACCCCGGCCCTCTCCCAGGGGGAGAGGGAGTAAATAGCCTGGGGCGGGCGGGCTGTTGCTCCCTTCTCCCGGAGGGTGAGGGAGTGAATAGCCTGGGACGGGGGGGCTGTTACTCCCTTCTCCCAGGGGGTGAGGAAGTGAATAGCCTGGGGCGGGG
>JAIPCE010000328.1 GCA_021738345.1 Rhodoferax sp. | reverse complement strand
GGGCTTGATGATGTAATCCACGGCGCCTAATGAAAGTCCGGTGAGGCGGTCTTACTTGTCTTGGGCCGCGGTCAGAAAAATCACCGGAATGGATTGCGTGCTTGGATCCGCTTTCAGTCGACGGCAGGTGCCAAAGCCATCCATGCCCGGCATGCGCACATCAAGCAGGATCAGATCGGGTTTTTTCAGTCCTGCCTTGCGGTACCCATCCATGCCGCTGAAGCTCACCAACGTGCGCCAATTGCGCGCCGCCAGCATATCGATCAGCACGCGCAGTTCGGCAATCGAATCGTCGATCAGCAATAGCGTTGGCGCAGCAGGCTTTGCAGTGGTCATCAGGTCAAGAGTGCGAAATATTTCAACAGTCCCGCAGAGTAAGGGCTAAACCGATTCTGACCGAAAGGGGTCGATAAATAAATCCGCTCTAGCAAAAGTTTCGTCCGCCGCAGCAAAAACGCAACTTCAAGTTCATGCCTACCATCGCGACTAATACTAACGTGTGGCTGTGAGAAATGACACTGCAGATCTTCCGTATCCCCCTCTGATTCGCCTCGCCCTGTCCCAGAGCAAGCTTGAATACGCGAACGGAAAACAATGAATATCAACATGCTCCACCAATTCATCTGCAACATCAGGGGTCCAGCCGAGCTGGGCATCATGCTTAAGCAAACCATGTGGCTGTTTCAAGCCAGCGTTTGTGCAGCCATGCTGGTTTGGCCCTTGCTGTGCACTGCTCAGCCGCCGGGCGCTGTCTCGCGTCTGGCGCGCATCCAGGCTGCGCAGCAGGTGCGCGTCTGCATTTGGCCAGACTACTACGGCATCACTTACCGCAACCCTAAAACCAACCAGCTCAGCGGGGTGGATATTGACATGGCTCAGGCTTTGGGCAATGACCAGGGAGCTGCGGTGGTATTCGTCGACAGCTATTTTGCCAAGCTGGCTGATGATGTCATCCAAGACCGCTGCGATGTAGCGATGTTTGCGGTGGGGATCACGCCCGCGCGCCAGGAAAAACTGCGCTTTACCCCGCCCCATTTGGCAAGCGACATTTATGGGATGGTCAGCAAAGCCAACCGCCGCATTCAGCGCTGGGACGACATTGACAAATCAGGTGTGGCCGTGGCGAAAGGCACCCTTCATGAGCCGGTGATGCGCAACAGGCTTAAAGCCGCCCACCTGCTGATTCTCGACACCCCGTTCGCCCGCGAGCAAGAGGTGCAGTCCGGCCGAGCCGATGTGTTCATGACGGACTTTCCCTACAGCCAGCGTTTTCTGGCCAAAGCTGATTGGGCGCAACTACTGGTCCCACCTGGGACTTACCACATCACACCCTACGCTTATGCCATGGCACCGGGCGACGACGCCTGGCACGCCCGTTTGACTCAATTTGTGTTCGACATCAAGCGTGATGGGCGATTGATGAACGTAGCCCTGGCGCATCAACTTGATCCCATTGTTGCGCCGTGATTGAACGTGTTCGCCACCTTCGTGTCGTCATCTTCGGCGCGTTGGCGGTGATATTGGCCGCCTTGATCGGTCTCACCGGCTACGCACTCTGGCTGCTGCGCGCTGACACCTTGGTCAACGGGCTTGACACCGCCGCCTTACTAACCCGCAGCATTGAAGATTACGTCACACGCAGCCTGCAGGTCACCGAGCTGGCAGGCGCCAATGCGCTGCCTCAGGGCCAGCTACCGCGTCAATGGCAGCACATTGGGCAAGCGTTTAACCAAACCTTGCGCCATGCCCCGCACCTACGTTCAATCTCGTTGCAAGACGAAAAGGGGGTGATTCTGGCTAGCTCCAACCCGGCCAATGTCGGTCGCAGCGTGCCCACCGAACACTTTTTGCCAGTGGTGCAAGGTTCGGCCGACGCCCTGCGTATCGGGCCACTCTGGTCGGGGCGCGATTTTGACCAGGGCCAAAGCGCCTTCGCCACGCCCACTGAAAACGAAGACTTGCCAAGTTTCATACCCGTCATCACCCGCCTGGTGCAGGGTGAACGCAGCTTCATTCTGTTGTTTGCGCTGAACCCGGAGCATTTTCGCCATTACATGACGCAGCAGTTGGTTCCCGACGCGGGTCTGGTGACATTGGCACGGTTAGATGGCACCTTGCTCATCACCACTGGCACCCATGCCAGCGCCGGTGTGGAGTGGCAAAGCGCGGGGGAGAAAGCCTTGCGTTTTAACGAGCGTGAATTTGGCCAATTTGCCCAATTCAAGCAAACCCCAGCGGCGGATGGCACGCCCTCACCGCATACCGGGTGTCCTCGGTGTATCCCTTTGTGGTGATGACCCACCTCAAGCGCGACCATGTCTTGCAGCGCTTCAGGACCGAAGCAACTACCATCCTGGGCGTGTTGGTCCCCAGTTTGCTTCTGATCGTCTTGTTGGCTGTTGCCTTTTTCCGCCGTCAGGTGCTCATTGAACATCAGCGCGCCGAAGCCCAACGCCTGCAACAGGTCAACGCGGCCATGGTGTTTTCTCACACCAGTGAGGGAATTTTGATCACTGATGCAGCGGCCAACATTCTGGATGTGAACAATGCCTTCACCCTGATCACTGGTTTTAGTCGTGAGGAGGTGCTGGGCAAAAAGCCGAGCCTACTTAGCTCGGGGCGACAAGAAGCAGCGTTTTACGCCAAGATGTGGCAAGACCTGCGCTTGCACGGCCACTGGCGCGGCGAAATTTGGAACCGCCGCAAAGATGGGGAGGTATTTGCCGAATTGCTGACTATCAGTGCCGTGGCCGATTCTCAAGGCCAAGTACAGCAGTATTTAGGGTTGTTTTCCAACATCACTGCAGACAAGCTGTTGCAAGACCGGATGGAAAACCTGGCCCACTTTGATGCACTCACGCAATTGCCCAACCGCATACTGATGGCTGACCGCCTCCAACAGGCCCTATACCAGGCGCAGCGCCGGGGTTTGCAGGTGGCGGTTATGTTCATTGACCTGGATGGGTTTAAGTCGATCAACGACATGCATGGGCATGATGTGGGCGACCAGTTATTGATTGCCGTGGCGCAACGTATGCGTTTGGTGCTGCGTGAGGGTGACACCTTGTCGCGCCAGGGCGGCGATGAATTTGTTGCGGTATTGGTTGACTTACCCAACGCGGCCACCTGTACGCCACTGCTGCAACGTTTGCTTGACGCGGCATCGGCTCCGCTGCACGCGGGTGCGCGGCTGGTTCAGGTGTCGGCCAGCATGGGGGTCACGTTTTTCCCTCAACAACAGGAAATTGATGGCGACCAACTGTTGCGCCAAGCAGACCATGCGATGTACCAAGCCAAGCAATCGGGCAAGAATCGTTATCACTTCTTCGATACCGAGCACGATCGCAGCGTGCGCTGTCATCACGAAAGCCTGGAGCGAATTCGACAGGCGCTGGATGAACGGGAGTTCATTTTCTTTTACCAACCCAAGGTAAATATGCGCACAGGTATTGTCATTGGTGCCGAGGTATTAATCCGCTGGAAGCATCCAGAGCTCGGCTTGCTGGCGCCTGCAGCCTTCTTGCCGCTGATTGCCGACCATCCGATGGCGATTGAAGTGGGTGAGTGGGTGCTAGATACCGCGCTAGCGCAGATCGAGGACTGGAAGCGGGCAGGCTTGGCACTGCCAGTCAGTGTCAATATTGATGCGATCCATTTGGGACAGGCCGATTTTGTTAAACGCCTGCAGCAGCGACTTGCCGCACACCCTGCCGTCGCGGCCGGCGACCTGGAACTGGAGGTGCTGGAAACCAGCGCACTTCAAGATGTTGCCCATGTTTCCGACCTGATCCTGGCTTGCCAAGAGATTGGAGTCGATTTCGCGCTGGATGACTTTGGCACTGGCTATTCGTCGCTAACCTATCTAAAACGTTTGCCAGCGGGTCTACTAAAGATTGATCAGAGCTTTGTGCGCAACATGCTCGATGACCCCGACGATCTGGCAATTCTGAATGCCGTGCTCGGCCTGGCCGGCGCTTTTCACCGTCAGACGATTGCCGAAGGAGTAGAAACCCTGGCTCACGGCGAAATTTTGCTGCTGTTTGGTTGTCAACTCGCGCAGGGCTATGCGATCGCCCGTCCCATGCCAGCAGAAGATATGCCGGTTTGGCTGGCGACCTGGCACGCGCCTTCTTCATGGCTGAATCAAGTCCCGATCGGTCGTGACGACCTGCCGATTCTCTTTGCCTGCGTCGAGTACAGGGCGTGGATTATGCAGGTGGCCAGTTTTGTTCGGGATGAGCGTGATACGGCACCGCCGTTGTGCCTTGAACAATGCCGTGCCGGTCAATGGCGAAACGGCGATGTTGGCTTGCGCAAAGTGAGTCAGGTGGCGCTCGACGCATTGGGACCCTTGCACAACGAGATCCATGAGCTGGCGAGTGCGTTGCTCCGCTTGAAGCAAGACGGCCAGATAGACGCGGCAATTGCACAGCTATCCGAACTTGATCGTTTGCGGGACCGCTTACTGCCGCACTTTTTGGAGTTGATGCAGCAAGTTCGGTCAGAGCGGGGGGCGCACGAGCATCCGTCGCTGGCTTCTTCCATGGCGATCGCCCCACAATATTTGTATTGAGCCATACTCTCCCAAGGCGGATCAGGATGTCTGGACGGGCACTTCACAGTGGCCGTCATGACATGCTTGTTAAGCAGGTAGTGGACGCCGTGAGAGCTCAGCTTGGTGCCACGGGCATTGGGGAACAACGGCTGATTCTTGGCCAGCGCCGGTTCTCGCACCCAGGCGGTGAGTACGACGTTTGTATTTTTGCTTAGGGGTGCGGAAATAGCTGAGGTAACGACGCCGACGTGCAAATCGTCCAGCCGCAAATTTACAAGCAGGCTTTCGCCTGCCCGAAACGCCATGCCATGAACTGTCGCGCCACCCTGGTGTAGGTGTCCATGGTGGTCACTGCCAGGGATGCGATTCATCCGGCTTGCAACATGGCCACATTGGGTGCTGGTCGCTGCCATGGGAATTTTTGAATTTATGGCCATGCTGGCGCGTATGCTTTGGCTACGCGAGCAAACGAAAAAGTACGACTAAGTGACACAATACTGGCATCGCATTGCCGATTGAGACGACCTTGAAGGACGGCATCCATGAACACTTATCCCCTGCGAAGCGACGCTGTTCGCACATCCGATACATGCTTTGGGAATGTGCCGGACTACCCTTGGGTAGCAAACTACCTGAACGACCTGCCAGCCCTGGCCGGTCTGCGAATGCACTACCTGGATGAGGGTCCGCGTGATGCAAGGTTGACCTATTTGTGTTTGCATGG
>JAIPCE010000327.1 GCA_021738345.1 Rhodoferax sp. | reverse complement strand
CGCTCAGCGCGCGCTTGCAGCGCCTGCAGCGCATGGACCTTGTCGGAAAACGCACGTTTGATGCCCGCAATCTCCTGCGTCTCTTCATGGCCCTTGCCCGCCAGCAAAATCACGTCGGCGGCAGCGGCCTGGGCAATGGTGTCGGCAATCGCCTGTGCGCGGTCCACCTGCACCGCGGCCGTCGGACTGTGCGATACACCCAACAACACCTGCGCCACAATCGCCTCGGGCTTTTCGCTGCGCGGGTTGTCGCTGGTGACCACCACTCGATCGGACTTTTGCACGGCAATCGCACCCATGAGCGGCCGTTTGGAGGCATCGCGGTCGCCACCACAGCCAAAAATGCACCACAGTTTGCCGCCCCGCTGTTGCGCCAGCGGACGCAGTGCCAGCAGGACCTGCCCCAGTGCATCGGGCGTATGGGCATAGTCCACGGCCACCAGTGGCATGGCATCCAGAGAGAGGCATTCCATACGCCCTGGCACGGCTTGTAGCCCACTTGCCGCATCCACAGCAGCGTCCAGTGGCACACCCAGGGCGCGCATGGCGGCGATGACACCGAGCAGGTTGGAGACGTTGTAGCTGCCGATGACGCGGCTTTGCAGGCGATGGGTACCCAAGCCAGGCTCGAACACCTCAAATGCCAGGCCGTGTGCACTGTACGTGACATGGCGCGCCTGCAAACGGGCGCTACGGTGTTGGGAGACAGTCCACAGATCGAGTCCTCGTGGGGTCAATTCATTGGCAAGACGCTCGCCATAGGGGTCGTCCAGATTCACGACTGCGCTGCGCAAGCCTGGCCAGGCAAACAATTTGCGCTTGGCCTGCCAATAGGCGTCCATGCTGCCGTGGTAATCGAGATGGTCCTGCGTCAGATTTGTAAACACTGCCACCGCAATGGATGTCCCCTCCAGGCGCCGCTCTTCAATGCCAATCGAAGACGCCTCCATGGCCACCGCCTGCAGGCCATCTGCCACCATCTGGCGCAGCGTGTGCTGCAGGCATACCGGGTCTGGTGTGGTCAAGCCAGTGGCGACAACCTGCCCCGCAAGCGGACGCCCCACACCCAAGGTTCCGACCACGCCACACGGTAGGGCCAGGGCGCCAGGCAACGCAGACAGCGCTTGCGCCAGCCACCAGACCGTCGAGGTCTTGCCGTTGGTGCCAGTGACTGCGACCGCCGCCAGTTCGCCAGACGGCGCGCCATAAAAAGCCGCTGCAATCCGGCCGGTGTCGGCTTTCAAGCTACGGTAGCTCGCCAGATTGTCGGCCGACAAATCAAAGGCTTCCAGGCCTATCTGCTCCACCAGACAGGCCGCCGCGCCTTCACTACGCGCGGCATGGACAAACCGGCGCGCATCCACGGCTGCGCCAGGCCAGGCAATAAAACCATCGCCGGGCGCAATGGAACGACTGTCGGCACTCAGCCTGCTCGAAGTGACGCGGGCTTGCAGCCACTGCGCGGCTTGCTGGGGCGTGTGGAGTTCTTGCATCAAAAACTCTCCTCGACCGCCTGCGCCACGATTTGCGGTCGCACCGCCATATCGGGCTGCACGCCGAGCATGCGCAGGGTTTGCTGCACCGTCTCGCTAAACACCGGTGCCGCCACCTCGCCACCAAAATACTTGCCGTTGCTGGGCTCGTCGATCATGACCGCCACCACGATGCGCGGACTATCGATCGGTGCCACCCCAACAAAAAACCCCCGGTACTTCTTGTCTGCGTAGCCCTTGCCCTCCTGCTTGTGGGCGGTCCCGGTTTTGCCACCTACCGAGTAGCCCATGGTTTGTGCCTTGGGAGCGGTGCCGCCCGGACCGGTCACCAGGTGCAGCATGTGCAACACCTGCTGCGCATGGCGCGCCTCCATGACGCGCACGCCTGGTGCCGCCTCGGTGGACTTGAGCAGGGTCACAGGGGCGAGTTCGCCCTCGCGTGCAAACACGCTATAGGCCCGGGCCAGCTGAAACAGGCTGCCAGACAGGCCATAGCCATAGCTCATGGTCGCCTGCTCAATCGGACGCCAGGTCTTGAAAGCGCGCAATTTGCCACTCACCGCACCGGGAAACGGAACTTGCGGCTTTTGTCCAAAGCCCACCTGGCTGAACATTTCCCACATCTCGCGCGGCTGCATCTGCATGGCCATCTTGACGGTGCCGACGTTGCTGGACTTCTGGATCACTTCGTTGACGGTCAGGGCACCGTGGGGGTGGGCATCGGTGATGGTGGCCGACCCGATGTGCATACGCCCGGGCGCCGTCTGAATCACGGTTTCAGGCTTGACCAGCCCTTTTCCCAGGGCCAACGCAATGACAAAAGGCTTCATCGTCGAGCCGGGCTCAAAGGTATCGGTCAGCGCCCTGTTGCGCAGCTGCGCGCCGGTCAGGTTGGCGCGCTTGGCCGGCGAATAGCTAGGGTAATTGGCCAGCGCCAGCACTTCGCCGGTGACCACATCGAGCACCACCACACTGCCCGCCTTGGCTTTGTGTTGCAGCACGGCGTCGCGCAACTTCTGGTAGGCGAAGAACTGCACCTTGCTATCAATGCTGAGTTGCAGGTCCTTGCCATCCACCGGCAAAATCCGGTCGCCCACGTCTTCCACCACCCGGCCTAGCCGGTCCTTGATGACGCGGCGTGAACCGCTGCGCCCAGACAGTTCTTTGTTAAAGGTGAGCTCGACACCCTCCTGGCCCATGTCTTCGACGTTGGTGAACCCCACCACATGCACAGCGGATTCACCTTCGGGGTACTCGCGGCGATACTCTTCGCGCTGGTATATACCGTCGATCTGGAGCGCCGCAATCTGTTTGGCAGTGGCGTCGTCGACCTGGCGCTTGAGCCAGACAAAGGTCTTGTCTTCGTTTTCCAGCTTTTTGCTCAGTACCGGCAGCGGCATTTCCAGCAATTGCGACAGACGTTGCAGCTTTTGTTTGTTCAACGCGGCGATATTCACATCTTCCGGAATCGCCCAGATGCTTTGTGCCGGGACGCTGGAGGCCAGAATCAGGCCATTTCGGTCCAAAATGCGGCCCCGATTGGCCGGCAGCTCCAGCGTGCGCATAAAACGGACTTTGCCTTGGTCGATAAAAAAGTCATTCGCCACCACCTGGATGTACGCGGCACGCGCGGCCAGCCCCAGAAAAGCCAGCGCAATGGCCCCGACGACAAACTTGCTACGCCAGACCGGCGTGCGGCTTGCGAGCAACGGGCTGGAGGTGTACTGAATGCTGCGGCTCACGGTGTTTTGCCCCCCGTGCTTGCCGCCGCGCCTGCTGCCGATGCAGATGCACCGGGCTGCGGCACGCTGTAGGTAACGTAGGTGGTCACGCCCGGTGTCACCTGGAGCATCTGCAGCTTTTCGCGCGCAATAAGCTCAACCCGCGAGGGCGTGGCCTGCGTCCGCTTTTCCACTTGCAGGCGGTCAAACTCAATGGCCAGGCGTTTGGCATCATTCTCTGCCCGGTGCAGTTCGGTAACCAGACGCCGCGAGTCGTACTGCACGCTCACCAGGTACACGGCACTGACCACCACGGCGAGCAAGAGCACCAGATTGAGCCGGATCATCGCGCCACCGTCCTTTGTGCGACGCGCATCACCGCACTGCGTGCACGCGGATTGGCGCGCACCTCGTCGGCACCGGGCTTGACCCGGCCCAAGGCTTTCAGACGCATGACCTTGGGCGCGGCAAACGGTGCGCGGCGGTCGTATTCATCGCGCGAGTGCTTGGCAATAAATTGCTTGACGATGCGATCTTCTAGCGAATGGAAGCTGATGACCACCAGGCGCCCACCGTCTTGCAAGACCTGCAGGCTGGCCTCTAAGGCTTTTTGCAGTTCTTCAAGCTCAGCATTGATGAAAATCCGAAAAGCCTGAAATGTGCGCGTTGCAGGGTTCTGGCCCGGCTCGCGGGTTTTGACCGTGTCAGCCACGAGCTGGGCCAACTCGGTGGTGCTTGAAATTGGACCCCGTTCCTGTCGGCGAGCGACAAGCGCCTTTGCAATGGAGCCAGCAAACCGTTCTTCACCATAGTCACGTATCACCTCCGCAATTGCGTCGATCTCGGCCGTTGCCAGCCACTGGGCCACGCTCTCACCGCGCGTAGTGTCCATACGCATATCCAGCGGCCCGTCGAAACGGAAGCTGAAACCACGCAAGGGATTGTCAATCTGGGGTGAACTCACGCCCAGGTCCAATAAAACGCCTGCGACACCCGACGGCAGTTCGCTCAGGTGTGAAAAAGCGGTGTGCCGAATAGAAAACCGGGGGTCGACAATCGCTTGGGCAACCGCTACAGCATCGGGGTCGCGGTCAAAGGCAATTAGCCGACCCTGTGGCGACAGCCGAGAGAGAATCTGCCGCGTGTGCCCGCCGCGTCCAAAGGTGGCGTCGACATAGCTACCGTCCGCGCTGTCCGGGGTGTCGGCCCCGTCCGCACCCGCACCCAGCAGCGCATCCACTGCCTCGTTTAACAGCACACTCGCGTGGGTTCCTGATATGTCCACCGCGCGCCCTAAAACGAAAAATCTTTGAACACATCGGGCATCTCGCCCTGCATGGCCTGCGCCTCCTGTGCTTCGTAGGTGGTTTTGTCCCACAGCTCGAAGTGGTTGCCCATACCCAGCAAAATGGTGTCCTTGGAAATGCCGGCCGCACTGCGCAACTCGGGTGCAATCAATACCCGCCCTGTGGTGTCCATCTCAACATCCATCGCGTTGCCCAAAAAAATTCGCTTCCACCACTGCGCCGACATCGGCAAGGCAGCAATGCGCTCGCGAAACTTCTCCCACTCAGGCCGTGGAAACAGCATCAGGCAGCCATGCGGGTGCTTGGTCATGGTCAGTTGACCAGCGGCCGTGGCGCTCAGCACGTCGCGATGCCGGGTCGGCACTGATAGCCTACCCTTTGCATCCAAACTGAGAGACGACGGACCCTGAAACACAGCCAAAAACCCCTTTTCTGAAAAACCATAGCAAAAAGCGCCATTGAAGGCACTTTTCACCACTTAATTGCACTTTTTTGCACTGTATCAGTAAAAGCCAGCGCCGCAAGGGGGCGAAACCGGAAAATTTTGTAATGGAATCAAGGAGTTAAAACTTGGGTTTAAGGTAGAAATGGACTGAATGCCCTTAAAAATTAAGTACTTAGAGCAACCATTGAAAGTAATGGATTAACTTGTACGTAAGTATTCGGTGAACCCGTACAACCCCAAGTTGCGACGGTAAAGAAATTGCTGGACACAGAGTTATTTTTCCGCTATTGTCGCAGCCATGCCTGCTGGACAGCCCTCACAAACACCCGCTGAAGAACCCAGCATTGT
>JAIPCE010000326.1 GCA_021738345.1 Rhodoferax sp. | reverse complement strand
CCAAACACCAGGTGGCCGGTTTCTGCCGCCGTCATGGCCAGGCGAATGGTTTCGAGGTCGCGCATTTCACCGACCAGAATACAGTCCGGGTCTTCGCGCAGTGCCGAACGTAGGGCAGCCGCAAAACTCAGGGTGTGCGGGCCGACCTCGCGTTGGTTGACCAGGCATTTTTTGGATTCATGGACAAATTCAATCGGGTCTTCCACCGTCAGAATGTGGCCAAACTCGGTCTCATTGAGGAAGTTGACCATGGCCGCCAGCGTGGTCGACTTGCCGGAACCTGTGGGGCCGGTCACCAGCACCATGCCGCGTGGTTTAAGGGCCAGATCGCCAAAAATTTTCGGCGCATTGAGCTGCTCCAGCGACAAAATCTTGCTCGGAATGGTTCGAAACACCGCCCCAGCCCCACGATTGTGGTTGAAGGCATTGACCCGAAAGCGCGCCAGACCGTCAATTTCAAACGAGAAGTCAATTTCCAGAAACTCTTCAAAGTGCTTACGCTGGCCATCGTTCATGATGTCGTAGACCATGCTGTGCACCTGTTTATGGTCCAGCGCCTCGACATTGATGCGGCGCACATCGCCATGCACCCGGATCATCGGCGGCAGACCCGCCGAGAGGTGCAGGTCCGATGCCTTGTTCTTGACGCTAAAAGCCAGCAGTTGGGTAATGTCCACAAAAGTCCTCGTTGGGTTTGTTACGCTTGTCGGATTATGACCATGATTGCAGAAAATCTTCAACGGGTTCAAACCCGCATTGCAAAGGCCTGTGCCCAGGCGGGGCGCTCCACGACTGATGTGGCACTGCTGGCGGTGTCCAAGACCTTTGCAGCCGACGCGGTGCAAGAGGCGTTTGCCGCCGGACAGCATGCCTTTGGCGAAAACTACATTCAAGAGGCGGTCGAAAAAATCACCGTGTTAAGGCACTTGCCCTTGCAGTGGCACTGTATTGGCCCGATTCAGAGCAACAAGACGCGCCTGGTCGCTGAGCATTTCGACTGGGTCCACACCGTGGACCGCCTGAAAATTGCCCAGCGCCTGAGCGAGCAGCGACCGGCACAGCGTGGACGCCTGCAGATATGCATTCAGGTCAATGTCGATGGCGGCACCACCAAGTCCGGCGTGGCTCCCGAAGATGCGTTGGCGCTGGCGCAACAGATCGCGGCCTTGCCACGGCTGCAATTGCGCGGCCTGATGTGCATTCCCGAGCCTGCGACCGATTTTTCGGGCGCCTGCGCCGTGTTTACGCGCGCCCGGCAACTGTTTGACGCCATCCGGGCCAGCGGCATCCCGCTCGACACCCTGTCTATGGGCATGAGCGCCGATCTGGAAGCGGCAGTCGCCTCCGGCAGCACGCAGGTGCGGGTTGGCAGTGCTATTTTTGGCGAACGTACCTATCCGCCTTCCAGAGCTTAATCACTTCAGTGCGAACTTTTTCTGCGCTGATTCGGACGCAATAATACCGGCGCAACCCTATCGCGATTTACAGGAGAAAACTATGCCAAAGTTAAAGAGAATACTAGTCGGTGCCCTGCTGACCTGGTCAGTGGCAGCCTTTGCGCAAGATGCACAACCCGGTACCGTCAATGCCATTTGCAGCACCGACCTGAGTTGGTGCGAGCTCGCGGCGCAGGAATTTACCCGTGCCACCGGCATCAAGGTGCTGCAGTCGCACAAAGCCACTGGAGAGGCAGCGGCCCAACTGCGGGCGGAGGCGGCCAACCCCAAGACCGACCTCTGGTGGGGCGGCACCGGCGACCCCTTCCTTCAGGCGGCAGAATTGGGATTACTGGAGGCCTATCGGCCGCCCAATATCGCCGATCTGCACCCCTGGAGCGTGCGCCAGTACGATATGACCCAAAACATGGTCGGCGGCTTTTACACCTCGGCCATTGGCTTTGGCTGGAACACCGAATTGCTGCAAAAGAAAAAACTGCCAGAACCAAAGTGCTGGTCAGACCTGATCAAGCCCGAGTACAAGGGAGACATAGAAATTTCGCACCCGGCTTCAAGCGGTACGGCCTACACCATTCTGGCCGGACTGGTGCAATTGATGGGGGAAGACCAGGCATTTGATTACATGAAGAAGCTCCACAAAAACATCAGCAACTACACCCGCAGTGGCCAGGCCCAAGCGCCCAATGTGGCAAAAGGCGAAGTGGCGGTAGGCGTGAGCTTCATCTTTGGTTTTGAGGCCTGGCGCAACAACAAGTACCCGATCAAGGCCGCCGCCCCCTGCGAGGGCACGAGCTACGAGATTGGCGGCATCGCCATGGTCAAGGGTCAGCGCAACAAGGATTCCGCCAAGCGCTATTACGACTGGCTGATGGGGCCGCAGGGACAATCGGTGGGCGGACGTGCCAACAGCCTGCAGGTGCCCGCCAATAAGTCGTTCAAGCTCGATCCGCGTATTCCTTCGCTCGAGGGCGTGCAACTCATCAAATACGACTTCGCCAAGTACGGCCAAGCGGCCGAGCGCAAACGCCTACTGGAACGTTGGCGCAACGAGGTGGAAGCCCTGCCACGCTGAATGAATATCCAAGTAAAGCTTATCGTGAAGTGTGACTGACTCCCCCGTCTCTGGTTCGGCTGCGGTTACACCAAGCCGATCGAGCGCGCCGTCAGCGCTGCCTCAGCCCGGGACGACACGTTGAGCTTGCGGTAAATTTCCTTGGTGTGGCCCGAGACGGTGTGGGTGCTGATACCCAACAGGCGGGCTGTCTCCGCCAAGGTCATTCCCTTGGCGATGATGCCCAGCACTTCCGTCTCCCTCTGCGTCAGCCCTTGCGGCACCAGATCAGTGGTTGACGGTCTGAAGTGCGCCAGCAATCGACGGGCAATGGCGGGCGAAAGCGGTGGCCGTCCCTCGGCAATGCCCCGTAACAGCTCCGCAATTTCCTCCCAGCTCTGGTCCTTGAGCAAAAAGCCCTGGGCACCGGCCCGCAGGGCGGGCATCAAGTGCATGTCATCGTCATAGATGCTGGCTACCACACACACCGTTTTGGGCGCATGCAGATTGAGCCACTTGATGAGGGTGACGCCATTGCCGTCCGGCAAGCTCAAATCCACCAGTGCCAGATCGGGTGCCGGGTGCATTTGGGCTGCGTCTAGCGCTTCAGTCAGGCGAAAGAACCTACGCAGCGCAGCACCCGGAAAGACGGCCTCCAGGGCCCGGCCCAGCCAGCTGTGCGACTCCTGCAAATCTTCCAGAACCCATACCGTTTTCATGCTGTACCCCCATCATGCGGACATGGCGCTGACGCATTGCCTGTCAGCGGAACCACAGCCCGAATACAGGTTCCGCCCTCGTCTCGTGCGGCAACGTGCAAGCTGCCGCCCAAAGAATGGGTGCGCGTTTCCAGATTGCGCAAACCCTGCCCCGCCACAATGTGTAGCACATCAAAGCCTCGACCGTCGTCTTCAATGCCCAGTCTTAGCGCATCTTGCGTCACATGAATATCCACCCAACAGTGTTTTGCCCCACTGTGGTGGATCACATTCGAGATCGCTTCCCGCAATACACGCGTCAATTGCACCTGCAGGCGGGACGATAAGACCCATTCCATAGCCGACTCACTGGCATTCCAGAAGGTGGCAATGCCGGCCACTTGAAGGCGCTCCACCGTTTCTCGGCGCCAGTCGGCCAGCACGTAAGCAACAGGCTGCTCCTCGCCGGTCAAACCGCGTACGGCGAGCCGCATGTCCGCCAAGGCCTTGCGGGCCAGATCGCTCACGCGGGAGACATCATTGGCCACCAAACTGGCCTGCGCGATAGTGACCAACTGCGCCCCCAGATCGTCATGCAGGTCGGAAGCAATGCGTTGTCGTTCAGCCAGCGCCGCCTGCTCTACTTTAAGGGCGCTGAGTTGGCGGTAGGTTTGCTCAATTTCTGCGCTCTTGTCTGCCACCCGCTGTTCCAGCTCGCGGTTGAGCCGCTCCGTCTCGGCCAAAGCCCCCGCAAACTCCTGCACCAACCGAACGCCCATGACCAAGGCAAGAGCCGGCATTGCCAAGTGCAACAAGTGGACTTTTGGCAGATTGATCCATTCAGTCTGAATCGCCACCTCCAGCACGGTAAGTACCAGCAGCACCAGCAAAATGCCGCCCATCACCCAAAAGTCGCGCCGCCTGCCACGCCAACTGTGCCAGGCAAAGAAGGCAAAGGCCGCGAGGAATTCGGTGGTCAGAAGGACATACAGGGTCAGCGCCGCCTGCGACATTGCGTTGGCTGGCTCGAGCAGCAAAGCCAGCGGCACCAGACCGCATTGCAGCAGCAAAACCTGACGCACCCTGCGCTGTGGCCGCCGGACAAAGTGCAACAAAAATTGGATGAACGCGTAGGCAAACGGCGGGTACAGACTGGTGAAAACAATCTCCGCGGTACGCCAGCCAAAGGGCATGTCCTGCACATACAGGCGCGTACCCATGAGCGCCCAGAGCGTCAACGCCAAACCAAAATAGAAGGGATGCCGGTCCTGTTTGCGAAACCAGCCCAATGCGGCGATGGCAAGACCCAACAATCCCATGGCGATACCGATGACACGGGCCAGATCGATGTTCCAGAAATTGCGCAGCGCAAACCGGGGTTGCAATTCGGACTGCTCGCCAACCCAGAGCGGTGAGAGCCCGCCAGCGCGCTGGCGCGATGCCACCCACTCCGCAGGGTAACCCACCACGCGCACATCCAGCCGGTTGTCGCCGGGTTTGAGCAGGCTTGCGGGAAAACGGAACAACTGTGCAAAGTAGCAGGTTTGCGTGACAGGTTCCACCATGGAGCCGCCACTGCCCACCCGCTCACCGTTCACCCAGACTTCCACATTCGTACAGGCGCGCTCTATATAGATGGCGGGAAATGACCAGCCGCCTTGGTCAAAGCGGAATTGGTACCAGCGCTGATGTGGCACATCAGCGTGCATGCCACGCCACCTATCGGGCAAGGTGGCGGCATCAGGCAAAAGCTCGGCTGGCGGAACAAGTGCCGGGCTGTCCAGCCTATGGGCCCGGTTCAGCCCCAGGGCCGCTGGCTCCGAGCGCACCTGGGCTTGCGGGGCCGCGGACCAGGCAAAGGATAGTAAGAAGACCAGCAGGTACACCATCGTCATTGAACCTAGATTCCTCAGTTGACCGCTTACTTTTGTAACTAAGTCTGTATGAACACTCACTTTTTTGGCTTTGAAGGACATCACCGTTTGGGTGACAGCGCTACACACCCGATTGAGCCGCTGACAACGCGCCTGGGGTCGTTACTCCTCCTTGCAGGCAGTAGCCTGCAGCGTCGTCGCGCCTACCCAGACGCGCCGCCAGCAGCCCACTCGGGCG
>JAIPCE010000325.1 GCA_021738345.1 Rhodoferax sp. | reverse complement strand
GGTATCGGCTCGCCGCCGGTACCGTCTGATTGGCAGCGGCGATTTGCCCAGTCGGGGGTGCAGTGGCACCGGTTTGCACCGCTGGGGCGCTTCGGTTTGTTGATTCCGATGCGCTGGCGCCGTCTGCACCGTAAGCTGTGCGTGGTCGATGCTGAAGTCGCTTTTTGTGGCGGTATCAACATCATCGACGATTGGTTCGATCCGGTGTTTGGTCCACTCGAGCGCCCCCGGTTTGATTTCTCGGTCCGGGTAAGGGGCGCGCTGGTGGCAGAGGTGCTTGCGACCATGGTGCGGTTTTGGCGCCGATTGCAGTTGACGCTGCAGATCGAACACCTGGAATTCCGGGATGCGCGCGCCGCCTGGGAAGGCCAGGGTGACTCCTTGTTACGTTCCATGGAAATGATCGATAGCCGACCCCGTTCCGGCAATGCGGGCGTGCGTGCGGTCCTGGTGCTGCGCGACAACTTTCGCAACCGCACCCGTATCGAGCGCACCTATCGCAAGGCTATTGCCAATGCGCGCAATGAGGTGCTGATTGCCAATGCCTATTTTTTGCCGGGCCGCAAGTTGCGCAGAGCCTTGGTGCACGCGGCGCAGCGGGGGGTACGGGTGCGTCTGCTGTTGCAGGGACGCTATGAGTACTTCATGCAGTACCACGCGGCCAAGCCCGTGATCCTGGCGTTGCTCAATGCCGGAGTCGAAATCCACGAGTACCGCAGCGGCTTCCTGCATGCCAAGGTCGCGGTGATCGACAGCGAATGGGCGACCGTAGGGTCATCGAATCTGGATCCCTTGAGCCTGCTGTTGGCGCGGGAGGCCAATATCGTTTTAGAAGATGCCGCATTTGCACGGCAACTGCGTGACCGTCTGCAGCGTGCGATGGAGCAAGACAGTGTTGCCTTCGATGTGCAGCGGCATTCGGCACGTCCCTGGCTGCAGCATGCGCTCGATTGGCTCGCTTACGGCAGCATGCGCCTGGCGCTGTTTTTGACCGGAAGTCGCTACTGAAATTGCAGCAATGTGAACCGCCCTTTGAAGTGCCGGCGAATAACCTTGTTCATTAAAGGCTGCTACCATTCTGCGATGTTAATGAAAACGATGCACACCATGAACCCATCTGTTGCCGACGAGGGCACACCTGTTTCCATCAAGATTCGGGAGCGCTTGCTGGCTGCCCGCAAGCGTTTTAATGCCAACGACAACATCGCCGAATTCATTGAGCCGGGCGAGCTAGACAAGCTGCTCGACGAAGTGGAAGAGAAAATGAAGGGCGTGTTGTCCAGTCTGGTGATCGATACCGATCGGGACCATAACACCGACAACACCGCGCGCCGCGTCGCCAAGATGTATGTCAATGAGGTGTTTCGGGGTCGCTTTGTGCACGCGCCGTCCATCACCGAGTTTCCCAATGCAGAACATCTGAACGAGCTGATGATCGTCGGCCCGATTACCGTACGCAGTGCCTGCAGCCACCATTTTTGCCCGGTCATCGGCAAAATCTGGATCGGCGTGCTACCCAATGAGCACACAAACGTCATCGGTCTGTCCAAGTACGCTCGGCTGGCGGAGTGGGTCATGGGGCGACCTCAGATTCAGGAGGAGGCAGTGGTGCAACTCGCCGACCTGATCCAAGAAAAAACCCAGCCCGACGGTCTGGCCATCGTCATGGAAGCGAGCCACTATTGCATGGCCTGGCGCGGTGTCAAGGACATGGATAGCAAGATGATCAACTCGGTCATGCGGGGAGTTTTTCTGAAAGACTCCAACCTGCGTCGCGAATTTTTATCCCTGATACCCCGGAAAGGTTGAACTCCCATGTTGGTCCGTTTGCTTTATGCCAGCCGCGCCATTGATCCCTCTACCTCGGCCATTGAGGATATTTTGAGCAAGGCGCGCCAGTACAACCCGACCTGCGGTATCACTGGAATTTTGTGTTACGGCGGTGGCATCTTTCTGCAAGCCATTGAAGGGGGACGCATGCCGGTCAGCGACCTCTATGGCCACATCCAGAAAGATGTTCGCCACAAAGATGTGGTACTTCTGCACTACGAAGAAATCACCGAGCGGCGTTTTGGCGGCTGGACCATGGGGCAGGTCAATATGTCCAAGATCAATGCCAGCATCTTGCTGAAGTATGCGGAAAAGCCCGAACTCGATCCTTACTCGGTGTCAGGCAAGGTGTCATTGGCCTTGCTTGAGGAGCTGATGGCCACGGCCTCCATCATCGGGCGCGTCTGAAGTCGGACACTGCACCTGAGGAGCCTGGCACCGTCCTGCTAGGTTGCGACTTTTCCAGTCGTCCAAGTGCGCGCAAGCCCATCGTGGTTGCATGGGGACAGCATAAGGGCGGCCGGGTCGTTTTGGATCAGCAGGAGCGCCTTGTCACACTCGAGGCATTTCGTGCGTGCGTAGCGCAGCCCAGACGCTGGATCGGTGGGTTCGATCTGCCTTTTGGCCTGCCGCGCGCGCTGGTGGAGTCGCTCGGTTGGCCCACCGTTTGGCGCGAGTGCATTGCGCATTACGCATCGCTGGATCGCTCCGAAATTCGTGCGCGCTTTGCCGCATTTTGCGATGCCCGGCCCGTGGGCGGCAAATTTGCCCATCGTGCGACTGATATTCCTGCGGGCTCTAGCCCGTCCATGAAATGGGTCAATCCGCCGGTGGCTTATATGCTGCACGCGGGTGTGCCGTGTCTGCTTCAGGCGGGGGTGTATCTGCCAGGAGTCATGGAGCGACCGCCAGTCAAGACGCAGCCCCCTCAGCGGATTGCCCTGGAGTCCTACCCGGGCCTATTGGCGCGCGAGATTCAGGGTCGCCGCAGTTACAAAAGTGATGACCGCGCCAAGCAGACGCCCGAGCGGCTGATCGCCCGCAAAGATCTGGTAACTGCGCTAGAGTTCGGTCAAACGCAACTGGGCCTGCACTTGAAGTTGACGCACGCCCAGCGCGATGCCATGGTGCAAGATGCCAGCGGCGATTTGCTCGACGCCGCTTTGTGTCTGCTGCAGGCCGCCTGGGCCGAGCAGCAGCACCGGGGCGGTCACCCTTTATATGGGTTGCCACCGAACCTGGATCCTCTGGAAGGCTGGATTGTCAGTGCCTGAAGAACGTCGCGGGGCTCACGCCGTGCGGTGGATGATGCTTTGCTCGATTTTGAGCGCCAGTTGGGCAATCGCAAGTGCCGCCGGGCAACTCGGCGCGGACTGCATGAGCAACTGGCGGCGCATGATGGCCTGCCGCACGGTAGGGTCAGCGGGAATGTCACACACGTGCACCAACTTGATCGATCGACCCGGCTCGGTTGGAACAAAGCGGTCGAGTACCTGCTGCAGTTGCACCGTGATAGCGCGACCATCACCAATGCGGGCCGTCTGGTTGATGACCATGCGGATGATTTGCCGTTTTTGCTGGCCTACCAGGACCTTGATCGTGGCGTAGGCATCGGTCAGCGAAGTGGGCTCGGGGGTGGCGACCACAATCACCTCGGAGGCCAGCGATACGGCGAACAGCACCACGTCTGAAATACCGGCTCCGGTGTCGAGCAGGACCACGTCGTAATGCGGCACCAGCCCGGACATGATGCGCAGGAAGTCGTCGCGGACCTCGGGTGTCAGGCGCGAGTACTCGACCATGCCCGAGCCTGCCAGTAGCACCGAAAACCCACCGGGCGCCCGGATGATGGCCTCTTCGAGCTTGGCCTTGCCGGTAAACACATCATGCAAGGTGATTTTGGGGTACAGATTGAGCACGACGTCAAGGTTGGCCAGACCCAGATCGGCGTCTAGCACCAATACACGTTGCCCCAGCTTGGCCAGGGCGGCAGCCAGATTGGCAGAAACAAAGGTCTTGCCAACCCCACCCTTGCCACTGGTCACGGCCACTACCTTGCCCAGGGGCTTGAGTGGCACCGAGGTACTGGTGGGGGTAGGAACGGTGGGAATAAGCACTTCAGACATCAATTCACCCTTTGCATGGCCCCAACGGCAGTAGCGCCCGACAGTTCACCAGAAACATTTTCGATCCAGGCGGGTTCGCCCAACGCAAGATGTCCAAAAAGCAGGTTCTTCTCCTCGGCACTGACAAAAATTTCTTGCTGTTGGTCCAGAAAGACCCGGTTGCGGCCCTCGCGTTTGGCGCGGTACAACTGAACGTCGGCGCGTTCTGTCCACAAGGCGGTGGTCGAGCGCACCCATTCCGGGGCATAGGCGCCGCCGACGCTGACTGTGACCTTGAGCATGACACCCGGCGAGACCTGGGTGACCAGCGCCTCTACGGTCTCGCGAATACGTTCAGCCACCGTGGTGCCGTAAGAGGTATGGCAATTGGGCAAAATCACAGCAAATTCTTCACCACCATAGCGTGCCACGGTGTCCATCGGGCGCACACATTTGCCCAGACATCTGGCCACCGTCTGCAGCACAATGTCTCCGGCTTGGTGGCCATAGGTGTCATTGACTTTTTTGAAGTGGTCAATGTCGAGCATCAACAGCAAAGCGGGTTCGCCGGACCGCGCCACGACATCAATGGCACGTTCGAGCACGGTGTTGAAGTGTCGCCGGTTTGCCATACCGGTCAGCGGGTCTTTGAGCGACAACTGGCACAGGCCGTTGATGATGCCCTGCAAATGGGCTGCCGCAGACTCCTGCACGGGCGGCAGGGCGAGCGTCATTTCAGGGTCAAGCAAGGCGCGCGCATCGTCCAGACGCAGCTTTTGCAGATCGACTAAGGTGCTCTGTGAGTGAGATGCCACGGTGGGGACTGGAAATGAACAATCAATGGACGCACAAAGTCTAACAGGAACTTATGCGTCTAAAGCGCATTTTTAGGGCCACAAACCGGGCAATTCGGGTTGCGTGGCAGCGTGACTTCGGTCCATTCCATGGCCCGGGCGTCGAGCATGAGCAGGCGCCCGGCCAAGCTTTTTCCTGTACCCGCCACGATTTTGAGGGCCTCTGCTGCCTGCAAAGTGCCGATGATGCCAACCAGAGGTGCAAACACGCCCATGGTGGCGCACCGCGTCTCTTGGAATGCGGCATCGGGTGGAAAAACACAGGCGTAGCAGGGATGCCCACCCGAGCGGGGATCGTAGACGCTGATTTGCCCGTCAAAACGGATCGCCGCGCCTGACACCAGGGGCTTGCGATGGCGCACGCAGGCGGCATTGACGGCATGGCGGGTCGCAAAATTGTCGCAGCAGTCGAGCACTACATCGACCCGAGGCAGTATTTCGTCGAGCAAGGCGGTGTCGGCCCGTTCCCTGATAAGGGTGAGTGTGACGAGAGGGTTGAGCTCGCGCAACGTAGCGGCCGCCGAGTCCAC